>JAGBDD010000197.1 GCA_017937685.1 Thermoguttaceae bacterium | reverse complement strand
GGATCGCGCTTACGAAGGCGACGAAACGCGTCAAACGGCTCGCGACGTCGGCTTCAAACCGGTTGTTCCGCCGAAGCGTAACCGACGCAATCATTGGCGTTACAACAAAAAACTTTACAAACGCCGCAACGAAATCGAACGTTTCTTTCGACGTATTCAGGACTTCCGTCGAATCGCGACGCGTTGCGATAAACTCGACGTTATGTTTTCGGCGTTTTTAAACTTTGTAGCAATCGTTATTTTATTTAAACAGTAGTGTCAACACGCTCTAACAGATTTCGAACGCAACGCGTCGGAAAAAGCGAGCGACGCTCGTTATTCTTTTGACGATAGGTGTTTAACTGCGAGCGATGTTTTGAGACAAACCGAGAAACGCGAACCGACGGCAATCGAGCGTTTGCAACTCGAGGATTGTTTTGAACGCGTTGAAAATGTTCGAGCGAACGACGACGTGTCAATTAAACTGAAGCGCGCGAAGGCGAAAACGACCGCGCTTGCGGTCGCGTTAATCGCTTTGACCGTAACGGTGTGGGAGCCCGAGCCTCGGGAGGCGTTCCGAACGAAACGGGCGCCGACGCTTTGCAAGAGTTGCGCGGCGTCGTATTGACGGCGGCGTGGAAACTTTTCGATGCAAATCCTGAGGATAAATAGTTTAAGAAACTGATCAATAATTGGGCGCGTTGGACCGACGAAATCGAGACGGCGAGCGACGATCCGATGAAAGCGACCGCCGTTGTCGCTCGAATGGAAGAAGCGCAGAAGAAAACGATCGATTCTTACGACGTCGAAAGGAGCGAGCGCGCGTTTAAGTCCTTGGGCCGAGGCGTTTGGCGAAATTGACGAAACGACGAAAGTCGGCGCAGCGTTGGCGGAAGGCGATTTGGAGAAGGCGACCGACGAACTTAAAAAGTTGGATTTTAAGAAGATGAGCGTTCGCGACCGTCAAGCGTTCGCCAATAAATTGAAGGCGACGGCCGAAACGATTCGCAGTCGCTAAGACAAGTAAACGGCGCAACTTACGGAGTAGCTCGCGGAAGAGTGGCAAAGCGGGAAACGCGCTTCCTGAAAGAATACCTCGCGCGAAGCTCGCCGGAAAATTGCGCGCTCATAAGTCTAATAAAGAGAAAATTAAGCAACTGAGCTGCCAGATGGCGCGACTCGGACTTTGCAAGTCGAATTGCGCCGGGGCTTGCGCGACTTGCACTCAAAATTGCTCTTCTAAAGGGGCGCAAAACAACGGGAAAAAAGCGCAAGCCGGGAATAAAAACGGAGCAAGCGGCGGAGCGTCGAACGCGCGACCGTTGGGCGCTTCGCAGAGCGTCGCTTCCGATTCGCCGGGCGGGTGAAATATGTAGCTTTAATTAAATAAGGAGTTAAAGCAAGTTTCGGGGGAAGAAGGCGAAGAAGGGGATTCGACGAAAGAGATTATCCGTTCCGGCAACGCCGCGTTGCAAGAACAGAAAACGCAACGGGTTAGAGTCGAAGAGGCGCGAGAGTTCTCGCAGCGAATCGAAGCGAGGCTCGACGCCAAGGAAATTTCGCTTGAACGACGCCTTGTCGTCCGCGATTATTTTGAAGCGATTCGAGTCGATGCGACGTCGCGAACGCTAACTTAAACGATGGAAACGTCGAGTCTTCCGACTCAACGACGGTCGCGCTCGAAGAGATTTTGCGGCGCGATTTCGAGCGTTCGCGAAAGACCGGGAACGTTCGATTGCGACTTCCTGACGATTCAAACGAACAAGCGATTCGTATTGAACGCAAGTCAAGCGGTTGTTGGGCTTGTTCGGCGCCGGGCGTCGCTTATTGGAACGGCGTTCAAGGAACGCTAATCGCGGAAAAGAGGTTACGCAACGCGACGTTCGACGAACAGACGAAAGTTTTGTTGCGCGAAATTCACTTTGGCGCGGCGTTTGGCTGGGGGACGAAGATTATTTTCGGCGTTGCAAGTCAAGCGGGCGCGGCGCTTGCGTTTTTCGGAATTGCGATTTGGGCGCTTCACGACGTCGCGCCGAAAGGAAAACGACGAGCGGCAGGCGACGGCGAAATTGCGAAGGAAGAGGAAATGGAACGAATGCAACCCTATTTAAACAAAGAGTTGCGTTGAAATAAAGAGGTTGAAACAACGACGACGCGGCGAATTTGAATCGTCGAGCCGTCGTTGTTTTGGAGCGAGGGAAAAGACGTTAGCGTGTTGTTAACGATTGTAAATGTTGGGCTTGCGCTAATGGTCGCGACGCGGATAAAAAGCGCCGAGTTGGTCGACGCTTCGCCGCCAAACGATCCAAGCGTCGACGTCGAAACCGTAATCGACCGGCGCGGGGTAGCGCGCCCCGACGATGCGAACAAGGGCCGCGTGAACTTCTTCGTTGCGGCTAAGTTCCGTTATCGTTTTGATTTTTGTGCCGCCGCCGGGGGAAAAACCGCCCAGCCGACCGGTCGCGGTATCGAACGTGGCTTGCGTTTGCTCCGAACCGACTTTAATTTGACGTTTGTGCGACGTCGTTAGCGCGTTGATGAGGTCGGGAATCGCCCGTTCCGCTTCGAAGTAGCCGAGCGCGTAGGCGGCGCGGTTGATCGTCGCGACGTCGTCCGACGTGCGGAGCGTTTGGCGGAAGAACTCGACCGCTTCCGGAAGCGCCGTTTTTTTGCGGTAAATCCCTTCCAGCGCGGCGGTTCGAACGTCGAGATCGTCGTCTTGGAGCGCGACGCGGCCCAACTCCGAAAGCGCGGTCGGCGTTCCGATCGACCCGATCGCTTGAACGAGAAGAACGCGGCCTTCCGGGTCTTTTTCTTTTTTCAGCGCGTCGCCTAAAGGCGCGAGAGCGCGAGGGTTGCGCACTCGGCGGAGCGCGTCGCGAGCCCGAACGTCGCCGTTAAGCGACGCGTTGTAAAGAAACTTGATTTCCTTGCGCCAATAGCGCGCTTCCTCTTTGGCTTCTTGCGCTTTTTTGACGAGTTCAGCTTCTTGACGCGAAAGATTGACGCCGCCGACGCGAACCAAACCGCTTCGCTCCATTCGCTCTTGGCGCGAAACCCAAACACCGTTTAACTTCTCGTGTTTCAACGCTTTACGCGCTTCTTCGTTTTCCGGGTCGAGTTCGACGACCCGTTGAAAATGCGCGTCGGCTTGCGCGTCGAGCTTGGCGTTGCGCGCCCAACGAGCGATTTTGAGGTGCGAAGCGACGTCGTCTTTTTGGAGCGGGGCGGAATTGCGGTAGGAGATTTGCTCCGGTCGAAGCGCGGAGGTTTCGCGAACGAGCGACGCGTCGATCGAAATTTTGCCGCCGAGCGTCGGTTCAAGGCGAATCGGCGCCGACGCGCCCGCTTCCGGATTCGAAACGACGCCGCGAATCGCTCCGCCGCGAAGGATCGAAACGCCGCCGGATTGCGTTAGATTGGGGGTTTGCGCCGACGTTGCGGAGGGCGCCGAGAGAACGAACGCGCTTCCGAGCAAGAAAACGCCGAATCGGGCGGGAGGCGCGGGGCGGGACGGACGGTTGTTCGGCGTTCGTTTCATCTTTGTGTTCCTTAAAACGGCGTCGGAAAGACGAGGCGTTATCGTTTTATCGGCTATTTAGACGCTTGACGCAAGTCGAGGTTCCGGAAAAACGGTTGCGACGATCGGCGCGGGTTTGACGATTAAAGAATTTTCGTAAACAACGCCGCCGACGGAAAGCGCAAAGAAAGAGGGAAACAGCGAGTTTTTAATGTTCGCGACGATTTTAAGGAATGCGTAGAAAGGAAAAGACGGCGAAAGAAGGCAAAAAAAACGCGCCGACGAACCGTTGCGGAACGCCGACGCGTTTTTTAAAGCGTCAAGTTATCGACGGGCGAAACTCACTTCGCGGCTTCGATGAGCTTGCGGACTTCTTCCAAATGACCGGCGCTGCCGAGCATTTCGTTTTTGTGAATGATGTATTCGGCGTAAGCCGGCATAAAGAGTTTGCCCGGGTCGCGGAGGTCGAATTTTTCCGGTTGGTCGCGGAAAAATTCGCGGTGAATCGCGCACCAAACGAGACGACCGTCGGTGTCGATGTTGATCTTCGTAACGCCGAGTTTCGCGGCCGGGAAGTATTGTTTTTCATCGACGCCGCTGGCGTTTTTCATCGCGCCGCCGGCGTTGTTGATGCGAGCGACCCATTCGGCCGGAACCGAGGAGGAACCGTGCATAACGAGCGGGAAGTTCGGTTTGACTTCGTTGACCGCCGCTTGGATTTTTTCCAAAACGTCGAAGTGGAGGCCTTGGTTGCCCGAGAATTTGAAAGCGCCGTGCGAGGTGCCGATGGCGACCGCGAGGGAGTCGACGCCGGTCTTTTCGACAAATTCGGCGGCTTGGGCCGGGTCGGTCAGTTTGACGCTGCCGACGACGTCTTCTTCAACGCCGCCGAGTTGGCCGAGTTCGGCTTCGACGACGACGCCCTTTTCGTGAGCGCGGTCGACGACGCGTTTCGTGATTTCAATGTTCTTCGCAAATTCTTCGTGCGAAGCGTCGATCATAACGGAGCTGTAGAAGCCGCTGTCGATGCAGTCGTAGCAAACTTCTTCAGTGCCGTGGTCGAGGTGGACGGCGAAAATCGCTTCCGGGAAGACTTTGTCCGCGGTGCGGATCATACCTTCGAGGAAGTTTTTGTCGGTGTAGGTGCGAGCGCCGCGGGAGATTTGGATAATGAACGGAGCGCTTTTCGCGTCGTCGTTCGGGTCTTCGTTTTTCGCGAATTTGCCCAAGTTGCCGCGGAACAAACCGACGAGTTGTTCGAGGTTGTTGATGTTGTACGCGCCGATCGCGTATTTGCCGTAAGCGGCCTTGAACAATTCTTTAGTCGTAACGATCATTGATTTAATCTCCTGAAATTTTATCGATCTCGGGGCGCGGCGAGGAGATTCGCGGAGTCCGTTTGCGTCGCTATTAATTAACGACAAATTGAGAAACGAAACGCCGGTTTTCTCGTTCGCGTCGCTTTGGCGTTTGTCGGGGAGCGGGCGCTAAAACCCGACCGTTGGAGTCGAGTATCTGTTACGCGCCGAGCGTTCCGACCGCTAACAATTTGGATTATACCTCGATTCGCCTGCTTGAAAACGGGGGGGAAGGCCCTTCCTTAAAATTTTTTTCGACGTTTTTGCCGAAAGCGCCGGTTTTGCCGATTTTTCCGGCCTTGGATTTCCTTTGAGCGTTCTTTCGGGAGACGGGCGCGGGGCCGGGAAAACGTTGTAACGGTCGCGGCGATTTTACGGATTCGGCGAGCGGGGGCGAGGGAAGCGTTTGGGCGCCGTCGAAGCGGTCGGGAAGCGCGTTTTTTTTCGATTTGCGGCGGTCGACGGGCTTTCCAAAACGTTTGACTTCGCTAAAATAGTCGTTATGAGCGAACTTACCCCGATGATGAAACAGTACTACGACGCCAAAGAGGCTTCGAAGGGCGCCCTTTTGCTTTTCCGAATGGGCGACTTTTACGAGATGTTCTTTGACGACGCGTACAAGGCCGCCGAAACGCTCGGCGTTACCGTTACGACCCGCGACCGCAACAAGCCCGCGTCGGAAGCGACGCCGATGGCCGGGTTCCCGCACCAACATCTGGACGCTTATTTAGCGCGTCTCGTCGCCGCCGGACACAAGGTGGCGGTTTGCGAGCAGATGGAAGACCCGAAAAAGGCGAAAACGATCGTCAAGCGCGAAGTTACCCGGATCGTAACGCCCGGGACGGTGATGGACGAGTCGATGCTCGACCCGCGTCGGAGCAACTATTTGGCGGCGATTTACATTCCGGAGAAGAAGCGGCGTTGCGCGAAGGCGGGAGCGCCGGGCGCCGAGTTTTGCGACGACGAAGACGAGCGCTCCGAAGAGTTTTTGCGAACGCTCGACCGCGCCGAGCAAGACGAGGAGCGGCGCGCGGCGGCGAACGGCGGTTCGGACGCGGCCCGCAAATTCGGCAAAATCGGCGCTTCCGATATTCCGCCGACGAAACTTGTCGGGCTCGCTTGGGTCGAAACGTCGACGGGGCATTTTTCGGCGACGACGATTCCGTTTTCGAGTCTTTTCGACCAACTGGCGCGGGTGCGACCGTCCGAATGCCTTATCCAGGAAGAATTTCGTTACATCTTTCCCGAATGGACGCTCGAACAGACGACGCTGACGACTCGGCCCGGCTGGGTTTTCGCGAAACGGACGGCGTTCGACGCGCTTTCGAAGCACTTCCGCCTTTCGACGTTCGAAGGGTTCGGGTTTAACGAAAAAGACGACGTTTGCGCGTTGCAGGCGGCGGGGGGCGTTATCGATTATTTGCTCGAAACGCAGAAACAATCGCTCGACCATATCGACGCGCTCGTTCCTTACCGTCGCGGAAAACGGCTCGAAATCGACGAAGCGACGCGCCGAAGTCTTGAAATCGTCCGCACTTACCGCGACGGTCGCCGCGAAGGTTCGCTCCTTGCGACGATGGATCGTTGCGTTACGTCGATGGGGAGCCGCTTGCTGGCCGAGTGGGTGTCGTACCCGTTGACCGAGTGCGACCTTATCGGGATTCGACAGGACGCGGTCGCCGAAATCATCGAGCGCGGCGCCGAAATGGGCCCGATTCGCGACGCGTTCGCCGGCGTTTTCGACTTGGAGCGGATCATTTCCCGCATCGTGCAGGAGCGGGCGACGCCGCGCGATTTGATCGGGGTCGGGAAGACGATTCGCTCCTTTCCGATCTTTAAGGGGTTCCTCGAAACGTCGTCGAGCCGCCTCTTGAAGACGCTCGGCGACCACCTCGAGCTGAAAAACGAGCTTTGCGACGAGATCGAGCGCGCGCTCGGCGACGAGGCCCCGCTCAATTTCCGCGACGGCGGGTTCGTTTGCGACGGTTATAACGAAAAACTCGACGAATACCGTCGCCTTCAACGCGGCGGGAAGGAATGGCTGACCGCGTATCAAGCCGCCGAAGTCCGACGCACCGGGTTGACGGGCTTGAAAATCGGCTTTAACAACGTTTTCGGTTACTATATCGAATTGTCGCGCTCGGTCGCCGATAAAGTTCCGGAAAATTACGTTCGGAAGCAAACGCTCAAAAACGCCGAGCGGTACGTTACGCCGGAGTTGAAGGAGTACGAGGAAAAAACGCTCGGCGCCGAGGAACTCGCGAAGGAACTCGAATTCGAGATTTTCTCGACGCTCCGGCGCAAGGTAGCGGACGTGCGGGCCGACATTCAGCGCGCGGCGAACGTCTTGGCGCACTTCGACGTCTTGGCCGGGCTCGCGACGTTGGCCGAACAGGGGAATTACTGCCGTCCGGAGATGGTCGACGAGCCGATTTTGCGCATCGAAGACGGGCGGCACCCGTCCCTCGACGCGACCCTGCCGGCGGGCGAGTTCGTCCCGAACAGCGCGTTTTGCGACGAGAAAAACGGCTTTTTGCACCTCATCACCGGCCCGAATATGGCGGGGAAAAGCACTTTTATCCGCCAAACCGCGTTGCTGACGCTGATGGCGCAGGTCGGCTCCTTCATTCCGGCGCGCGAGGCGACGATCGGCGTCGTCGACCGGATTTTCGCTCGGGTCGGCGCCTCCGACGAACTGACGCGCGGCCAAAGCACCTTTATGGTCGAGATGATCGAAACGGCTCGCATCCTGAACAACGCGACGCCGCGCAGTCTCGTCGTGTTGGACGAAATCGGGCGCGGCACCAGCACATACGACGGCGTTTCGCTCGCTTGGGCGTTGGCGGAATTTATCGCGAAGAAAATCAAATGTCGCACGTTTTTCGCGACGCATTATCACGAGTTGACCGATTTGGCCGACCTTTACGACGGCATTAATAATCTTAACGTCGCGGTGCGGGAATGGCGGGACGAAATCGCGTTTTTGCACAAGATTGCGCCCGGCGCCGCGGATAAAAGTTACGGGATTCACGTCGCTCGACTCGCCGGGGTTCCGAAGGAGGTCGTCGAGCGCGCTCGCGAAATTTTGGCCGGTTTGGAGGCCGCGCGAGCCGGGCAAACGACCGACGCGGTGCGGGAAACGCTTCGAAGTATGTCGCGAAAGGGCCGAAAAAAGGGCGCCGAGGAACGCGATTGCGTTCAATTTTCGCTCTTCGGCCCGGAAGATCACCCGGTCGTCGACGAGTTGCGCCGCTTGGACGTCGACCGAATGACGCCGCTCGAAGCCCTGACGACGCTCGAACGGTTGAAGCGGTATTTGGAAACGTCCGATCCGAAGGGACGGCGTTAAAGCGCGAAGTTTGGCGGTTGCGTCGACGTTGGCGGTTTTGACGGTTTTGACGGTTGAGCCGCCGCCGGTTTTCGCCGTTTGACGCGGCGTTTTTAACGGTTTTAACCGCTTATTAATTAATATTGACAACACGATGTAGCGCTCGCGTAAATAAGGCGCGATTTCGCAAAAGAAAATATTGACAAAAACGAGAAAAAGCCGCCGCGAAACCGGTCGGCGAGGAGGCGAAACGATGACTTTGAAGAGCCCGCTCGAACGATTTTTGAAATACGTCGCGATCGAAACGACGTCGAACGAAGAGGCGACGACGACTCCGAGTTCGCCGAAAGAGTTCGACTTGGCCCGCGTTTTGGTCGACGAGTTGCGGGAAATCGGGCTCGCCGACGCCGCCGTCGACGAACATTGTTACGTTACCGCGACCCTGCCGGCGAACGTCGAACCGCAAAACGCCGACGAGCCGATTCCGACCGTCGGGCTGATCGCGCACCTCGACACGTCTTGCGCCGCGTCCGGAGCGAACGTCCGTCCGAAAACGTTCGTTTACGAAGGGGGCGATATTGAGCTTGAAAACGGCGACGTTATTCCGGAAACGGACGAAATGAAGCCGCTCGTCGGGCGTCGCTTCGTCGTTTCGGACGGGACGACCCTTCTCGGCGCCGACGACAAAGCGGGAATCGCGGCGATTATGGCGGCGGTCGAGCGCCTCGCGAACTCGGCGGAGAAGCGGGCGAACGTCCGCGTTTGCTTCACGCCGGACGAGGAAATCGGGAACGGAACGGCGTTTTTCGACGTCGAGCGGTTCGGCGCCGACTGCGCGTACACCGTCGACGGCGGCCCGGGCGGCGAAATCAACGGCGAAACCTTCTCCGCCGACCGCGCGACGATTACCGTTCGCGGCGTCGACGTTCATCCCGGCGAAGCGAAGGGAACGATGATCAACGCGGCGGCGATTTTGGCGCGAATCGTCGCCGAACTTCCGCCGGAACGAACGCCGGAACAAACGGAAAATCGGGAGCCGTTTATCCATCTTTACAAGCTCGACGGCGGCGTTTCGGAAGCGAAGGCCGTTTTTCTCCTCCGCGCGTTCGACGAAGAGGCGCGAGCCGAGAACCGGCGTTTGCTCGAAGCGGCGATCGAGAAAATCGTCGTCGAGACCGACTCCGACGCGGTTTGCGAGCTGGACGTCGTCCGCCAATACGAGAATATGGGCTATTTCCTGAAAGACGCGCCGGAGGTGTTGGAGACGCTCGAAGCGGCGGTTCGCAACGTCGGGCTCGAGCCGCGTTGGATTCCGATTCGCGGCGGCACCGACGGCTCCCGCTTGACCGAAATGGGGCTCCCGACGCCGAATATTTTCACCGGCGGGCGCAATTTTCACTCGACGCGGGAATGGCTCGACGTCGAAGATTTGGAGAAAGCGACCGAAACGCTTGTCGAGCTGGTTCGCCTTTGGGCCGAGAAACCGCGTCCGCGTCGCTTGCAAAAGGCGAATGAAACGACCGTTTGAGTTTAACGATTGAATCGAGAATAACGGGCGCGTTCCGTCGAATTGGCGGTTCGCGTCGCCGATATTTAAGAAAATAGAAAAAATAGGGAAGAAAATGGAATTTTTCTATCGCGTTTTTACGACCGTCGACAAGAAACTTTGGTTGACCGAAATCGAAGATTACCTTGAAAAAGAGGAAATCCCGCTTTCCGCGATTCCAATCGTCGACGAAGCGGACGAAGACAATCTCGACGCGGAGCCGATTCAAATCCTTTTCGTCGACTCCGAAGATCGCGAAGTCGCTCTTCTTGACTTCGACGCGCTCTCCGATTCGGAAATGTTGGCCGAGGAAGTCGCCGAATTTCGCGAACTTGTCGGCGAGATGCTTCCGGAACGGAACCGCGCTTGGGCGGTCGAAAAATTCGCCGCGACGACCGGTTGTTACGCCTTCCAAATCTGCGAAGACGGTTTCGAAGAAGCGAATTGGGACGCCGTCGCGACGCTCGCCGCTTGGCTTCGCTCCGAAACGAACGGTTTCGAGCAATCGGACGGCGGCCAAATCACCAACGAGAACGGCGCGGTCGTTTTGGTCGTTCCTTACGACGACGATGAGTCGAAAGAAGAGGACGATTGGCGCGGCTGCTCGGTCGCGTTGCGCGTCGACGGCGGTTGGGCCGAGTCGGAACTCGATTCGGAAGCGGCGTTCGAGAAATTTCTCAACGGCGACGCTTGAAAACCGGAGCGTTTTCCGGTATACTGAGCGAAACGAGCGTCGGCGGAGCGGAAAAACGTTCCGTCGGCGATTCCGATTTTGCGGTTTAAACCGATTTTGACGCGATTCCGAAGGAACGTCGGAGTCGACGGAGGCGTTTTGCGCTTACGTCGACTAGGCGTCGGAATTTTTTGCGTCGATTTATCGGCGAGCGGGGCGTTTTCGATTTTCGCGCTTTCCGATTTTCCGGCGAGCGGGGCGTTTCACGTTTTTGCCCCCGCCGATTTTAACAATTTTTCCGATTCCATTTTCCGAACGTAAAGGACGAGGCCGATGTCCGACCGACTTTTTGAAGAGCTGTTGAACGAAACGAAGACCCTTTTTCGCGAAAAATTCGGCGCGGAGCCGCAAACGCTCGTCGCGGCGCCCGGTCGCGTCAACCTGATCGGCGAACACACCGACTACAACGGCGGTTTCGTCTTCCCGATGGCGATCGAACGCTGGACGATTATCGCCGCCGGGCCGAACGACGGGGGCGAAAAAGCGACGATTTACGCGAAAGCGACCGACGAAACCGCCGATTTTGCGATTTCCGGCGAAATTTTGCCCGCCGAAAAAGTCGAATGGACGTCCTACGTTCAAGGCGCGATCGCCTGTTCGCTCGAAAAGGGCGCGAAAGTCGCCGGTTTCAACGCCGTTATTACGTCGAACGTTCCGCTCGGCGGCGGGCTTTCGAGTTCCGCGTCGTTGGAAGTCGCCGTCGCGACGCTGATGGAAGAGTTGAGCGGCGTTAAATTCGGTAAAGTCGAAAAACCGCTCCTCTGCCAAAAAGCGGAACACGTCTTCGCGAAGATGAAGTGCGGCATTATGGATCAGTTCATCTCCGCGCTCGGCGAAAAAGATTGCGCGATGCTTCTCGACTGCCGCAGTTGCGAACCGAAAATGATTCCGATTTCCGACCCGAGCGTCTCGGTGCTGATTACCAACTCGAACGTCAAACACGCGCTGACCGGGAGCGAATATCCGGAACGCCGCGCCGATTGCGAGGAAGCCGCGCGCCGTCTCGGTTTCGAATTGCTTCGCGACGTTACGATGGAAACGCTTGAAGCGTCGAAAGATAAGTTGATCGACGAAAAATACGGCGACCGCCTCTACCGCCGCGCTCGACACGCCGTCGGCGAGGACGTTCGAACGCTGAAAATGGCCGACGCGCTCGTCGCCGGCGACTGGGCGACCGTCGGCGCGCAAATGTACGCCAGCCACGACTCGCTTCGCGACGATTACGAAGTCTCTTGCCCGGAAATCGACGTCCTCGTCGAAATCGCCCGCAAAATTGGCCCGGAAGGCGGCGTTATCGGCTCGCGCATCACCGGCGGCGGCTTCGGCGGTTGCACCGTTTCGCTTGTTAAAACGGAAAAGATTGCCGAGATTACGCAAATTATCGAAACGGAATATAAAAAGGCGACTGGAAACGAAGCGACAATCTTCGCGACGCGTCCGGCGCAAGGGGCCCGCGTTCTTTAATTTGAGGAGCGTCGCGCGGCGAACTCGGTTTCCTGATTTGCCGGTCTTGCCTTTTTTGCCGTCGCTTAAGGACGACGAACGACGTTTCGGCGTCCCTAGGCGGCGTTTTGCCTTGTCGGAAAGCGCGTTCGAGTTTAAACGTCGGTTTGCCTGTTCCGTCGATAAATTTTTTGCGGCGACGGCGTTAAAAACGTTAAAATCGACGCTTTAAGAATAATTGGCGCAGGCCGTTGGAAACGCTTGCCTTTTGCGCGACGACGCTTGCGAAAAAGAGCGTCGACTTGAGAAAATTGCCGACAAGTCTTTAAGAAAACGACGTTATCCGCAATTTTTTGACGCAAAATCGTTAGAAAACGCGAAAACGTTTGGCGCCGCTCCTTGACGAGCGGCGAGGGCGTGTTAAAATACGTTAGTAAAATTTTTTATGTCCGAGCGTTTTTGCGCTCTTTGCAAGCGGTCGACCGAGTTCCGTTTTTTAAAGCGGCGCGTTTTTATAAGGTCGACCTAAGCGGCGAGAGCGGAAACGTTGGGGCGCTTGTTCTGTCGGGGCCGCGTCGTTGAAGACGTTTTTCGGCGCGCTCGACGTGTTGAACGCCTAAAATCACATCGATGGGAGATTAAAGTGTCTATTTCCGAAAGAAAAAAGGAATTGAAGTGCCGTCGTAAGCGTCGCGAACAACTGACGAAAATGAAGGCGAAGTTGCCGACCCTCGACGCCGCCGGCAAAGCGGTTTACGCCGCGAAACTGCGCCGTATGACGCCGGGCGCCGAAGACCTTATCCGCGCTTGGGGCCTCGAATAATTCGATTCCTTGGCCGACGTTCGCCGGTTTTTCGTTGAAACGCTTTGTTCGGGCGCTTTTTAAGCGTCGGGACGCGTTGAAGCGACGAAATTTCGCCGCCGCGAACGTTTCGAGCTTTCGAAGAGACAAAAAACGCCGATTTTCGAGTCGGCGTTTTTTTGTTTCTTGCTCGCGAGGTGTTTTCGGGCCGCTTTTCGTTGTTTTTTCTCGCGTCGTTTTCGAGCGACCGTCGGCGCGACGCTTGATTTTGCGACGGCGTTGCGTTAAGATGAAGGAACCAAACGTTGGGCGACGCGGAGAAAAAGTCGACGGCGGTTTTTCTAAGTTGTTTAATCGTTAAAATCGTTCCAGTCGCACGAGCAAAACGAAGGAGAATCGACGATGAAAGGAAAATTGCTTGGCGTTGGAACGCGGCGTTTCTCGTCTTGGGCGCGATTTGTTGCGCGACGACGGCGAGTTTAACGGCGTCGGCGGCGGAAAGCCGAGCGGAAAATTTGGCAAAAACGGAAAAATTGGAAGCGGCGAAGATTCGCGTTCTTGTTTTCGACGGCGGGCGTCCCTACGACGAACCGGAGTTCGCCGAAATGTTGACCGCGCTCGGCGACGAATTCGAGTTTTCGCGAGCGACCCTTCCGCAAGACCGAGCGTTGTTGAGGCCGGGACTCGAAAAACGGTTCGACGCGCTCCTCTTTTACGATATGCGCCAAACGCCGACGAGCAACGAAGAGTTCGCGCGGTATGAAACGCTCCTTAAAAGCGGTAAAATCGGCGTCTTTTTCCTGCGCCACCGGCTTTCCGGGGCCCGGAAAGCCCCGATTTCTGGAAAATCGCCGGCGGAACTTACGTTTTCGAGCAAAATTGCGAGATCGAAGGGAAGCGCCGCCCGCTCGGCGCTTACGAACACGACCGCGAAATCGACGTGAAACCGGCGCAAATCGACGGCGAACCGCCGTTTCCGCTGGAAGCGTTTACGATTATCGACGAAAGTTACGAAAATATGTGGGTTTCGCCCGACGTTAAGGTTCTTTTGACGACCGACGCGCCCCGAATGACGCCGCAGGTCGCTTGGACTTGGACGCTCGGCGACGCGGAGGTCTTGACGTTCGCGCTCGGACAAGACAAAAAGTCTTACGAAAATCCGGCGTTTCGACGGTTTTTGAAAAACGGATTGATTTGGCTTGTCGAAAACGTCAAGGATTGACGGTCGCGACGATTTTAATGCCGCGTTGTTTGCGGAGCATTTCGGTTTTCGCGCAAAAAACGCCGCTCGATTTCGCGTCGAGCGGCGTTTTGCGTTAAGTTGAAGCGGCTTTAACGATTAAAGCGCTTGCACCGCGTCGCGAACGGCGGCGCCGACGTCAAACTCTTCGGACGTTTTGCCGGAAACGGTAATCGTCAACGGCGTCGAGTCTTTCGTTTTGAACTGCGCGTCGACGAGGTCGTAAGCCGAGCCGCCGGAAACCGTAACGCTCGCCGACGCGTTCGGGTCGACTTCCGCCGGTTCGACGACGTGTTTGGTAATCGTTACTTTAAATTCCCCTTCCGGAGCGCCGGGGTATGTCCCGTGCGTGTGCATTTTCGCGACGCCGCTCGCGTCGGTCGTTCCGGAAACCGCCCATTTGAAGCCGTCCGGGCCGTAAAAAGTAACGGTCGCGTCGGCGAGCGGGGCTCCGTCTTGAATCACTTTCACCGAGCAAGGAAAAAGTTTCGGCATTCCGTCCGGTTTCGGGCGCCCGCAACCGACGACGGCGGCGCAACAAAGGAGCGCGGCGAGGGAGAATAGGAAAGGCGGGAAAGCAGAGGAAGAGGGGGTGCGTTTGCGCATATTGTCGACCTTTCGGATTTAAGCGATGAAAAATAAGAACGCGTCGGCAAAACGTCGGTAAAGTCGACGCGTCTTTTCTATTTTGATGAAACGAGCGGAAACGTCCGACGCTTCGGCGGCCCGTTTTCGTCGGTTTAGGGGGGAGCGGCGTCGACGATTACGGCGCCGTCGTCGTTTCGCCGCCGTTGATCGAGCCGAGCGCGCCCCAGACGCCGTACGGGCTCTTGCCGGACGTAACTTGCGCCGCGGAAAGGGTTCCGCAGTCGATCGTGTCGGAGACGAACATCACCGAACCGTCGACGCGAAGCGCGTTGACGCCGCCCGTGTGATAGCTCGTCGGCGCGAAACTCCCCCATTCGTGCGAGTTGAAGGAACCCGCGACGCAGGAAACGGAGTTCGGCGGAAGCGTGCAGGTGAACCAAGCCTCCGCGGCGCGTCCGTTCGACCAAATACGACCGCGCCAGAGAACCGTGCAGGGGTTTTTGACGGTCATACGGTCGGCGGCCAACGCGTTGTCGAGGCAAAGTTGCGGGCGGCCCTCGCCGTCGTGCGGTTGATAGCTCGCGACCGCGCCTTGACGGACGACGTTCGTTTCGCGGGTCGCCGGGACGACGCATTCGCTAAGGCAAACAGTGTTCGAGGTTCCGTCGGTAATCGCGCTCATTTTCTTCCAAACTTCGCGTTGCCAAAACGCTCGCGGGCCGATGTTCGAACGGTTCGTCCACTCTTGGTCGGCGCGTCGGGCGAACGTCCACATTCCGTCCCCGGCGCACATATAAACGTTGGTGCAGGACGAGCCGGTCGCGGCGGTCATTTCGCCGTTGTTCCCGTCGGACGGGCAAAGGAGCGCCGAGATTTTTTGCCCGTACCAATGGTCGCGGTTGGCGGCGGACAAGTCCCAAGGCGCGCCGTACCCGTTCGTCAGCGAGCGGTTTTTCAGCGAGTCGTACGCCCAGCGGCAGTACTCGTTGTACATCCCGTTTTGCTCCATATAGGGCAACAGGAAGACAATACCGCTATTTAGCGGGCAGTTGACCGTTCCGACGTTTTGGTCGAAGCCGAGGAAATAGCAGCTTCCGGCCGGGAAGGTATCGTTGTTGGCGGAGGCGTAATTCTGCAACGCGAGGCCGAGTTGCTTGAAATTATTGGTACATTGCATTCGTCGGGCGGCTTCCCGAGCGGCCTGAACCGCCGGTAAAAGCAAGCCGATCAAAATGCCGATAATCGCGATGACGACGAGCAGTTCGACGAGGGTGAAACCGCGTCGGCGGCGAAGCGTCGGGAAAAATTGCGAACAAAGTTGCATTGCGCGCTCCTTGTCGAAAAAGGACGCGAGCGGTTCGATTTCTGCGTCGGGGCGTCGAAAACGTCTCGCGTCGGAATTTGTGTAAAATTAGGAAGAATGGGAGGAATGCGCGGTTGGCTTTGACGGCGAACCGTTCCACGTTGAGGATAAGGATACCAGAACGCAAAGCGAATTGCAAGTTTTTTAACGTTTTTTTAAGTAAATATTTTTTTATCGATTGGGATTTTGGAAAAAGACGGCGATTTCGGACGTTTTTGCAGTAATTTAAGCGGACTTTGTTGTTTTTAGCGGTTTTGCGGCTTTGTCGACCGCATTTTTCGTTTTTTTCGCCGTTCGTTCGTCGCGGTCGTTGAAATTGATCCCGCCGCCGCGTATAATAAACGGGACGCGGCGACGCTCGGGAAGCGTTTTCGCGTTCGTTTTATCGCCGTTATGTCGTTATTATTAAGGCGTCGGCAAGGCGTTCCCGTTCGCGCTTTTCGGCTCGAACGGTCGGGGTCGTCGCCGTCGAGGCGCTTCGCAACGGAGGAAAGAAAATGACTCGCAACGTTAATCGTCGTCAGTTTTTATCGCAAACGACCGGCGCGCTGTTGGCCGGAACGGTCGCCGCGCCCTATTTGAGCCGTTTCGCTTTCGGAGCGAGCGCGACGCCGAAGTTCGAGGTCGCGAAAATAGCGAACTTGACGCCGAAAGACGGAATCTATTACGGTTGGCCGACCGTCGCGCTTCGCGGGGACGAATTGCTCGTCGTCGCTTCCGGCGGGCGCGAAACGCACGTCTGCCCGTTCGGTCGCGTCGATTTGATTCGCTCGAAGGACGGCGGCGAAACTTGGACTTGGCCGCAAACGATTTACGACGGCCCGATCGACGACCGCGACGCCGGAATCTGCGTTACCGACAAGGGGACGATTCTCGTTACGACGTTCACTTCGCTCGCTTACGAACCGGGGTTGAACGCCGAAATCGCCGCTCGCGCCAAAGGCGAAGGGAAGTGGAACGACGCGCGGTTCGCCGCTTGGAAGGGCGTCAACGATCGAATCGACGCCGACGCTCGCAAAAAGGAACTCGGCTGCTGGATGCAACGCTCGACCGACGGCGGAATTACTTGGTCGGCGCGCTATTCGACCCCGTTCAACAGCCCGCACGGCCCCTGCCAACTCGCCGACGGAACGCTTCTTTACGTCGGGAAAGAGCTTTGGACGGACGCGAAGCGAATCGGCGCCTGCGTCTCGAAAGACGACGGTCAAACTTGGGAAGTTAAGGGATTTATGCCGGTTCGCGACGGCGACTCGGTCGTTCAATATCACGAACTGCACGCCGTCGAAGCGTCGGACGGAACGCTCGTCGCGCAAATTCGGAACGAAAATAAGAATAATCACTGCGAAAATCTCCAAACAATCTCGAAAGACGGCGGCGCGACCTGGTCGACTCCGCGAACGATCGGCGTTTGGGGGATTCCGTCGCAACTTTTGCGGCTGAAAGACGGGCGTTTGCTGATGACTTACGGGCACCGTCGGGCGCCGCTCGGGGTTCAAGCGCGGGTCAGCGACGATTGCGGCGAAACTTGGTCGGAAGCGATGGTCGTGTACGGCGACGCGGTTTCCGGCGACTTGGGGTACCCGTCGACCGTTCAAATGTCCGACGGAACGCTCCGCACCGTTTGGTACGAGGTCGAGAAGGGAACGTCGAAAGCGTCGCTCCGTTGCGCGACTTGGAAACTGATCGACTGAACAAAGCGCGTTAAAGTTCGCAAAATCGTTAAATTCGGGTCGGCGGCGTTTTCGAACGGCGTTAAAAGGCGGCGGATTTAGCGATTTTGCGGGGCGATTGAAGCGCCGAACGTTCGCCGAAACGGTTCGATTTTGGCGACGACGCCGATTTTGCGTCCGCGGCGAACGAAAGCGGCGGCGTTTTTGCGTTTTGTCGATTTATTAATATAAGGGAAAACGGCGATGAAACGAAGCGGAACAGCGCGGCGGTTCGGACGTTGGGCGTCGGTCGCGGCGGTATTGGGCGGTTGCGTCGGTTGGGCCGCCTTTGACGAAAAGACGGTTTGCGCAAACGGCGGAGAAACGGCGGTCGCAGTAAAGTCGGCGGAATTTGCGGATTTGGCAAAAACGGCAAACGACGGCGACTTGGCGGCCTTTCCGTTGGCGACGCCCGGCGAAAAAGCGGGAGAGCGGCGGACGTTTGCCGTCGACGGGGTCGAGTTCGCGTTCCGCTGGGCGCCGCCGGGACGTTTTCTGCAGGGGAGCCCGGAAACCGAAGAGGGGCGCGATTATTACGAATATCGACGCGAAGTAGAATTAACGCGCGGTTTTTGGGTCCTTGAAACAGAAACGACGCAGGAGATGTGGAACGTCGTTTTCGACGAGAATCCGAGCAAGTTTCGCGGCCCGAAACGCCCGGTCGACAGCGTTGGGCTTGCGGAGATCGCCGAGTTTTGCTCCGCGTTGAGCGAGCGAGTTGGCGCGACTGAAACGGAGAAAACGGAAGAATCGTTAAAATCGGAAAACGCGGAACAAGAAAACGTCCTTTTCGCGCTCCCGACTGAAGCGCAGTGGGAGTATGCGGCGCGAGCCGGGACGACCGGGCCCTATCCGGCGGCGACGCTTGAAGAAATCGCTTGGTTTGGGGACGAAAACGACGGCGGAACGCGCGACGTCGCGACGAAAAAGCCGAACGCTTGGGGGCTTTACGACGTTTGCGGCAACCTTTGGGAGTGGTGCGCCGACCGGTACGGCGACTATCCCCGCGACGAAAACGGACGCGGTCTTCCGGCGACCGACCCGACCGGCGCGACTCCGGAAGAATGCCCGGGAAACATTCGCGTCGACCGCGGCGGGTGTTGGGATAGCGAAGCGCGCGAGTGTCGCCCGGCGTATCGCGGGTTTTACGACGCCGATCGCAAAGGCCCTTACGTCGGCTTCCGCTTTGTTTGCGTTCCGAAATGCGAGGAGCGCGAACGGTAGAACAGATAAAGTAGGCAAAGCGGAGGGAAATCGCAAGACCGGTTTTTGCGAATAAAACGATTTTGTTTGCGACGCGGATAAAACGGTTGACGCCGAAGGCGACGATTGTTGGGATTAAGCGGAATAAAAGCGCGTCGAGGAAGCGGGGAACCGCGTCGAAGACGGGCGCAAGCCTTGACGAACGGCGCTTTCGAGAGTATATTAAAGAAGTAAAAAGCGCTTTAAACGTCCCGTTCGGACGGTTGCGCCGGTAAACGAACAATTCCGGTTTCGTCCTTTTTATTAACGAAGGGCGAGCGGCGCGTCGTTGGGCGGCGCCGGTTTCCCCGATTTTCGTCAAACGATAGAAAGAATAATGTTTCCAGCGACCGTTCCCTTTCCGTCGACGCGTCAAACGTCGCCTTCCGAACAAATCGACGTTCGTTTGGACGGGCGCGGCGCTCGTTTGTACTTTCCGGGCGAGACAATTTCCGGAAGTTATTACTTGAACGAAGCGCGCGAGTCGACGGTCGACGCGGTGGAAATCTCCATCGTTTGGCAGACCGAAGGGAAGGGGAACGAAGATTGCGGCGTCCACGCGTTTTGGCGTCTTTCGAGTCAGGAGGGCGACTGGATCGACCCCTTGCAACCGGGCCGTTTTAGCGCGGTGTTGCCGCCGTCGCCCCTTTCTTACGAAGGAAATTTAATTAAAATTCGTTGGCGCGTCCGCGTTCGAGCGTTCTTGGCGAACGGCAAACAGTTGGTCGACGAAGCGAGTTTTCGCCTCGGTAATTTGCCCGATATGCGAACGTTGAGTTTAGGAGGCGCCGCGTCGAACGACGGTTCCGGCGAACGGGAGGACGCGTTTCCGATGCGAAACGCCGAGTGAAAAAGATACGCGAAAATTTTTAAGTCGATTTTATTGTTTTAGTTTCAAATAATTGTAAACGGTGAAATAATGAGCGCTTCCTTTGCGACCGCCGCCCCCGACGCTTCGCGAACCGGCGAAAAATACGGCGAGCGAACGGACGATCGCGCGAAATTTCCCGAGAGCAATCCGTTTTCGACGCGTTTCACCGCGCCCGGCAAGATTCCGTTCTTCTTCGAACGCTCTTTTTTGCGGCAGTTGAAAGCGAGCAAACCGGCGAAGTTCGAGGAGTTCTTTATTCGCGCGCTCGGCGCCGGGGAAGACATTCGCGGTTCCGTTTGCCTCCAGTTCTTGGTCGACCGTTTCGAAACGAACGGACGCCGGGGGCAACTTGTCGGGCCGCACGGGAGCGGTAAATCGACGCTAACTTGCGCCTTAAAAGAAGCGTTGACGAAGCGCGGTTACGAGATTTTTTCTTGGTCGCTCAACGACCGCAACCGGTTTTTGCCCGACGTTTTTTGGTTGGAATTGCAGCGTTTTCTGCAGTCGGCGCCCGCGTTTTTGCCGGTGAAGTGCCTCTTGCCGCCGCCGGTTGTTTCGCCGGAAGATTATTGGGAACAAGCCCGCGAAGTCGTTCGCGATTTAAGCGACGCCGAGACGTTCGACGAAGAGCAAGACGAAAATTACGACGACGTCGCGACGATCGACGAGTTTTGCGTCGACGGAAACGCGGCGGAAAATTCCGCAAAATCGGATGAATCGGAGCGCGAGACGGCGACCGACGGCGCGAACGAAACGGCGCCAAAACGCAAAGACGGCTTTTTCGGGTTCAACGCCGCCGGAAATTTCGGTTTCAACGCGACGCGTCGAGGGGACGCCGCCCCGCGTTGGCCGCAACCGCCGCAAAAAGCGAACGTCGAAGCAAGCGCGCCGACCCCGTTCGCGCCTTTTCCCGGCGTCGCGCCGCCGAACGAACCGACGGCGAACGACGGAGCGAACGAAACGGTTCCGAACGCCGAATTTCTCTCGGGAAGCGCCGAGCGAGGAGCGCAAAACTCCGCGAGGGAAGCGCAAAAGAAGTTGGAAATCCCGCTTCCGAATCTTGATTTCCAGAAGAAGCGGAGCGCGATGTTCGACAAAAAAGTCGTCTTTTTCGACGGGTTCGAGCAACTTTCTTACGCGAACCGGGTCGTCGTTCGGACGTTTTGTCGAATGAACCGCCTCGGCTTGCTTTTGACGACGCACTCGCCGGCCATCGGAATACCGGTGTTGTTCCGCGCGACGCCGTCGGTCGAAATTTTGCGCCAAATTCTTAATTATTTGCTCGACGACCTCGATATGACCCCGGAAGACGCCGAACTCGAAATTTTGCTCAAAAATTTCAATTACGACGTGCGGGAAATCCTCTTTTCGCTGTACGACGCGTTCGAAAGTTACCGTTGGGCGCCGCGCGAAATGCGGGAAAAAATCGTTCGACGTTATCCTCGTTGACCGTCGAGGCGGCGAGTTTGCGGTTTGAGGCGATTTTATCGGTTGCGGACGAGGTAAAAAGCGCGTTTCAAGCGGACGACTTGGGCGGCGACGCGTTAAAAAAATTGGAATAGGTAAAATAGCAAGGTAAAAGAGGGGCAAAATGTCGCTTTCCGTTCGTTTGGGCTCGGTCGAGTTGCCGAATCCGATTCTTGTCGCGTCGGGAACTTTCGGTTACGCTAAAGAGATGGCGGGCGTCGTCGATTTGTCCCGATTGGGCGCCGTTGTTCCGAAGACGATTACCGTCGAACCGCGCGCCGGAAACAAACCGCCGCGAACGGTCGAGACGACCGCCGGGCTCCTGAACGCCATCGGGCTCGACAACGACGGCCTCGACGAGTTTATCGCGAAAAAGTTGCCTTACTTGCGAACGTTGCGCTGTCCGATTATCGTCAGCGTCGCGGCGAAAAAGATCGACGACTGCGCGATTTTCGGCGAGCGGTTGAGCGCGGAGCCGGGGATTGCGGCGGTCGAGTTGAACGTCAGTTGCCCGAACGTCAGCGGCGGCGTCGATTATGGAACCGACCCGACCCTGTGCGAAAAAATGACGGCGGCGATGCGCAAGTCCTTGAAACTTCCGTTTTCCGTTAAGTTGTCGCCAAACGTTACGCGAATCGCCGACATTGCCAAAGCGGCTGAAGCGGGGGGAGCGGATATGATTTCCGCGACGAATACTTGTTACGGACTCGCCGTCGATTGGCGGCGCCGACGGCCGCGCTTGGGGAACGGTTGCGGCGGGTTTAGCGGCCCGGCGATCAAACCGATTTCGTTGCGTTGCGTTTGGCAAATCGCGCAGGCGGTGAAGTTGCCGATTATCGGAATCGGCGGAATTTCGACGGTCGACGACGTGTTCGATTTCCTCGTCGCGGGCGCTTCCGCGGTCGAAATCGGGACGGCGAACTTCTACGAACCGGACGTTACGACGCGGATTCTCGACGCGCTTCCGGTCGAAATGGAGAAGGCAGGGATTAAAAATATCGCCGATATTATCGGAACGCTCGAGATGTAAAAGCGAACGAAAGAGCCGATTTTAACGTTAGCGACGGCGATTTTCGGCGCTTGACCGAGTCGTGAACGGCGTTATAATGAAAAGAGCGTCGACTCGGCGAAGCGCGGGGCGACGCGTCGTTAAATCCGTTTCGATATTCTTGACGAAAGGCCGTTTTCAATGACGCAGACGCAACTTACCGCCGCTCAAGCCGGAGCGATTACGCCCGAGATGGAAATCGTCGCGGAAAAGGAGCGGCTCGACGTCGAAACGGTGCGCTCCGAAATCGCCGCCGGACGAATGATTATCCCGGCGAACAAGGTTCACTTGAAAAAGGGGCTCTCGCCGATCGCGATCGGGCGCAAGGCGACGACAAAAATCAACGCGAACCTCGGCGTTTCGTCGTTGGCCGGGGACGAGCGCCGCGAGTTGGAAAAGATCGAGTGCGCGATCAAATACGGCGCCGACACGATTATGGACTTGTCGACCGGCGCCGACTTGGACGCGTTGCGCGAGCGAATGATTAACGCCGTTTCGGTTCCGGTCGGGACGGTGCCGCTCTACCAAATCTGCGAAGAACTCGACGACATTCTCGATATGACGCCGCAGAACATCTTGGACGCGGTCGAAAAACAGGCGAAGCAGGGCGTCGACTATATGACGATTCACTGCGCGCTTCTGAAGCGGCACATTCCGCTCGTCGATTCGCGCTTGACCGGGATCGTCAGTCGCGGCGGTTCGTTGACGGCGAAATGGATGGTCGCGCACAACGCCGAAAACCCGTTTTACGAACGGTTCGACGACCTTTGCGACATTATGCGCGAGTACGACGTCAGTTGGAGCCTTGGCGACGGGATGCGCCCGGGCTGTCTGCACGACGCTTCCGACGCGGCGCAGTTCGCGGAGTTGTCGGCGATGGGCGAGCTGACGAAACGCGCTTGGGCCAAGGGAACGCAGGTGATGATCGAGGGGCCGGGACACGTTCCGTTCGATCAAATCGCCGATAATATGAAGCGGCAGGCGGTCGAGTGTTTCGGCGCGCCGTTTTACGTTCTCGGGCCGGTTGTTTGCGACGTCGCGCCCGGTTACGACCACATCACGAGCGCGATCGGGGCGACCGCCGCGGCGTTTCACGGGGCCGCGATGCTTTGCTATGTTACGCCGAAGGAACACTTAGGCTTGCCGAACCTTGAAGACGTTCGAAACGGTTGCGTCGCTTATAAGATCGCCGCGCACGCCGCCGACGTCGCGCTGAAACGCCCCGGCGCTCGCGAACGCGACGACGAAATGGCTCGCGCTCGGTTTGCGTTCGATTGGGAGCGGCAGTTCGAACTCGCGCTCGATCCGGAGCGGGCTCGGCAATATTACGACGAGGCGCGGTCGAATCCGGAAGACGAAGCTAGAACCGTCGGCGACGCCGCGCAAAACGGCGAAACGTCGAGCGAAAACGGCGCGAACCGCTGTCCGCGCGGACTCCATCCGACGTTGAACGCGGACGGAACGATCGCGAACGAAGATTACTGCACGATGTGCGGCCCGAAATTCTGCGCGATGCGAACGACCGCCGACCTGATTCGCCTCCGCAACGCGCAAAAAACGAACGAATAGCGGGAAATTAGGAGGAAACGACGGGAATTGCGGAAGCGTCGACGTTTAAATTTTGAAAAGTGGATCGATTTTCAAAACGCCTTGGCGAACGAGCGTTCGTCGAGGCGTTTTTTTGCGTCGGTCGACGGCGAATCTCGGCGGTTTTCTCAAACGCGACGCGAAACGGCGGCGACGAACGGCGGCGGGGCGAACCGGTTTCGCGATTTGTAAGAAGAAGACGCGTCGAAACGCTTGCCTATTCTTTTTTTCCGGTTTATTTTAACGCGGCGTTGGCGGCGTTTTCTCAAAAATCGCGCGTTTGAAAAAAAATACTTGTTTTTCCGAGACGACTCGTTTATAATCGAAGCAAAGGGCGAAAACGGTTCGTCGTTTTTGTCGGAGTTTCCGGACGGCGGCGCGCGTCGGCGGCCGGAAACGCGCTTTTCTTCGTTTTTCGTCGAGAAAACGGAAAACGCAACGCTTTTGAACGAAAGGATCGCTCGAGATGAGTTCGAACGTCGATCAATTTTATATGCGTCGAGCGCTGAAATTGGCGGCTCTCGGTAGGGGCGCCGTCGAACCTAACCCGATGGTCGGTTGCGTGATCGTTCGCGACCCGAAACCGGCGGATTGCGCTAAAATCGCCGACGATTGCGCGAACGCGGACGCCGTTTGCGCCGATTGTTCCGGTTTTGCCGACGAAACAGCCGAAGCGCGTATCGTCGGCGAAGGTTGGCATCGACGATACGGCGGGCCGCACGCGGAAGTCGACGCGCTCGCCGCCGCCGGAGACGCGGCGCGAGGGGCGACGATGTACGTAACGTTGGAGCCGTGTTCGCATTTTGGGAAGACGCCGCCTTGTTGCGACGCCGTAATCGCCGCCGGAATCCGTCGCGTCGTCGTCGCGACCCGCGACCCGTTCCCGAAGGTCGACGGCTCCGGAATCGAAAAGCTCGAGGCGGCTGGAATCGAGGTTAAAGTCGGCGTTTTGGAGAATAAAGCGCGCGAGTTAAACGCGCCTTATTGGACGCGGCTGACGAAGAAGCGACCTTGGGTTATCGGGAAATGGGCGATGACGCTCGACGGGAAAATCGCGACGCGGGTCGGGTCGAGTTATTGGATTTCGTCCGACGAGTCGCGGGCGCTCGTTCACCGCTTGCGCTCCCGGGTCGACGCGATTTTGATCGGAAGTCGGACGGCGATGGAGGACGACCCGAAATTGACGGTTCGTTTGCCGGAAGGAGAAACGCCGCTTCGGACGCCGACGCGGATCGTTTTCGACTCCGGCGGGACGCTGTCGGCGTTTTCCGAACTGGCGCTAACGGCGCGGGAGGTTCCGCTGTTGCTTGTGTTCGGCCCGGAAGCGCCCGCCGAGAAGAAGGTCTTTTGGGAGTCGAAAGGCGCCGAGGTCTTGGTTCTCGACGCGCCGACTCGCGAACAGCGGTTGATTCTGTTGATGGAGGAGCTGGCCGAACGCGGAATGACGAACGTGCTGGTCGAGGGGGGCGGCGAGTTGCTCGGGCGGCTCTTCGACTTGGAGTCGATCGACGAGGTGAACGTTTTCGTCGCGCCGAAAATCGTTGGCGGGAGCGAAGCGGTCGTTCCGGTCGGCGGCGTTGGGCGAGAACTGATGCGCAAAGCTGCGACTCTTAAGAATCGCAAAACGGAAATTGTCGGGCCCGATATTTTGATTAGTGGGACTGTTGTTTATTAGCGGTTGATTAAATCGCGTTGAGATGAAAACGTCGAGCCGCTCCGACGAGGGGCGGTTCTGCGTTTTTGTCGGAAAGCGCGTTAAAATAGGAAGAATGCGCGGAATTTAGCGACGGAAAATAGGGGAACGGCGCTTAAAGTCGGGCGAACGCGGCGTCGAGGTCGGCTAAAATGTCGTCGATCGACTCGATTCCGACGGAGAGGCGAATCAATTCCGGCGCGACTCCGGCTTTTCTAAGGTCGACGTCGTTCAGCTGCGAATGGGTCGCGCTCGCCGGATGGATAATCAAACTTTTGGCGTCGCCGACGTTGGCGACGAGGCTGAACAACTCGACCGAGTCGACGAAACGCCGAGCCGCCGCCGCTCCGCCCGGAACGCCGAACGCGACGACGCCCCCGGCGCCGTTCGGAAGATACTTTTGCGCTAATTCGCCGCCGTTAAGGCCGGGATATTTTACCCAGCTTGCCTCCGAGCGCGAGTCGAGGAAGCGAGCGACCGCCAACGCGTTTTCGCAATGCCGCTCGACGCGGAGCGGAAGGGTTTCGACGCCGAGCAAAAACGTCCAAGCGGCGTCCGGCGCGAGCGTCGGCCCTTGGTTGCGGAGCCCGACCGTTCGCAAACGAACCGAAAACGCCGCCGGGTTGAGGTCGCCGAGATCGGTCGCGAAACGAAGGCCGCCGTATCCGGAGTCCGGCTCGTTGAACAGTTTGAACTTCGGGTCGCTCCAATCGAACTTGCCGGCGTCGATCGCGATTCCGCCGATACCCGCGCCGTGCCCGCCGATCCATTTCGAAAGGGAATGAATAACGACGTCGGCGCCGTGTTCGAGCGGACGAAGCAACGTCGGCGGGGTGAAGGTCGAGTCGACGATAAACGGGACGTTGTAACGGCTTGCAAGCGCCGCGTAACGGTCGAGGTCGGCGACTTCGAGGCCGGGATTGCCGACCGTTTCGACGTAAAGCGCCCGAGTGTTTTCGTCGATCGCCGCTTCGACCGCCGCGAAATCGTTGACGGGAGTGAAACGAACGTCGACGCCTTGCGAGCGAAGAATCGAGTCAAACTGGGTGAACGTGCCGCCGTAAAGGTTGTTTGCCGAAACGATATTGTCGCCGACGGTCGCGATATTGGTTATCGTAAAATAAATCGCCGCCGTTCCGCTGGCTAACGTCGTCGCCGCGATTCCGCCGTCGAGCGCCGCGAGCCGACGTTCGAGAACGTCGTTTGTCGGGTTTGTTAAACGAGCGTAAATATTGCCGCTTTCTTTGAGCGCGAAAAGGTCGGCGGCGTGCCGCGCGTTGCGGAAGTTGTACGCGGTCGTCCGATAAACCGGAACGGCGCGGGCTAACGTCGTCGGATCGGGCGTTTGTCCGGCGTGCAACGCTAAGGTTTCGGGACGGTATTGACGATTTTGCGGACTTTGCGGCGCAGGCATTGACGGCTTCTCCTTTCGGATAACAAACGACGCGTTGATCTCTACTTTTTTGGTTGTGATTGATTTTAATCCGGTTTCGCGGCGCGTCAAGAGCGTTTTTTTAAAAAAGTAAAAGTCTTCTTGAAAGGTTGCGAACGACGCGACAAGATTTTGGCGACGAGGCGGGCGGGAAAGAGGCGAGTTGAGAAAAGAATCCCGAAAAAGAACGGGATCGGAAGGAAAAAAGGGGGAGATTGGCGGGAGGAAAAGGGGGCGTTTCGGCAAATTAAGCGGAAACGCCCCCTTCGATAAAACGAGAAGAGCGAAACGATAAGACGCAAAAGACGAGGTCGAAAAGGCGTCGGCGGAAACGGCGTTTTATTTGCGCCCGGTCGCCAACTTGCTAATTTGCTTAAATTGCGGCGTTCCGGCAATTTGGGTTAACTCGAAAAGGAGGGATTCGGCGGTCGTCGGAACAACGCCCGCTCGGACGGCGCGCTCAAACGCGATTTGAGCGTCGAACGGATTGCGCGACGAGACGCAGTCGGCGACCCAATAAACGTTTTTGCCGAGTTCGAGCAAGTCGAGCGCGGTTTGAAGGAGGCAAATGTGCGCTTCGATTCCGGCGAGAATAACGTTCGGGCGCGGGTCGGCGGCGAACGCGGCGCGGATTTCGTCGGTCGCCAAACAGCTGAACGTCGTTTTGTCGAAAACCGTTGCATTTTTCATCGCTTCAACGATTTCCGGGAGCGTTTCGCCGAGACCTTTGGGATATTGGCGCGTCGAAACGACCGGAACGTCGAACACGGCGAGGCCGTCGAGAAGAAAACGGGTTCGCGCGAGAAGGCGCTCCGGTTCCGCAACCGCCGGGACGATTTTTTCTTGTAAGTCGATAATTAACGCGGTTGCGTTTTCGGGAGTGATTTTCATTGCTGGCGCCGTTTGTTGAAGCGTTAAAGTTTTTTAAGGGCGATAAAGTGAAAACGTCGTCGGTTTGAATAAAAATCGAGCGACGCAATCAAAAGGTAATCGACTTTGTTTTATTTAAGTATTGCCGAATCGATTTTCGGAGCGCGTTCGGTAATCGAAAGCTCGTCCGGCTTGTTGGACTCGCCGCGCTGATAGGCAAGGAATTGAACCCAACGTTCGGCGTCGAGACCATATTTCTCGTCGGTGATTTTGGCAAGCGTTCGCATCGACGCGTCTTGAAGGGCGCCGTCGTCGAGTTTTTCGCCGGTCAAGCCAAGTTCAAGCGTTTCAAAAACAAGCGGCGAATCGCTTTTTTGAAAATTGGCGAAGTTGCGTAAAATTGCGACGCGAAGGTCTTTTCGGCGTTTATTTTCTTCTTCCGAACCGGCGGCGATTGAAAACGGCAAGCGTTTGTATTTGTCCGCGAGAAGTTCGGCGGCTAAACGGCGGCTTTCGGCGGCTCCGCCTTTAACGTCGAGCGCGTAAACGCCAAGCCCGTCGGCGGCGGAAACGGCGATATTAAGTTCGTTATCTTCGAGCGCGATTCGGAAAATATTTTCCGCGACGGGGTTCGGGTAATTGCGCGAAATTTTGGCGATCGCTTCGATCGAAGAACGGCGAATATTCGGGCTCGCCGACTTTTCAAACTCTTCGGAAAGTTGTAAAAGGAGAACGTCTTTCTCTTCGACGGGGGCTTTCGCGCCTTTTTCGCCCTTTTCCTCGATCAATTTGATTCGTTCCCAAGGGCGCAAAACGCCGGGAATTTGGTCGCTGCGCCGCGCCGCGCCGGGAAAATGGAGCAAAATTTTGTTGTCGGTCGAATAAAACGGAGTCGCGCAACCGCCGACGAGTCCGAAAACGGAACCGCCAAGCAAAGCGGTCGCGACGAAAAGTTTCGAACGTTGCGTTTTGCCGAAAAGCGCGTCAAGGAACTGCATAAAACGTTAAACCGGGTTATTTGCGCAAAGGTTGCCGTCGAAAACGCGCCGTGAAAACGACCCAAACGTTTCCGATTAAACGTATCGTAGCGATTTTTCCGGTCGAGCGCAAGAGATGTTTCGAGCGACGGCGGTATTTTGACGGTAAATTTTAACGGTCGCGTAAAAAATGAGCGTTCCCCGACTTGCGAGAAGAGCGAAAAAAACGAAAAAGGGTTCGGTTGGGAGAAAAGAGGCGCTCAAAAGAAGACTGTTGGAGAGATAAGGAAATGAATGTTGAATTAGGATATTTGAGCAAGGAATAAGGAAAAATCGGTTTGGGAGGTTTAAGGAAGAGAGGGGGAAAGTTGGGTTGAAGAGAGAAAGTTAAAAGGAGAAGAAGGAAAAGGTAATTGTTAAGAGAGGGGGATTCGAGCGTTAACGCCCCGGTTTTATTCGTTCTCTTTGCGAACGACGCGGAAAACGGCGGCCCGACTTTCGCTCAACTCGGCGGCGAGGAACGGAAGTCGGCGGTTCGACGGGGCGATCGCGCCGAGAATCGTTGCAAACGACGCGTTCCGAAGGTTGCGAGCAAGGGGCGGAACGCCGAAATCGGGTCGCGACGTCCGGCAAACGTCGAGCGAGTCGAACGCCGACGCCGGAAACGGAGAAGGAAAATGAAAAAAAGGGAAAACGAAAAAATGGGGACGCCGCGCGTCGCGGAGCGAAACGAGCGGCGTTAAGGCGGGGGAAACGCGTCGACTTTGCCGGAAAAACGGGCGTTAATCGGCGATTTCCGGGGCTTCGACGTCTTCGGGGGCGACGGGCGTCGAAGACGGGAGGAACTCAAGCTCGGCGATTCGCGCGGAACCGTCCGCCGCCGTTTCGATTTTGACGCGAGCCCGGACGGCGCGCGCCGCGCGGTTAAGCGCTTGGGCTTCCTTCAACTCTTCCTCGAACTCCTTCGGAACGATCGGGAACTCGTCGACGCCCGGGAATTGGAGCGCCGTCCTCGTCCGTCGCGACGTTCGCCGCCCGACGAGCAGAACTTCGTCGGAAGCGAGGGACGTCGGGCGCTCCGACGTTCTCCGCGTCGCCCAAGCGACGTCGGTTTCCGGGTCGCGGCGCAAGACGACGTAAACCGGGCCTAAGGCGTAACTTTCGTCGACAACCGGCGTCGCGTCGCCGTCGCCGAGAAGAACGTCGTTAACTTTGCGCCGTTCCGGGCGGACTTGGTCGGCGAAGGGATACTCGAGCGAAAGGTAAGCGTCGCCGCGTTCGCGACCGCGCCCGAACGTTTGAAAATCGCCGTAATCGTAAACGCGATCGACCGACGCTTCGACGACGAACGACTCGACCGGAACGAACGGACGGCTCGCTTCGAAGGCGATAAAACCGAGAATCGCGAACTGCGCGGCGACGACGGCGGCGAGGGCGCAAGTCTTGAAACGGCGGGACGTCGCGTCGACGTCTTGCGTGTCGAAATCGGAGACGGCGGACGTTTCGGCGGCGGTCGGAGCGTCGAGCGCGTCGGCGAGGAACGCGACGAACGCCGGTTCGCGGCGGGCGGGTTCGCCGTCTTGCGATTGCGCGGCGTCGAGTCGAGCGCGGAGCCGAGCGAGGAAGAACGCGGCGCTAAAGAGGGCGACCGAAATCGCGCCGAAGAAACAAGCGGCGAGCGTCGCGTCGTCGAGGTCGAACGCGAAATAACGCAACGTCAGCCAAATAAGGAAATAGAGAACGCCGAACCAATAAAGGCTCGCGCTCCGGAACGCTCCGACGAGGAACGCGACGCCCGCGACCGCGAGAACGAGAACGTTCGTCCAAGCGGCGGAAAGGATCGCGATCGCGTCCCGAAGGTTGGCGCTCGGGTCGGAATGATCGGGAAGATTCGGGTCGAGCGGCCCGAAAAGGGCGAGTAAAAACGGCAAAAGCATTAGCGTCGCGACGCCGACCGGCGAAACGAGCAAAGCGCGCCGCGCCGGGCCCTTCGCGAAAAGTTCGGGACGCTTCCGCCGAGCGACAAAAAAGGTCGCGAGCGCGATCGCTCCGGCGACGGCGAAAAAGACAAAGTGAATTAAACCGTCGTAAGAGTTGAGATCGGCGCGGTCTTCATAAAATTCGTAACGCGAGTAAACAAGGAGGAAAACGAAGAACGGCGCGGCGCTAAGCAAGCGCAACTTCGACGCGACGAAGCGGTCGGCGACGAGCGTCGAACCGGCGAAATAAACGAAAGCGGCGAGGAAGAATAGGTAAAACGAAGCGAAAATTCCTTCGCCCGAGTAGTCGTTGGCTTTCGTCCAAGCGAGATATTGGAGCGCCGCCCAAAAGACGCCTAGGAGCGCGTAAAGGAGCTGAACGCCGCTCGCGTTGCGTCGGACGCCCCAACGGTATCCCAACGCGGCGAAAATCGGGAGCGAAAGCGCGGCGTTCGGGAGTTCGGGGATAAAAGACGCCGGGGAAAACGCGGTCGGGCGGTCGAGCGAGATCGCGGCGATCGTCCAAACGACAAGAAGCGCGACGGCGAGGTAATGCGTCGCCGCTCGGTCGCCGAAAAACGCGACGCCGAACGCCGCGAGCCCCCAAAGCCAATACGCCGTCGGAAATTCAATTTCGAACCGGAAAATTTCCGCGAACTGCCAAACGCTCAGCCCGAAAACGAACGCGCCGAGGAAAAAGAGCGCCGCCGAGAAATTCGGACGCTTGCCGCGCCGCGCCGCGAAACCGCCGAGATAAACTACCGCGAGCGAACCGATTAAAACGCCGATTTTGCAAGACTTGCCGAGATTTTCCCAAGTGAGCGATAAGATGAAATAAAGGGCGATTCCGAGCGCGAGAGCGCCGAGCGTCGCCGTCGCGAAGACGAGGAAGCGCCCGAATGCGTCGCGGCGGTCGGTCGATTCGGCGTAAAGGGCGCGGAGCCGGGCCGCCGTTTCCGCGTCGAGATGATTGTTGGCGAGCCAAAAATCGATTTCCGTTTGAAGCCAATGAAGCGCGTGCCGCGGAAGGCTCCGCTTTTCGTTTGCGTTAGACATTGCGACGTCTCCGAGCGGGAAGGGGAACAAGGTTTAACGATCTTGACGTTTGCGTAAAATTTAACGCGGCGGCAAAACGAGCGAACTCCGCCTCGCTTAATATTGTAACCGACTTGCCGTCGCGATGCAAGCGTTTCGGGAAAAAGTTCCGCGTTTTTTTTGCGCGAACCGACGGCAAAAGAAACGTCGTTTTAACGTCCCTATAGTAATATCGACAACACGATGTAGCGCTCGCTTAAAAAAACGGGCGCGATTTCGTAAAAGAAAGGGCGAAACGAGGGGGAAACGGCGCGGTTCTGGAAAAGTAAAGAGCGGCGGTCGGAAGAGAAAAAAGAAAAAAGGGCGGTAAAAACGAAAAATTTGAAAAAAAAACGGAGAAAATAGCGAAAATTCCGCCGACGGGCGCTGGACGTCTTGCGCGAATGAGTTATATTTAAAGGACGTTCCTTTTGCGCAGCCGCTCCCTTGGCGATCTTTTGAGCGAGGTTAACGCGGTCGCGAAGACGAAAGGAAATCGACGTGAAATCGGGGAAGCGGGACGCCGCGACGACCTAAGAGCGTCGAGAGGAAAAGAAACGATTGCCGACGGTCGGCGTTGGACGCGTTTTTTCGAACGCGGCGCCCTCGTCGTTATTTGAGAGTCGATTCGACGCAAGCGGCGTTTTCGGAACGCGTTAAGCGCAGGGCCCGACCGGGTCGGCGCGTCGCGAGGCGATCTCGCGACCGTTGGCGCGCGCCGCGACGAAGCGACTTAAACCGCCATTTTGGAGGATTAGTTCAATGGTCAAGCTCACTTTGCGCGAAAAAGAAACGATTCAAGACGCCGTTCGTCGCTTCCGCAAGCTCGTCGAACGCAGCGGTATCAAAAAGGAAATGCGTCGTCGCGAAAATTATGAAAAGCCGAGCGAAACGAAACGTCGCGCTCGCCTTCGCGCCGAACGCCGCGCCGTTCGCGCTTCGAAGATGGCCGCTCGTTAATCTTTCGATGGTAAAACAGCTCGGCTTTTCGGATTTTAACGATTTTGTCGCCGTTTCTTGTGGGCGGCGATTGGAAAAAGGTCGAGTTTAAAAAACGCCGCTCTTACGAGGAGCGGCGTTTTTTTATAAGAACGTCTTTCGGCGCGCGAGGAATAAAAACTCGCCGTCGGAAAACGCCGTCTTTTTCTTTTATTGAATCTTCTGTGGGGCGCGGTAAGGAGGAGGGGTTCGAGCGCGAACGTTCTGAAAAACTCGGTCGTTCTTGACATTTGGGGCGAAAATTGGGCGGCTCCAAATCTAAACGGACGCGTTATTCGTTGTAAAATTGAAACGATGTAACGTCTCTAACTTTAATAGCGAAAAAATTTCGCGAAAACACTTTTTATATTGCGTCGCATATAACAATCGACGGCGCGATGTAATATTCGTTGACGGAATTGGAAATCGCGTTATTTATTGACAGAAAAGAAGTAAGGAGAGCAGAAATGAGAAAGAGAGCGGCTTAAAGACGGGGAACGAGAAGGGCGGCGTGCCTTTTCGTTGCGTTGGCTTGCGTTTTCGTCGGTTTTGTTCAAGCGCAAATTGCTGAAAATAAAGCGGTTAAAGATTTCGACGTAGAGCCGGGCGGCGTCGTAAGAATTAAGGGGAAAGCCGATTTGGCGGATATCGCGGCGGCGAACGAAGCGGCGAAAGCGAAAAGAGCCGAAGCTAAGGCGAAAGCGGGCGGAACGCGCTCCTTCTCCCAAGCCGATCGCGTTCTCGAAACCCGCGTCGTCTTTTATCCGACCGCGCTCGCTTGGGGGGACGCCGGCTACTTCGCGAGCGTCGAGCGCAATATTGCCGACGAAACGCGGAATATTTACGCGCCGTTCGATTACGAACTTGGAAAATTTTGGGACTTACGCGAAATTAAAATAACCGCCGACGGAATCCCGGGCGAGTACGTTTACGCGAACGAGTTGGCGTTTGGGAAGGAAAATAGGGGAATTAGAGGCGGCTTTGCGGCGCATATGGACGCGGTTCAGGTGAGAAAAAGCGCCGAAATCGCGCCTGGCGAAGAGCGTTTTCGGGCTCGAACCGCGCTCGAATTTCCGCCGCTCGAAGACTCGAACGACCCGTTTTGGAAGGCGGTTCGCGAGCGTTTGGAAGAGGAAGGGCGCGTCGTTCTTCACGTTAGCGTCGAATTCGACCGTTGCGAAAGCGAGACGAAATATCGGAGCGACGTCTTTGAAACGAAAGTCGTTCTTAATAAACGAGGCGTCTCCGAAATGGAAACGCTCGACGCTTGGCGCGAAAAGACGCCGCAACACTTGACGCCGAATTTGGAAGACGGCGAGCGTTACAAAAGACCGCGTCCGAAAGAAAACGGCGCCGCGGGAACGTTGCGCGGAAGCGAGAAGAGCGTTATTTCGTTAAACGGCGAAACTTACGATTCTTGGGCGTTCGTTCGCGTCGGGAACCGCAAACCCGGCGACCCGAACAATCCGACGACGCTCAAAGGTTGGCGCGACCTTGAAAACGTCTTCGAAACCGGAACGCTCCGCGACGAAATAACGTTCGCTCGGTTGCAACTCGAATATTATGCGGCGTCGCAGGGAGAAAAAACGAGCGCGGCGCTCGAAACGCTCCTCGCTTGGTTGGCGGCGCGACCGGAGGCGCAACGGGCCGTTTTGGCGGCGAGCGTCGTTTCGAAGTCCGCGTTTTTCAAAGGAAAAGAGCTTGAAGAAAAATATCGCGCGTTGACCGAAGCCGTCGAGAAAAGCGTCGATCGTTGGGGCCCGAGTTACGAACGTTTTCGCAAGGAGGAGGCGCCGTTTGGCGAAGCGACGTCGCAAATTTGCGAGCCGTTTCCGCCGCGTCCGGAGCCGTTCGCTATTGAAACGCGGAACGTCGTTTGGCCGCAAGAGGCGTTTTTCGGCGACGCCGTGTACTTTGCCGCGATCGACCGCAACGTTTCCTCGACGCTCGGCGGCGCTTGGAGCGTTCACAATATGGAATACTTGAAGCGACATTTTGCGAGCGCCGTTGTCGTCGAGGCGGAGGGAATCGACGCTAAGCATCGGTTTTTTCACGAGTTCAACCCGTTTGATACGATCGCGCCGCGACCGGAGGATCCGAAAACGCTGTTGCCGCCGGGCGCGGAGCGGACTTACGCGCAGTTCGCGATTGAATTTCCGCCGCTCGAAGATTGGAACGACGTCTTTTGGACGGCGGTTCGCGAAAAATTGGCGGCCGAAAAGCGCGTCGTTTTGCATATTAAGTTAAGCTATTGGCGCGGCGGCGTTCAATGGGATACGGTTGAATCGGAAATCGTCCTTAAACCGCGTCCGGAAAAGGAAACGGAGTTGATTTCGAGTTGGCGCGACGCGACGCCGAGCAACCTGTTGCCGGAACGCGTCGGACAACATAAGTTAAAGGAAACGCCGCGTTCGGACGATTATTCGCAAATTGCTCGAAGCGGTTTCGAAGGGATTGCGCTCGACGGAAGACGCGAGACTTTCAGCCCTTGGCTCTTTGCGCGGGTTGGGAATCGAAAACCGAGCGATCCGAACAATCCGACGACGCTCGACGGTTGGCGCGAGTTGGAAAACAAGTTCGCGCCGTCCGCTTTGCGCGACGAAATAACGTTCGTTCGGTTGCAACTCGAATATTACGCGGCGCCGCAAGGCGCGGAAACGGAGGCCGCGTCGAAGGCGTTGCTCGCTTGGTTGGCGGCGCGACCGGAAGCGCAACGGCTCGTTTTGGCGGCGAGCGTTTTTTCGAAGGCGCCGCAGTTTGCGAAAACGCGGTTGAACGCGAAATACGTCGCGCTCGTCGAAGCGATTCGGAACGAACCGGAGTTGGCGCGACTCCTTGAAAAGAGAGGCCTCGTTTGGTCGCCGGAGTCGAGCGAAGATAAAAACAGTATTTAGCGCGTTGTTGTGAAAAACGCTAAATAGCAAGAGGGAGCGCAATCGCCGTCGACGAGAAGACTGTCGACGGCGATTTTTTTGTTGCCAAATTTGACGAATAGGGAACGAGGAAAAAATCAAACAGTTTTCCGCTTCTTGCCGTTAAAAGGCGCCAAGCGAGGAAAATTGAGTCGACGCAAAGCGCAATTCGACGGAAATAAGGCGTTTTTTTAAAATTTTTACTTGAATTTTGCGCGGCGAACCGGTATACTTAACGAACGGCGGCGCGTTTGGGCGACGAGCGACCGCGTCGCGGGTCGATTGATTGTCTTATTGCGTTTAACGATTGAAAAAAGAAACGCGGCGTTATGTCGTGAAACGGAGCGTTTATGAAACGTCGAACGAGGAATTGGAGAAAGAACGCGTTGCAATGCGTCGCCGTCGCGGCGGCTCTTTGCGGAGGCGTCGATTTTGAAACGGTAAACGGGAGACAAACGATTGCGAGCGCGGCGGTTGCGAACGTCGACGACGAATCGGAAAAAGACGGCGACGTCGTGTCAAGAAAAGCGGCGAAAACGGCGAATCGCTCGCTGGTCGGCGACTTTATATCGCCTCCGGATTCGGCGCGGCCCGGCGTTTATTGGTTTTTCCTCGACGCGAACCTGTCGAAAGAAGGAATGAAGGCCGACCTCGAAGCGATGAAGCGCGCCGGGATCGGGCGGGCGATCGCGATGGAGGCAAATCAAGGCGGGCCCAAGGGTTCCGTCGCGTATATGACGCCGGAATGGCTCGACTGCTGGCGATTCGCGGGCGCGGAGGCGAAGCGTCTCGGGATCGACCTAACTCTTGCGTCCGGGCCGGGTTGGTGCGGCGCGGGCGGGCCTTGGATTCGACCGGAAAACTCGATGCAGCACCTGCGCTCGTCCGAAACGAAAGTCGTCGGGCCGTCGCGGATTGAGATAGAATTGCCGAAACCGACGCCGCGCGACCCGTATTTTGGTCGAGGTTCGCTCGGGCCGTGCGAGGAAGATTGGCGCGAATTTTACCGCGACGTCGCCGTTCTTGCGTTTCCGACGCCGAAAGGGAATTGGCGACTTCCCGATTGGGAGGAAAAGGCGCTTTTTTTCCGCCCGCCGTACTCGTCGCTACCCGGCGTCAAACCGTTTTTGCCGCCGACGTCGGAAACGCCCGACGCCGCCGATTCCATCGTCGGCGCGTCGCAAATTCGCGATATTTCTCAGTTTATGGACGCGAACGGTCGCCTGACTTGGGACGTTCCGGAGGGCGAGTGGACGATTTTGCGACTCGGACGCCGCTTGACCGGGCAAACGACGCGTCCCGCTCCCGACGCCGGACTCGGGCTCGAATCGGATAAGTTCGAGACGTCCGGAATCGACGCGCACTTCGCCGCCTTTAACGCGAAAATGCTTGACGTCGCGGAGTTTACGACGCTGCATCACGACAGTTGGGAAATGAGTTCGCAGAACTGGTCGGAGAATTTTCGCAAACACTTTACAAAACGTCGCGGATACGATCCGCTCCCTTGGACGCCGGCGATGTTCGGGATTCCGGTCGAAAGCGTCGAGAAAACGGAACGCTTCCTTTGGGACTTGCGGCGGACGGCGCGCGAGCTGGTTTACGAGAATAACGTCTTGCGAATGAAAGAGTTAGGAGCGGCGCGCGGACTCGATTTTTCGACGGAGGCTTACGATCTCAACCCGGCGGGCGACCTTTACCTTTTCCGAGCGGCGAACGTCCCGATGGGCGAATTTTGGTCGCGCGGATACGGGTTCGACGCCGATTTCAGCGTTTTCGAAGCGGTTTCGAGCGGACATACGACCGGAGCGCAAGTTGTTGGCGCGGAATCGTTTACGACGAGCGGCGATAAGTGGCGACAGCACCCGGGCGCCGCGAAACGGCAGGGCGACTGGGCGTTTTGCGCCGGGATTAACCGTCTCGTTTTTCATCGGATGTGCGCTCAGCCGAACTCGGACGCGCCGGGGCTTTCGCTCGGCGGACACGGGATGCACTGGGATAGGACGCAAACTTGGTTCCCGATGGCGGACGGGTACTGCGATTATATCTCCCGAGTTCAAGCGGTTTTACAGCGCGGCATTCCGTCGGCGGACGTCCTTTTTCTCGATCGCGAGGACGCGCCGACCGTTTTCGTTCCGCCGACGTCGGCGTTTTTAGGCGGCGAATTTAAAGACAAACGCGGGTACAACTTCGACGGTTGCGCGCCGCAAGTTCTTTTAGATTCGGCGGTTGCGAAGAACGGTAAAATCGTTTTCCCGGGCGGCGCGACTTATTCGGTTCTCGTCTTGCCGCAAACCGAAACGATGACGCCGGAGTTGGCTAAAAAGTTGCGCGAACTCGCCGACGCCGGGGTTCCGATCGTCGGAACGCGTCCGAAACGCGCGCCCGGTCTCGAAAATTATCCGAACGCCGACGCCGCGTTAAACGCCGAGTTGGACGCGCTTTGGAACGGAAAGAATCCGCCGATCGCGCCGCCGGGAACCGGGAAATCGACGCCGCGCCGCGCTCCGCTTCTCGACGCTCGTTGGATTTGGGCGAACGCCGATTTCGGACGCGCCGCGCCGGGCGAGAAACGCGAATTTTTCAAAACCTTCGAAGTTCCTGAAAACGCCGACGTTAGCGACGCGTCGATTTCGATCGCCGCCGACAACGTTTACGAGCTTTACGTCAACGGCAAGCGTTTGGGAAGCGGTTCCAACTTCCGCGCCCCGGACGTTTACGCGCTCGACGACGTCTTGAAGCCGGGTAAAAACGATTTGCGAATCGACGTCGTAAACGAAGGGGAAACGCCGAATCCGGCGGGACTTCTCGCCGCGATTGATTTCGGCGACGCGGCGTCGAATTTAGCGCCGATTTTGACCGACTCGACTTGGACGGCGAACGCGCCGAACGGAGAAAGCGGAGCGGTCGCGGCGGTTGAAATTGGCGGTTACGGGACGTCGCCTTGGGGGCTCGCGCCGCCGAAATCGGGCGACGCGACGTATCCGAGCTTTACGTTTGTCGCGCAACTCCTTAAAGAACGCGGACTTGCGCCGGACTTTGAGTCGACCGGAGACGTTCGTTGGGTTCGTCGAATCGACGGCGACGCGGACGTTTACTTCGTCGGGAATCGACTTGGCGTCGCGCAAACGGCGGATTGCGTCTTCCGCGTTTCCGGGAAAAAGGCGCAACTTTGGGATCCGACGACGGGGCGTCGTTATCGCGTCGATGTTTTGCGGGAGGAGAACGGGCGGACGACGATTCCGCTGAGTTTTGCGCCGTCGCAAAGTTGGTTAGTCGTTTTCCGACCGGACTTTAACGACGACGCTTTGAGCGCCGACGTTTCGAAAAAAGCCGCGGAAAATAACGCTGAAAACGACGCGGCGCCGCAAGAGCTGGCGCCGACGTCGCGACTCTTTGACGACGACGCCAAGTCGGAATATTTCGACGTTTTGAATGGAGCTTGGAGCGTCGCGTTCGATCAAAACGCCGCCTCGGGACGCGATTTCCCGGAAGGACGACGTCGCGTCGAGCGGTTCGAAACGCTTCAAGATTGGTCGAAAAACGCCGACCCGATTCTCCGATACTATTCCGGCGTCGGGGTTTACGAGAAGTCGTTCGACCTTCCGGAAGACGCGGCGGAGGAGGACGGTTTCTTCCTCGAACTCGGCGAAGTCGGCGCGATGGCGCGCGTCGAGTTGAACGGCGAGTCGCTAGGCGTCGTTTGGACCGACCCTTGGCGCGTCGAGATTCCGAGCGGTTTGCTTAAAGCTAAAGACAACCGTTTAACGATTTCGGTCGCGAATCTTTGGTGCAACCGGCTGATCGGCGACGCGAGTTTGCCGCCCGAAAAGCGGTTTACGCGAACGTCGAACCCGCAATGGAGACCCGGCGACCATCAGCTTTTGCCGTCCGGTTTGCTTGGGCCGGTTCGCTTAGGCCGTCGCGTCGACGAGCGTTAACAAGCGACGAACGCGGCGTTTTCGAGTCGCCGGAAACGTCGCGTTTGATTTTTTGAAAAAAGTTTGTTTTTTTGCGGCGGCATATTCTTATTTTTTTTGTAAAACGGCGCGTTGGAGCGAAAATTTTGGCGCGCCTTCTTGAATTTCGTTTGCCGAAGCGGTATACTTAACGAATCGACGCGTTTTCGAGCGATTGCGAAACGATTTACGGGCGTTTGCGTGTTGAATTTCGAGAAAACGCTGTTAAATTGAATCGGAGCGTTGCGACGTTCCCCTTGTATTTGCGGAGTAATTTATGTTGCGAAAAAAAAGTAAAACGGGCGCGTTCCTTTACGGCGCTCTTTTGACGGCGGTCGTTTGCGGCGGTTGGACGGCGACGGCGCAAGCCGAGAAGTTTCAAACGCTTAACGAAAAGGAAGCGGCGGCGAAAGCGCGTTGGCTTGGCGCGAAATTCGACGGAATCGATACGACGACCGTCGCGACGCCGAAACTCGGAGTCGAAGTTCTCAAAAATCACGATCCGGTCTTGGTCGACAAGCGTTACGACAAGACACTGAAAATCGCCGATAAAACCTTTAACAAAGGACTTTACTGCCACGCGCCGAGCGAGTTGATCGTTCGGCTTCCGAAAAAGGCGAAACGCTTTACGGCGGTCGTCGGAATCGATACGAACGCGCCTGAAACGGCCAACGGCGGCGGCTCGGTTAAGTTTGCCGTTAAGTCGAACGACGTCGGACTTTATGAAAGCGAGTTGATGACCGGCGGCAAGGCGGGCGCTCCCGTCGACGTCGCGCTGAACGGCGCCCAAGAGTTCGCGCTTCTCATCGATCCGCAAGGGAACATCTCTTGCGACCAATCCGACTGGGCCGACGCGAAAGTCGAATACGAAGACGGCGAAGTCGTTTATTTGAGCGACTTGGAGTTGACGGACTCCGGAACCTACGACCGAACGTTCGAGGTCGATTTCCCGTTCTCGTTCGTTTACGACGGCAAGTCGTCGCGGACTTTCTTGAAAGATTGGAAAGTCGAGCGCGCGAAGGAAGAAATCGACGGCAAAGTCTTGCGTCGCTTGACGTTAACGGAGCCGGGCGACCGTTTGCAAGTCGCTTGCGAAGCGATCGATTACGTCGGCTATCCCTTTGTCGAATGGTCGCTTAAGTTCAAAAATCTTTCCGACGTCGACACGCCGATCATTGAAAATATCAAACCGATCGACGCGATTTTCGGGCGCGACGCTTTCGAACGCCGTCCGTACAGCGGTTGGGATCCGAACTGCGGCGACGCGGCGCGTTGGAACGACGAACGAGAATTTAAGTTGCATTACTCGGTCGGAAGTCCTTGCCGTATCGACGATTATATGCCGTTGACGACGGTTCTTAATCCGGGCGCCGTTAAGGACGTCGCGACGAGCGGCGGGCGCCCCACAAACGCTTATATGCCGTACTTTAACCTCGAATCGCTCGACAAAGGTTGGATTATCGTTCTCGGTTGGTCGGGGCAGTGGGCGGCGAAGTTCGAGCGTCAGGGCGCCCTCGAAACCCGCGTTGCCGCCGGGCAAGAGTTGACGCGATTCAAACTCCTTGCGGGCGAAGAAGTTAGGTCGCCGATCGCCGTCGTCGGGCCTTGGTTCCGCGACGATTGGTTCGCCGCGCAAAATATTTGGCGCCGCTGGATGGTCGAGTGGAACGTTCCGCGCGTTCCGGATAAAGCTAACCCCAACAATAAGAAGGGTAAGGTTATTGAGTCGCACCTTGCGGCGTGCAGTTCGCACTTCTTCGCCGAGATGACGCAAGCGACGACCGAAACGCAAAATCAATTCATCGATCTCTACCTCGAACGCGGTTTGAAACTCGATTACTGGTGGATGGACGCCGGTTGGTACCCGTGCGACGGAAGTTGGCCTAAAACTGGGACTTGGGAAGTCGATCAAACGCGTTTTCCGGGCGGTTTTCGACCGATCACCGACCGCGGTCGGGCGAAAGGCGTCGAGTCGATCGTCTGGTTTGAACCGGAGCGCGTCCACTCGGGGACGTGGCTCCCGGAAAATCACCCGGAATGGATTTTCGGCGGTAAAGACGGAGGATTGCTCAACTTAGGAAATCCGGAAGCGCTCGATTGGCTGACGAATCACGTCGACGGTCTCCTCAAGAAAGAAGGAATCGACTTCTATCGCCAAGACTACAACATCGACCCGCTGAGCTTCTGGCGCAACGCGGATCCCGAGGATCGGCAAGGGATTAGCGAAATTCGTTACGTCGAGGGCTACCTGAAATATTGGGACGCGCTCCTCGAACGCAACCCGGGACTGCGCATCGACTCCTGCGCTTCGGGCGGACGCCGCAACGACTTAGAAACGTTGCGACGCGCCGTCCCGCTTCTGCGCAGCGACTACCTCCTCGAACCGGTCGGGCAACAAATCCACTCTTACGGTATGGCGTTGTGGATTCCGTACTTCGGTTCCGGAACGCGCGCTTTCGACGACTACAAAATCCGCTCGCTCTTCGTGCCGTATTTTAACTTCTGTTACGATATTCGCGACGACGAGGCCGATTGGGACGTCGTGCGTAAAAACCTTGCGATTTGGCGAGATACGGTCGCTCCGTACTTCGGCGCCGATTATTACCCGCTGACTTCCATTTCGACCGCGCAAGACGTTTGGGTCGGTTGGCAGTACCATCGCGACGCCGATAACTCCGGGATTATTCAGATGTTCCGTCGTCCCGATTCGACGATGGTCGCCGGGCGCTTTAAGCTCCGCGGTCTTGATGAAAACGCGATTTACGAGATTGAAAACGTCGATACCGGCGCGATCGTAAAGGCTTCCGGCGCCGAGCTTTCGAGCAAGGGGCTCTTGATCGAAATCAACGACGCTCCGAACGCGACGATTCTGAAATATCGCGCCGTCGCCGTTCCGGCGCGCAAAATTAACGCCGTTAAATAAACGATGCGAGGTCGTTGAGCGTTAAGTTTCGACGTCGCGGAAGTTTAAGCGGCGTCGGTCGACGCGTCGGTTTCGAAAGGAATCGGCGCGTTTTGCCGTCGAACGACGGTTTGGTTCCACGCGGAACTTAAAACGCGATTTTAAGCGACGCGACGTCGATGAACATTGCGTCGACGATAACTGATTTTAACGGAATATGTTAGAAAGAACGAAAATGAGCCTTTTAACGAAAAGAAACGGCGCTTCCGTCGCGACGGTCGCGCTTCTAGCGGCGGCGCTCGGTTACGGGACGTCGGCGGATTCCTTTTTTGCGTCGGAGTCGACGCAACGCGTTTGGGCGCAAGAAATTACGCAAGACGGCAAAGACGCGGCGCCCGATTATTGCGCCGATTACGCGGCCTTCGCGGCGCGCTTCGCGCTGCCCGACTACCCGGCGGACGACCCCGACTTGCAACGCGCTTGGTACGCTAATAAAAAGACTTGCGGTCGCGATCTCATCAAGTTGACGACCGTTAAATTCCCGAAATTCGACGTTCCGGCGCCCGACGCCGCGTCGACCGATTGGGACGCGTTCGTCTCCGACGTTATGCTCCGTCGCGACCGGATCACCGGTTTGATTTTCGATGAAAATCACGGCGGCACAATGATTAAGAAGTATTACGCGACCGACTTCGAACAAGACAAAATCGCCGCGCTACACGGCGCCGTTGTCGAAGAAAAGACGGCGATCGAAACGGCAATCGACGCGTTGTCGCAAGACGTCGTTTGGAAAGCGGCGCGTCGGGCCGAGTTGGAACTCTTCTTCGCCGACTTTACTCGTTGGATGAAGCCGTTTTGCCGCGCGTCGCTCGACAAGTTGCCGCCGGTCGAAACCTTCGCCAAGGAGCCGGATAACTTCTTGATCGCCGCCGATTTGATCGATTTTGCGATTCCGTATTTGCCGGGCGACGAAAAACTCGTCGCGACGCTCGACGGAATTTTAACGGCGTTGAACGATCCTAAAGCGTTGGAAATTCGCGTCTTCCACGGACGTTACGAAGGCGATAAACTGACGCCGCGCGAAGAAATTTTCGCCCGTTACCGCGCTCGAATCGAAACGCTCAAAAAGCGCGCCGTCGAAGAGCGTTTGGCGCCGCGCCTCGTTGGAGCGGAGGTCTTTAACGACCGTCAAACCTTGCTTTACGAACACGGTCAACTCGAGAAATGGGGCGCGAAAAATCCGGAGCAAACGGATAAGTTTTACATCGTTTACCCGAAAACCGGGCCTGCGACGGGACGTCCGCTTTACGTCGTCTTGCACTCCGCCGGACACTCCGCGAAAACGGCGCTCGACTGCACGTTAACCGTTGGCAATCACGATATTTATCGCGTTCCGGACGACTTTTACGGAATCTTCGTCGACTGCTGGGACAACAAGTCGACCGACTGGTGGTGGGGCGGACGGCGCGCCGACGAAGCGGAGATTACGGCGGATAACGCCGAGCGCTCCGGCGTCGAAAAACAGCCGGTCGAGTTGCGCGTTCTCGACTCTATCGCTTGGGCTGTCGAGACTTACGGTTGCGACCCGAACCGCGTTTATCTTTGCGGCAACTCGATGGGGGGGAGCGGAACGCTCGGACTCGGTTTGAGTAACGGCGACGTGTTCGCGGCGATTAAGGCGAACGTTCCGGCGGGCGCGCGACACGCTCTCGACCGTCTCGGCGTTACGCAACCTGAAAAATATAAGGATTTCAAGCCGGTCGATCCGCCGGTTTGTATCGACTATTCGGCGCCGAACGATCAATGGGCGTTTGGACGCGAAGAGTTGTTTGACGCCGCGTCGTCTCGACGTTATTCGCTGATCGCGTATTGGGGGAATTTCGGACACGAGAACAACGACGCTAAAATCGCAAAAATCAACGACTTGACGAATACGTTCCCTTGGACGGAAATCCGCAGGAACGAAGCGTATCCGGTCTTCGTCGACGCGACGAGCGACAATAAGTCGCCTTGGCCGGAATGCGCGGCGGACGCTCCGGCGGGTCAGCGCGGCGCGTTTTTCCGTTGGCGCAACGTCGCGGACGAGGCGGAACGTTTCGAGATCGAGTTGCGTTTAACGACCGCTAAAGAGTTGGATTCGAAGATTTTCGAAGCTCCGACCGAGTCGACGGCGGACGTTTCGCTTCGTCGCCTGCAACGCTTCGAAGTCAAGCCGGGCGAGAAGTTGCGCTGGACGTTTGGCGCTCAAGAGGGGGAAATCGTCGCGGACGAAAACGGGCTTCCGACGATTCCGCGCTTGACAACGACGCAAACCCCGACGATCTTGAAGTTGGAACGCGTTAAGTAATGTCGCGTTAAAAAAGCCGCTCGCCCGAAAAAAAACGTCGGAACGAGCGGCTTTTTAACGTTTGTAACGCGTCGTCGTATAAAACCGCGCGTTAATGTCGCGAATTTTAAACGTAAGAATCGCAACGCTAACGTTATCATTATTTTTTGACGTTTTTCAAGTCTTTTTTCGACTTAATCGGGTCGCGCCAGTCGACTTTACCGGTTTTGACGTTGTAAATCGCCGGAACGATCCAAAGTTTGCCCTTTTCAAGCGCTTCGACCGTCGTCGGGCTGTGATCGAAAAGCTCTTCGATCGCGACGTAAACGTTTTCGACGACCGCCGCTTCGATCAGCGCGGCGCCGGAAAGCTCCGGACGAGCGGCGCGAACGCGTTTCACCGCCGGTTCGATATGCGAAACGAGCGATTTAATGTGCCCGTCGGCGTGTTCGTGTTCGACCGTCGCCGTTACCGCGCCGCATTGCGTGTGTCCCAAAACGACCAAAATCGGCGTGCCGAGGTGCGAAACGCCGTACTCGATCGAACCGGTTTCGTCGTCGGCGCAAACCCCGCCCGCGACGCGAACGACGAACACGTCGCCGAAGCCTTGGTCGAAGAGAAGCTCGACCGGAACGCGAGAGTCGCTGCAGCCGAGAACCGTCGCGAACGGGTGTTGGCCGTGTTCCGCCGTGTCGACGAGACGGGCGAAGTTCGAGTGCGGGTGCGCGGTTTTGTTCGCGGCGAAACGTTCGTTGCCTTGAACGAGAAGACGAAGCGCCTCTTCGGCGGAAACGTCGGGGCCCGCGTCGCTCGCGACGGCGAGGGACGAGAAAAGGGCGCAGGTCGAGAGAAGGGCGAGAGCGAGGAAAGAAAACGCGACGCGTTTCATTGGGTAAAGCTCCTAATCGTTGGGGTTAAGCGGCGTCGCGTCGAACGAAGGGCGCGGCGCTCCGGAAACAAACGCGACGTCGGGGACGACGTAAAAGAGGCTCCGGCGCGCAAAGGGGTAAATAAACGGCAAACGACCGCGCTTCGAACGTCGAGGAGACGGCGGCGCGGCGTTTGATTTTTGGACGGGAAAACGGGAACGACGGACGGTCAACGGCGTTTTTTTTCGGCGACCAAGCGTTCGTAAAGCTCGACGTGCCGGGCGATTAGCGCGTCGAGCGAAAATTCGCGTTCGACTCGGGCCCGAGCGGCGTCGGCGAGCGCGCGGCGGCGTTCGGCGTTCTCGGGTTTCAACAGGCGGAACGTTTCGCGAGTCAGCGCGGTGCGGCGGCGGATACGGTCGCCGTCGAACTCGGGAATTAAAACGCCGGTTTCGCCGGGGATAACGAGGTCGCGGTTGCCGGGGACGTCCGAAGCGACGACCGGAACGCCGCAACTTTGCGCTTCCAAAATCGCGTTCGACTGACCTTCGTAAGCGCTGCAATTCCAAAGGAGATCGAACGTCGGCATAAGGCGCGAAACGTCGTCGCGCTCGCCGAGGAAACGGACGCGGTCGGTTGCTCGCAGGGCGTCGCGATAACGGAGGAGCGACTCGCGCTCCGGGCCGTCGCCGATAACGAGGAGGTAAAAGTCGAGTTGGGCGAATTTCAGTTGGTCGGCGGCCCAAAGCGCCTCTTTGACGCGTTTTTGCGGCCAAAGTCGCGCGACCAACCCGATCAAAAACGGAAGGCGGCCCGGCTCGTAAGGGAGTTTTAACTCTTTTAACAACGCGATCTTAGCGGCGTCGGCGGTCGCGGAATCTGCGGAGCGCGGGAAGGTCGGCGGCTCGACGGCGTTCGGGATAACGACGAACTTCTCGGCGGGGATTCCGCGCTCGACGTAAAAGTCGACGATTCCGGAGCTGTTGACCGCGAACGCGTCCGTTTTCGGTTCGAGACGGCGGTCGACCCAACCTTGCCAACGCGCCTTCCAAGGGTCGAGGCAACGTTCGCCGCAAACAACCGCCGGAACGCCGAGCGAAAACGCGGCGCGCCGTCCGTAAGCGTTCGCGGCGAAAAGCCAAGTGTGAACGACGTCGGGGCGGAAGTCGCGAATGATTTTCTTCAATCGCCAATAGGCGCGCGGCGAAAATTTGGCGGTTTTGCCGATTATGTCGACCGGAACGCCGGCGTCGCGGAGCGTCGCTTCGTAAGGGCCGCCCCGCGTCAGCGCGACGACGCGAACGTCGAAACGCTCCTTGGGGAGGTTCGCCGCGAGAAGCGTCAACTGTTTTTCGGCGCCGCAACGGTCGAGCGTCGGAATAACGAGGAGAATTTTGAGGCGGTTCGGCGTCATCGCGTTAGCGGAAGCGTTGGGAGAAAACGGGTTAACGGCAAAACGAAAAAACGACGCGACGCCGGTTAAAACGTCGCGCCGAGAAAAGGGCGGTTATTCCGCCGGAGCGGCTTCTTGCGCCGAAGCGGCTTCTTGCGTCGGGGCGGTTTCCTCGACCGGAGCGGCTTCTTGCGTCGGGGCGGTTTCCTCGACCGGAGCGGTTTCTTCCGTCGGAGCGGCTTCTTGCGCCGGGACGGTTTCCTCGACCGGAGCGGTTTCTTGCGCCGGGGCGGTTTCCTCGACCGGAGCGGCCTCTTGCGCCGGGGCGGTTTCCTCGACCGGAGCGGCCTCTTGCGCCGGGGCGGTTTCTTCGACCGGAGCGGCTTCTTCCGTCGCGGCGACGCCGTAAATGCGGGCGGCGAGCTTCTTCGAAACTTCTTCCGAATCGTCGCACTCGGCTTGAACCAGCTTGCCGTCGAGGGTAACGGCGCAAATGAACTCGCCGAACGCGTCGCTCGGTTTCGCCGGGTTGAAGACGAACTCTTCCGGGCGCGTCCATTCGACCGCGTTCGCTTCGGCGGCCAAAACGACCGACAAAATCGGTTTTTCCGGGTTGAGGTCGTCGAGCGTCAGCGGTTCGACGCGACCGAACGGCGCGTTTTGACCGGTGAAGACGAGGAACGGCGTCGACGTTTTCGCGACGTCGCCAAACGGCGCGGCGAAAATCGACGGCATTTTTTCCAACAGTTTCAGGTTGGCGTCGCTGTTCCAAGGCTCGTCGAGTTTAAATTCGTCGTAAAGTTTTTGGCCTTCGGCGCCCAAAACCGGGAGAATCGCGACGCGCCAGCTCAAAAGCGGCGTTCCGTCGGCGGCGCGAATCGGAGCCGGGAACTTTTTGTTCTTCATCAGGTAGGCGTTAAACGCTTGACCGAGCGCGGTTAACGCGTCTTGAGCGCCGCCGTATTTCGCGTAAATTTCCGATTGGCGGCGGAACGAGTTCATATTCTCGCAGGCGTTGACAAAAAAGTCGAGCGTTTCCGGCGAGTTTTTCAGCGTTCCGACGACGCGGGCGCCTTCGGTCGCGAGGTTCGCCGATTTGAGAATCGTTCGCAATTTCTCGAACGTTTCGATCGCTTCCGTCGCCGCGGCGGCTTGTTCGCCTTGCGGAAGAGCGGAGCCGAGACCGTCGACCGCTTCCATCAGCGCGCCGCCGATCGCCTTGCGCAACGTTTCGGCGCCTTCGGGCGACTTCGCGTCGACGACGAGCGTCAAAATCGCGCCGTCGGCGGAGTTCGCGTCGACGACGAAATGGAAACCGGAGACGTTCGGTTGCATCGCTTCGATAAGCGCCGGAGTCAACGGAACCGGCGGCTGAACGAGCGCGGTCGTCGCGACGTCGAAGTCGAAGTCGTAAAGGAAGGCCGCGTCGAGCTTTTCGAGCGGAAGCCGCCCGACGCGTTGCGCCGCGACGCCCCGTTCGTCGCCGGTTTTGCCGCTAAAATAAGCGTCGAGCGCGGTCGGCGAACCGGAGAAGAAAACGACGGAGTTCGGCGTCGGGAAGGCGAGACCGGCGAGCATTTGGTCGACGCGCCCGAACGCTTGACCGGTTTGGTCGAGCGGAACCGGAAGCGCGTTTTCCAAAACGCGAACGTCGACCGCGCCGAATTTTTGCGTTTTAACGGCGTTCGGATCGGCGTTTTTGAAAACTTTAGCGTCGAGCGCGGCTTGGTCGACCGGCTCGGGGAAGCGGAGGTAAACAACTTCGGACGGCGTCGGGAAACCTTCTTGAAGCGTTTCGCCGTTTTGGGCGTTTTTCAACGTTTCGAGCGAAAACGTTTTGCTGGCGAGCGCTAAGTCGGCGCCGTCGAGGAGTTCCGGAAGCGGGAGTTGCAGCGACGCGTTCGCGAACGTTTCGAGCGCGACGGAGCCGTTTTCAAGGTCGCGAAAACGTTCCGGACGAACGACTTGAACGGAGTATGCGTTCGGTTGGACAAACTCGGTCGGGAGGTCGTTTTTCGCTCCGAGCGCGGCGAGTTGTTCCGCCGAGAGCAAACGAATTTCGGTCGAAAATTGCGGGAACGCCGAAGCGTCGCCGGTTTGCGCGACAACGTTCGGGTCGGCGTTTTCCGTTTCCGGCGCCGATTTTTGACAACCGACGAAGGCCGAAACGCTCAAAAGAAGCGCGCCCGTTCCAACGAACGTCGACCAACGCGAGGAAAATAAACGAAACATCGAAAATCCTTTATTGTTGCGTTAACGTTGCGCCGACGCGAAAACAAGGCGCGTCGACGACAAAACGATTTTAAAGCGAAATTAGGTTTTAGTCGCGCGAACCGCCGTCCGACCGTCCGCCGCGAGCGCCCGGTTTCTTGCCGCCGCCAAACGAACCGCGACCGCCCGTTTTTTTACCGCCGCCGAACGAACCGCCGGATCGTCCGCCGCGAGCGCCCGGTTTCTTGTCGTCGCCGTTGTTAAAACGTTTCGAACCGCCGGAAGACGCGCCGTTCGAACGGGAATCGCCGCCGTCGCCGCCGAAATCGCGACTCTTGCCCGTCCAACCGCGCGGCGCTTTGCCGTTGCGACGGGCGAAAACGCGGGTTTCGCCGTTCGCCGAGTCGCCGTCGAAACCGCCGCGACGGTCTTGCGCGTCGACGAATTTGCGATCCGGACGACGGTTCCGATCGTCGCGACCGCCTTTGCCGCCCCGTCCGCCGCCGAACGAACCGCGACCGCCGCGCCCGCGACCGGAGCGATCGTCGGAAAATTCGCGCCGTTGTTTGTTGTCGACTTCGACCGGCTCGATTTCCAGCTCGATCGGCTTGCCTTCGGCTAACGCTTGCGCGCGGCGTTCCATTTCCTCGAAGCGGCTCTTGCGGCAGAACTGCAAAATAACGCTGTTGTGTTCGGCGCCGGGGTTCTCGTATTCGTCGATTTTGCGCAACGCGACGTTGTTCAAGAGGTTGTAGTGGCGCGCTTCTCCCCGTTCCGCCGGCCAATTCGGGCCCTTGATCATCAAGATGCGGTCGAACGCGTGCCAAAGCGGAGCGAACGTCGGCAAAAGTTTAGCGATTTTGCCGACCGCGCGGATCGTAAGGGTGTGAAAGCGGTGAACTTTTAACAAATCTTCCGCCTTCGCGTACCAAACGTTCGTTTCGAGCCCGAGCGCGTCGACGATGGCGCCGAGCGCCTCCGCTTTTTTGCCGGTCGAGTCGCAAAGTTCGACGACGACGTCCGGACGCAAAATCGCGACGACGAGACCCGGGACGCCGCCGCCGGAGCCGACGTCGAGGACGTGTTCGCCCTTTTGAAGGCAAGCGGCCAAGCGGATCGAGTCGACGAGGTCGCGGGAAACGAACTTGTCGTAATCGTCGTGCCGGGTGAGGTTGACGCGCTCGTTCCAAATCCAAAGAGTTTCGCAATATTCTTTGAGAAGTCTAACTTTTTTCGCCGGGAGTTCGATTCCGAACTTTTCGAGCGCTTCTTCGAGCGTCGCGGAGGGCGGGGCGACCGGCTCGGCGTTTTTGGCTTCGTCGTCGGACGTTTCGGCGTCCGCGTTTTCGGCGAGTCGAGCGTTTACGGCGTCGAGGTTGATTTCGGCGCCGTCTTCTTGCGCGGCGTCGTTGGGTTCGATTTTGACGATTTTGTCGAGTTGAACGGCGTCGACGGCGGGCGTTTCCGCGACTTGCGGTTCTTGGGCCGGGACGGCGTTTTCGGCGGGCTGTTCGACGGGGGCGCGGTCGTTAGATTCCAACATTTCGACTTGTTTTCTTCCTTGTTCGGGGGGCGTCGGCGCTTCGTCGGCAATATTTTGTCAATATTAATATATAAGAAGCGTTTTCGACGTTTTGTTGTCGGGCGTCTTGCGCGTCTGCGCTTCGGACGGCGGCGAATCGAGGCAACGTTTCGACCGTCCGCGACGTTTTCTCCGTTATTATAACCCAATTTTGCAATTTTGTCTTCCCCCCCTTAACGAACCGGGGCGATTTTCTTGCGAGAAGCGCGGGAAGCGGAAAAAGTCGGCGTTTTCTCGCGCCGCCCGTCCTTGCGTTATTTCGCCGAAGAATTATAATAAAAGCGGAAGCGTTCGAGTCGTCGCCTTAAATCGGTTCGACGACGCGCTTTCTGACGCTTAATCGCCGTCAATACCGGTAAATCCTGCAAAGACGCCGAGACCGTCAAATCCGTTAAAACCGGCGCGTTCGACCGTCGATTCCTTCGTTCCCCCCGCGAAACCCCGTTTACGAGAGTCCTAAAAATGGAAAAAGCGACTTATAAAAGTTCCGGCGTCGACTTGGATATTTACGCCGAATCGATGTCCCGTCTGCCCAAATTGGTTGCGAAGACCTTTTCGCCGCGCGTAATGCGCCTCGACGGCGGGTTCGCCGGGCTTTTCCGCTTGAACGGTCTCCTCAAAGACGGCGGCCCCGAGCGCAAGTACGAAGACCCGGTTCTCGTCAGCTGCACCGACGGCGTCGGAACGAAAATCAAAATCGCCTGCCAAACGAACCGTCATTCGACCGTCGGGATCGACTTGGTCGCGATGAGCGTCAACGACGCGATCTGCTGCGGCGCCGAACCGCTCTTTTTCCTCGATTACGTCGCGACGCCGAAAGACGACCCCGACCAACTCGAAGAGCTGGTTTCCGGGATCGCTAAGGCTTGCGAAGAAGTCGGTTGCGCGCTGATCGGCGGCGAAACGGCGATCCTCTCCGGAATGTACAATCCCGGCGAATACGACTTGGCCGGCTTCTGCGTCGGCGTCGCGGAACGTTCGAAAATCATCGACGGGAAAGCGATTCAAGACGGCGACGTTCTGATCGGCGTCGCGTCGAGCGGTTGCCATTCGAACGGTTATTCGCTGATTCGCCGCGTCGTTTTCGACATCGCGGGCCTCCAACCGGACGAGTTTGTCCCGGAATTGAACCAAACGGTCGCCGACGCGCTCTTGACGCCGACGCGTCTTTACGTCAAACCGGCGCTCGCGCTCTTCGAAAAGTTCGGCGCGAACGACGGAATCCGCGGCGTCGCGCACATCACCGGCGGCGGCTTGGTCGAAAACCTCTCTCGCGTTCTCCCCGAGGGCGTCGCGCCGGAAATTACCCCGAATTCTTGGGACGTTCCGCCGGTTTTCGGCTGGTTGCAAAAGCTCGGTTCGATCGACGACGCCGAAATGGAACGCGTCTTCAATATGGGGCTCGGTCTTGTTTTGGTCGTCAAGCCGGAAATCGCCGACGACGTTCAAGCGACTCTCGCCGAAATGAACTTGCAAAGCTGGAAAGTCGGTAAAATCGTTAAAAAGTAACGCCGGCTTTTGTCAATTTCCGTTTTCCGTTCTTCTCGCGTCGCCGTTTGACGTTTTAACGGCGACGAAGGGCGGAAGCGCCGAACGAACGCCAACGCGCCGAAACCCGCTTTTCGACGCGACGGGCTTTTATTGGCCTTGTCGAGACGCGAAAGAATGAGAAGGGGGGCGAAAACGATGAAAATCGGAACGCGGCGCGAATTTTGTTCGCGTCGGAGCGGTTGTTTTCGCTCGCTCGACCGTCGCGCAAGCGGCGCGGACGCGACTGGTTTGAAGCGCGTCTTGGACGGCGGTTGCGAACGCGGTCGGCTCGGCGGTTTTACGTTGGTCGAACTGCTCGTCGTGATCGCGGTCGTCGGCGTTTTGCTCGGGCTCCTTTTGCCGGCGGTTCAAGCGGCGCGCGAAACGGTTCGGCGGACGAGTTGCGTTTCGCATATGCGTCAAATCGGCTTGGCGATTCATTCTTATTTGGACGTCAACAGCGTTTTCCCGCCGACGAAGACGACGTATGTCGCGCCGAACGGACAGCGTCGCGACCGGCATAACGTTTTGACGATTTTGTTGCCGTTCGTCGAGGAAAGCGCGGCGTATTCGGCGGTTGACTGGACGGCGACTTGGTCGGCGGCGGTCAACCGCGAGGCGACGGAGAAACGGATTCCAATTTTTCTTTGTCCGACCGCGCCCGGCGACCGGGATTTCGGAACGAAAAAGTATTATCCGACCGATTACGCGAGTTGCTATCTGATTCGGCGCGGCGTTCGGGAGAAACTCGGGCTCCGCGACCGTTCCGAATGGACGAGCGTTCTGTTGCCCGACTTTTCCAATTCCGCCGAATTTTCGCGGCGCGCGCCCGTTTATCCGAGCGCCGTTCTCGACGGCTTGAGTTCGTCGTTCCTCTTTTTCGAAGCGTCCGGTCGTCCGTTCAAATTCTTGCGCGGCGGACGTCGCGGCGACCCGAACGAAACGCCGAAAGAGCCGCTTCTCAACTCCGATTGGGCCGACCCCGGTTCCGGCTTTGTGATGGACGTCGCCGTCGTCGCGTCGGACGGTCGCTTTTTCAACAACGCGAACAACAACGAAATTTTCTCGCTTCATCCGGGCGGCGCGAACTTCCTTTACGCGGACGGTTCGGCCCGGTTTCATTCCGAGACGATCGACGCGGAAACGTTTGCCGCGCTCTTCACTTGCGCCGCCGGGGATATTCTTCCGAACGGACTTTGACGAAATCGCGGCGACGGGCGTTTTCGAACGGTCGAGTTTGCCGGTTCTGTTGATTTTAATAAAGAGGCCGAGTTGAAGATCGGGAGGTTCGCCGTATTTTCGCCGATTTTTTCGTCGAGCCGCTTGATTTTGGCGCCGTCGACGGTTTAATTAATAAAAATCGCCGTTTCCGCCGTCGCCGTCGCGCCGGAAACGCTTCGCTAAATCGCCCAATTTAACCCGTTTGCCGCCTCTTGAACCCGCCGAAAGGAACCGCCGCGTTGACTTCCGCTCCCGACCCGAACGCAAATCGCCGCCGAACGCCGTCCGCCGACGCCGAAATTTACTCCGCGACGCCGACTTCCGAACCCGCGTCGCCGGTTCGATACCGCTCGTTCGGGTGCCCGCGTTGCCGAACGCGACTCTTCGCGACGAAGGCGGACGTCGGGAAGATCGTCGTTTGCCCCGACTGCGACGAAGAGATCGTCGTTCCCGATTATCTTGATTTTGAAACGGAAACCGATTACGAGCGCTTTAATAATCCGCAAAAACGGCGGCAAGACGAACTCCTCTCTCCGGCGCGCAATCCGAACCGCGTCGGAATCGACGTCGCCGGGGCCGATATTTACGGCGTTAAAGAAAATAGCGACTCGACCGTTAAAACCGCTGGAACCGTTAAAAACGATTCCGCTTCCGGCGTCGCGTCGAATTTTCCGAAAGGCGGGCGTTCGAACGAGTCCGGCGGCGAAAACGACGGCGATAAAAGCGAAAAAATCGGTAAAAGCGATAAAAACGAGACGAAAAAATCGGCGGAACCCGTTTATTATCCGGTGCGTTGCCGCGTTTGCGAGACGTTGACGCAAGCGCCCGCCGAACTGCTCGGCCAAACGGTTCGCTGTCCCGACTGCGGAACGGAAACCGTCGTAACGGCGGCGCTCAAAGAACAGCTCGCGACGACCGACGTCCGTTTCCAACCGCGCGACCGAGGCGTTTACGAACTCGGCGAAATCCCGGACGCTCCCGACCGCGTTTATCAACGTTTCGACGGAAAAACGGTTTTCGTTCCGAATTCGGCGAAAACGATCGCTCCGACGCCGCCGAAAAAGCCCGACGCGTCGGCGAAATATCCGGATAAACGGAAAAATCGACAAGGTTCTGCGTCTCAAAAAGGCGGCTCGACCGCTTCGACCGCCGTCGCGAAACCGAAAAAACGTTCGAGTCGGGAAGAGCGGGAACGCCGACGTCGTTTGGAAGAGATGAAAGCGGAGTTCGGCTCCGTCGCGGTCGACGAGGCGTTGCGAAAGACGCGAAACGACCCGACGACGGCGACGGAGCCAAGGGGCGAACGGCAAAACGTCGGCGCTTTGGGTGAAAACCCCGAACTTGAACGGACGTTGGCGATTTTATCGGTTTTAACGTCTCCGATTCGGGCGCTGAAACGCGTTGTTCGCCGCTTGGCGACGCCGCCGGAAATCGAAGACCCGACCGCTTTTTTGCCGCCGCTCGTTCTCCGTTATCGAAACGGCGAAGCGATTTGGACGCGCCCCGCGCCGCCGCGCCGGGCGCCGCTCTTCAACCGAACGTTTCAAGCGCTCGCGACGAACGAACTTTGGGCGCGAGCGGGCGCGGTCGTTCTAATCGGTTTGGCGTTAACGGCTTACGTTCTTTATTCGTTGGCGCCGACGATCGCGGCGCAGGGGAACGGCGGCCCGATCGAGAAGTTCGAATTTTGCGTTTTAACGGTTATAGCGTTTCCAACGGCTCTCTTTTGGACGTATTGGACGGCGAGTTTTTTTGAAGCGATTTTTGGCGCCGGAGCGTCCGGAGCGCGTCGCGTCCTCTCTTGGCGCGACGACGACCGACTTGACGGGCTCCTTTACGCGCTTTGGTTCGCCGCGCTTGTCGGAGCGGCTTTTTCGCCGGGCGTCGCGCTTGCCGGAGGACTCGGTTGGTTCGAAAGCGGGGAGGAGACCGCCGAAGCATTGAGCGGACTTCAGCTCGTCGACTTGCGAATCGCAGCGACGCTTGCCGGATCGTTTAGCGTTTGCTTCCCGATTTTTTACCTTTCGACGCTTTACACCGGCTGGCCGTTCGCGCCGATTTGCGGGGCGGTTTTGGCGAGTTTTCTTCGGCGAATCGTCGTTTGGACGCAATTTTGGGCGGTTTCGGCGGCGCTCGTTTTCGCTCCGCTTACGTTGGGAATCCGTTATTTTAAAACGCCGGAGTACGGGGCGGCGGCGCTGTTCGCGCTCGTCGTTTTGACGCCGCTTTACGCGCTTTTGCTCGGGCGGCTCGCTTGGATTCTCGACGAAGACGAACGAAGTCTCGATTACGACGATTAGAGCGGTCGCGCGAATTAGCGGAAATAAGCGGAGGAGTTGAAATGGGAGAATTGGCGAAAACGCGCTTTAACGGCGCTCGACAAAGTTTGAGCGACGTTTGAGCCGGTAAAGCGCGTTCCAGCGGCGTTAATTTGAGGGAACGGGGACGTTTTTGACGCGAGCGCGGTAAAGGAGGAGCGTTTGCATCGCGACGGCGAGCGATTCTTCGTCGAGCGGCGCCAACTTGTCGAGGTCGTCGAGCGAGTTGAAAAGCTGGTCGACAAGCGCGCAAAGTTCAAAAACGGCGCGACGCGCTTTCTCCGAACGAAGTTCCTCCGCCGACGCGGTTAACGTCAACCAACGGAGGAGCGCGCCGTTGACGTAAAGACGCATATGCGGCGTTTCGAGCTTAACTTTTTCGTCGAAAAAGAGCGTTTCGGCAAGCGACGCGTCGTTAAAAAGCGCCCAAGCTCGCCCTTTTAACGCAATCAAGGTGGTTTCGGCGCGTTTCAACTCCGGCGAATCGCGGAGCGCGCCTTGTTTCAAACGAGCGAGAAGGAACGTTAAGGCGAGAAGTTTGTCGGTCGCTTCGCTCGAGCCCCAATCGACGGATCGGCGCGTTTCCAATTCGAAAATTTTCGCGAGCGACCAAGTTTCGCCGAACGCGTTCGTCCAAGTTTCGTCCGGATTTTGCGAGTAATGCGCGAGTCCGACGGCGACCGTCGAAAGGTTCGCGCCCTTCGAACAAGCGAGTTTTTCCGCGTCGACGAGGTCTTGAACGCGGAATTTTTCGTCGTTTATTCGAATTTCGTAATTTCGGTCGATTTTCGCGAACGCCAACGCCGCGAGAAGTTCGCCTCGCTTCGATTGAAAACCGAACCCGACTTTCGCTAAGGGCCGACCGTCGACGACGCGCAAAATTTGCCGACCGCCGCAAGGAACGTTCCAACAAAGGGCGCCGAGCGCGTAAATCGGCTCCAAATCGGGCGTCGCGCTCGTTGCATTTTGCCCGGTTTGCGCATTTCCCGACGAAAGAGCGCGATTCGGCGCCAAAAACGTCGCGTCGGCGCCGCCGATTAGCGAATAACGGAGAAGGCGGCCCGGCGTCGAACCTTCGATCGAAAGGGGCGGTTTCGAAAAGCGTCGCGCCAACGCTTCGACGCGTTTTTCAAAATCGGCGTCGGTTCGCGGAACGTTCAACGCCGGAAGTTGACGCGGCGCGTTCGGTTGCTTTTGTTCCAGCAACGGAATTGAGTTTATGTCGCCGTTAAACGGGACTTCGCCGATAATTTGCCCGCCAAGCGGCGTTCCGACCGAGATTGCGCTGGAAAAATCGGGAGAAACGGTAAATCCGGAGTCGTTGGGCGGGAGAAAAGCGCCGTTGGGGAAGGATTCGCCGACGACGACCGGGGCGCCGAACGACGTCGCGCCGGGAACGAACCCGCCGTCGAATTGCGGCGACGAGTAAACGACCTGCGCCGCCGCGTTCGCGTCCAAGACGAGAAACGCCGCCGCGCCGAGCGTCGCCAAAAACGCCGTTTGAAAAAATGTCGCCGCTTGTTTGCTCGTCAAGTCAGCCTCCGCCGCCGCTAAAACCGGTAAAGTTTGTTTAAAGCGCCGCGTCGCTCGAAAAAACAAGGCGGCTATTCGTTAAAACGTCCAAAAAAGCGTTTGACTTTAGCGGCAACGCGTGAAAATATTGCGATTTTTCCGGTTTTGACGAAGAGACGGTAAAAAAGGAAAACGGAGGAGAAGAGAGAAACGCGACTAATTAAGCCAACGGCGCCGGTTGGGAAAAGAAAAACGCCGCGTCGCAACGAAGAGCGACGCGGCGGCGAGCCCCGATTGGGGTAAAAAAACGAGAAAAGGAAACGCGTTTTACGGCAAAGGGGGAAATAACGTTAAACTCGTTTTAATTTCGCCAACTTTCCAACTCGACGACGCGCCCTTCGCTCAACGAACGTTTATCGCCGAGCGAAACAGCGTTAAACTCGTTTTAATTTCGCCAACTTTCCAGCTCGACGACGCGCCCTTCGCTCAACGAACGTTGAACGTCGATAAAACGCTGGTTCGACGACCCGGCGAATTTTAGCGCCCAGCTTCGCAACGCTTGCACAAACGGGCCGTCGACGACGACGTCGAGTTCGGCGAGAAGCGCGTTCCAAGCGGGATCGTTCGCCGCGATTAGCTCTTCCCAAAGGTAACCGGTGTACGCGGCTAGATTAAGGTTGCGTTTTTTGATTTCTCGCGCTAATTCGGCGAGCGCCGCCGCCTGCAAAAACGGCTCGCCTCCGCTGAACGTAACGCCGTCGAGGAGCGGATTCGCGTCGATTTCGGCTAAAATCGCCTCGACGGTCGTTTCTTCGCCCCCTTCGAGCGGTTGAGTTTGCGGATTATGACAGCCGGGACAGGCGCGCGGGCAACCCTGCGTAAAAAGCGCGTACCGGAGACCGGGCCCGTCGACGATCGAATCGCCGACGCGGCCCGCGATACGAAGTTTCATTCGGCGCTCCCGTTCGATTCGGCGTTTTGCGCGTTCGGGCAGGCGGTCGAGTGCGAGACGCGATCCCGAACTTCGGAGCGTTTCGCGTCGTTGAAACGGTCGAGCGTTCCGACGAGGTAGCCGGTAATGCGGCGAACGCGTTCGAACGGAGCGTCCGGCGTTTCTTGGCGACCGCATTTCGGGCAAACGTCGCCGTTAATGACGCCGTTGAAACCGCAAACCGGGTCGGAGTCGATCGGGTGGTTGATCGCCCCGTAACCGACGCCCGCTTTGCGCATTGCGCAAACGATCTTCTCGAACGCGTCCAAATTTTGCGACGCGTCGCCGTCCAACTCGACGTAAGTGATGTGCCCGGCGTTCGTCAGCGCGTGATACGGGGCTTCGAGCCGGATTTTTTGCCAACACGGGACGTGGAAGTGAACCGGAACGTGGAAGCTGTTCGTGTAATAATCGCGGTCGGTAACGCCCTCGATCAAGCCGTATTTTTTGCGGTCGATTTTGACGAAGCGACCCGAAAGCCCTTCGGCCGGCGTCGCGAGAAGCGAGAAGTTCAGCCGTTTCGCTTGCGCTACGTCGTCGAGGTATTTGCGCATAAAACCGACGATTTCAAGGCCGAGCTTTTGCGCTTCTTCGCTTTCGCCGTGGTGAACGCCGATCAGCGCTTTTAGCGTCTCCGCCAAGCCGATGAACCCTACCGACAGCGTGCCGTGTTTCAGGATTTCGCCGACTTCGTCTTCCGGGCCAAGGTTTTCGGAGTCGAGCCAAACGCCTTGCCCCATCAGGAACGGGAAGTTTTTCACCTTCTTTTGGCATTGAATGCGGAAACGCTCCAGCAGTTGGTCGACGGCCAAGTCGAGCTTCGCGGTCAGGTCGGCGTAAAACGCGTTCATATCGCCCTTCGACTCCAACGCGATGCGCGGCAGGTTGATCGACGTGAAACTCAGGTTGCCGCGGGAGTAGGTAATTTCGCGCTCCGGGTCGCAAATATTTCCGACGACGCGTGTGCGACACCCCATATAGGCGATTTCCGTCTCCGGTCGACCCGGTTTGTAGTATTGTAGGTTGAACGGCGCGTCTTGGAACGCGAAGTTCGGGAAGAGGCGTTTCGCGCTGACGCGGCAAGCCAACCGGAACAGATCGTAGTTCGGGTCGCCTTTTTCGGTGTTGATTCCTTCCTTGACGCGGAAAATGTGGATCGGGAAGATCGGCGTTTCTCCGGCGCCGAGTCCCGCTTCTTGCGCGAGAAGGACGTTTTTAACGATCATACGGCCTTCCGGCGAAACGTCCATCCCGTAGTTGATCGAGGAGAAGGGCGTTTGCGCTCCGGCGCGGCTGTGCATCGTGTTCAGGTTGTGAACGAGCGCCTCCATCGCTTGGAACGTCGCGCGGTCGGTTTCGCGAAGCGCCAAATCGGCGGCCTGTTTTTGCAATTCGGCGAAGCGTTCGGCGGTCAGCGTCGTCGTCGCGTCGGCGTTCCAGGTCGCGAAGAAACGTTCGGCGACCGCGACGGCTTCGGCGGCGAAGAACGCGTCGCGCTCTTCAAGCTTCAACTCGACGCCGGACGCGAAAATTTCGCGGTGCAACGCCTTCAAATCGTCGGCGACCGGCGCGCTCGACCCGGTCGAAAACGCGACGGCTTTAGCAAGGTTGTCGCGGTAGAGGCGGCGGAACGTCTTGACGACGCCCGGCGCGAGGCCGTAGTCGAAGTTGACGATCGATTGCCCGCCGTGTTGGTCGTTTTGGTTCGACTGAATCGCGATGCAGGCGAGCGCGGCGTAAGACTGCACGTCGTTCGGCTCGCGCAGGACGCCGTGGCCGGTGCCGAAACCGTTCTTGAAGAGGCGAATCAAGTCGATTTGGCAACACGTCGTCGTCATCGTGTAGAAGTCGAGGTCGTGGATATGGATGTCGCCTTCGACGTGGGCGCGCGAGTGTTCCGGCTTCAGGACGAACTTGTGGAAGAACTCCTTGGCGCCTTCGGAACCGTACTTAAGCATCTGTCCCATCGCGGTGTCGCCGTTGACGTTGGCGTTTTCGCGCTTGACGTCGCTCGTTTTCGCGTCTTTGAAGGTGATGTCTTCGAAGGTGCGCATCAAGCGGGAACCGAGTTCGCGAACGCGGGTGCGCTCGGCTCGGTACGACATATAATTACGAGCGGTGCGGACGTGCCCGTTTTCGATCAACACCGATTCGACGCAGTCTTGAACGTCTTCGACTTCGGGGGCGACGAATCCGGCGTCGACGACGCGCGCCGCGACTTTGGCGGTCAAGGTTTCGACGTATTCGTTCGGTTGCGGCTGCCCGGTCGCGACGAACGCCTTTTGAATGGCGGCGCCGATCTTTTCCGGGGCGAATCGCGCGCGGCGGCCGTCTCGTTTGACGATATATTCGATCGTTTCGATCGCCGTTTCGGGAGGATTTTTCAGTTTAATCATCGTTTGCGCAGTAGTCTCGGAAATAACAGACATTATCTTAATAACAAGCGTTTTTACAGGTTAATGCGTTAGTTTTTCCGTTTTGTTGCGTAAAACAAAACGGAACGTCGGATTCGAAGCGCAAACCGCCGACCGAGGTCAGCGTCGGGCCGATTTTTTCGCGTCTTCGAAATCGAGGTACATCATACTGGCTTGAACGCCGCGATTGTTTTGATATTTGCCGCCGTCGTAGGGGACGTAGTCGCCCTCGATGGTATGATAGTAAATCTGGCAAATTTCGACGCCGGCGTAGACGCGGATCGGCTGAACGCAGTGAAGTTCCAGCGTCCAAAAGCCTTTAAATCCGACGTCGCCGAAACCGGCGGTGATATGAATCGACAACCCGAGGCGACCGACCGAGGAACGCCCCTCCAACATCGGGACGAGCGTTTTCGTTTCGGTGTACTCGACCGTGCGGCCTAGGTAAACTTTGCCGGGTTCGAGAAGAAGGCCGTCCTCCGGAATCGCGATTTCGCGGTACGAGTTAGGCGTTTTCATATCGAGTTCCGGCCCGTCGTAGACGAGCAGTTCGTTATGAAGACGCAGATTGTAGCTGTTCGGATTCAGGCGCGAACGGTCGAAAGGTTCGACGACGATGTTTCCATTCGCAATTTCTTTTTCGATTTCGAGTCCGGAGAGAATCATCGGCGTTCCTTCGCGGTTGGGGGCAAACGAAAAATGGTAAACTTTTTCGATTTTGTCGACTGAATCGCGGCGTTTTCTTCAGCGTTTTCGGCAAGTTTTCGCGATTATTCGTCCGCCTCGGCAAACGAAGCGGACTTGCGAAAACGCGTAAAATGAGACGACGATAACGATTAGGAGACGTTTTTGCTTTGCGCAAAATAAACGATTCGCGTAATCGTTATATAGCAAGTCAAAATTTCGGGACGCTTTATTTAGCGTTCCTTTCCTTCAACCAAGCAAATTCTATCAAATTTTGTTTTCTTGTAAAGGCTTTTTTTTCCAATCGCGTTGTGTTAAAATAGTGTTCGACGCGGCGCCGCGCGGCGTCGGAAACGGCGCTTTATCGCGGTAATTTCCGCGTTTACCGTCTAGCGTTTCGCCGGCTGAAATCGTCGGAGAAAAATTTAAAAATTTTTGGAATCGGGCAAAAACGCCGTTCGTAATTTCCGTTCGTTTTTAGACGCGTCGGTAATATTTGCGCGTCGCGGTGAAAAAACAATATTCGGAGCGATAAATGTTTATCGAGCGGACGACGTATAAGTACGCGAGGAGAATATCGTGGCGTTTTTTCGGGCGGCGCTTAAAAAAGGATTCGTTTTAGAACTTGCAGGCGTATTAATGATGGCAAAAGCTAAAAAAACTCGTATCGGTATCGCGCTTTGGAACGCGCTTAGCGTCGGAGTCGGCGCCGTCGTTTTCGATGCGAACGCGTCGTCGACCTTGGCGGAGCGGCTTTGCGTCGCGGCGGAAGCCGGTTTTAGCGCCGTTGCGGACGCGTCTAGCGTCGAGGCGGCGATTTCAACCGCTTGGGAATGCGAAAATAGCGGAAATAGCGAAGTTTTGACGCTAGCGTCCGGGGGCGCGTCGCTCGATTTATCGCCCCTTCCGACCGGCGAAGAGAAGGCCGCCGAGCCGATACCGCATTTTCCAAACCGAACCGCCGCGTTCGTTTGGCGCAACTGGAATCTTGCGACGCTCGAAGCGATGGCGCGAACGCTCGAAACTGCGCCGGAAAAGATTGCGCAAATCGCCGAGCTTCTCGGATTACCGCCGTATAAAGAGCCGACTTGGGAACCCGATCGCGTTTATATAACGCTAACTCGACGAAATTGGTCGATTTTGCCTTACGAGCAAATGCTGACGCTTCTCGACCTCGAACCGGCCGAGTTCGCCGAAAAACTCCGCGAAGACGACTTTCTTTGGGTTAAATTGGGACGTTTGAAGCCGGTTTGCGAAATTTTGCGCTTTGAAGAGCCGAGCGAAGCCGACGTCGCCGCGATGCGCAAGATTGCCGCCGACGTTCGCGAAACCCTCGGGGACGAACTCGACGCGCCGGAAACGCCTCGTTTCGCGTTTCTCGACGAACTCGGAACGGTCGACGAGAAAAATTTAGCGGCTGGGAAAGATTTAACGACTGAAATGAACTTAACGGTTGGCGAAGGCGCGTCGGTTGGGGAAAACTCGGCGAAGGACGGCGGGAGCGACGGCGATGGAACGACGAACGGAAACGGTAAAAACGCCGCGAAAAATAAGTCGCGGTTCGAAGTCTGCTATTTGCACTCGTATTTCGCGGTTTTCGGCGACCCGCTTCTTCAAGACGACGCGAAACTTTGTCCGGACGGCTTGCTTCAAAAGTTGAGCGAGCGAGGCGTGAACGGCGTTTGGCTGCACGCGCTCCTGCGGGATTTGGCGCCGCCGACCGCCGAATTTCCGGAATTGGGCGCGAAATCGGACGTTCGACGCGCGACTTTGCGCAATTTGGTGAAACGAGCGAAGAAATACGGGATCGACGTCTACCTTTATATGAACGAACCGCGAGCGCTTCCGGCGCCGTTTTTCGAAAATCGTCCGCATATTCGCGGCGTCGCGCAAGAAAAATATTTCGCGATGTGCGCGTCGGCGCCGGAGACGCGGCGTTGGCTCGTCGACTCGTTGGCGGCGGTTTTCGCGGACGTTCCGGGGCTCGGCGGGATTTTTACGATCACCGGCTCCGAAAATTTGACGACGTGCGCGTCGCATATGCGGCAAGACGAGTGTCCGCGCTGCTCGAAGCGGGATTACGTCGATCTGATCGTCGACTTGAACGCCGCGATGGCCGAGGGCGTTTGGCGGTCGGCGCCGGACGCGAAAGTAATCGTTTGGGACTGGGGGTGGCGCGGACACGGGCTCGCGACCGATATTATCGAACGGCTCCCGAAGGGCGTTTGGCTGCAGTCGGTCAGCGAATGGGCGCTTCCGCTCGAACGGGGCGGCGTTCCGGTTTCGGTCGGCGAATACTCGATTTCGGCGGTCGGGCCGGGGCCGCGCGCGGTCGAACATTGGGCGGCGGCGAAAAAGGCCGGGCTCAAGACGATCGCAAAGTGTCAGTTCAACGCGACTTGGGAAATCGCGTCGATTCCGACGATTCCGGCGCTCGATTTGGTCGTTCGACACGCGGCGAACCTTTCGCGCTCCGGCGTCGACGGGACGATGGCCGGGTGGTCGCTCGGCGGGTTTCCGTCGATTAACTTGGAGGCGCTTCAAGAGTTTAAGGACGAAACGACGACCGAAACGGAGGCGCTCGACCGCTTGGCGACGCGCGTTTTCGGAGCGGAAGGGGCGGCGACCGGGCGCGCCGGTTGGACGAAAGTTAGTCGCGCCTTCGAAGAGTTCCCGTATTCCGGAGCGGTCGTGTACAACGCGCCGAATCAGGTCGGCCCGGCGAATTTGCTCCGCTTAGAGCCGACCGGGTATCGGGCGACGATGGTTGGGATTCCTTACGACGACGTCGCGGCTTGGACGGCTCCATATCCGCCGCCCGTTTTCGCCGAGCAGATGGAGAAGTGCGGGCGCGGGTTCCGGGAGGGCGCCGCGCTCTTGGCCGAGGCGGCGAAGAACGCTCCGCCGGAGCGTCGCGGCGAAGCGGAACGGCAAGCGCGTTGCGCCGACGTCGCGGGCGTCGTTTATTTGAGTTGCGCCAATCAGACGCGGTTCGTTTTGCTCCGCGACGAACGGAACGCCTTGCGGAGAGCGGAAAACGCGGAAAATAGCGAAAACGCGGCGAGATTAACGGCGGTCGAGGCGGAAATGGCGGCGCTCGTTCGCGACGAAATCGAGTTAGCGAAAGCGTTGCGTCGCGCCGCGGCTGCGGATTCTTGCGTCGGTTTCGAGTCGACGAATCAATATTGGTTCGTTCCGAACGATTTAGTTGAGAAAATTATTTCTTGTCGTCAAATTCTCGACGAGTTGGATAAAAAAGAATAAAACGCGAACGGCGAATGTTGGGAGCCGAAACGGCAAGCGGCGTCGCTCCGACCGAAGAATCGCGACGGGGCGGCGAGCGACAAGAAAATAAGCGAGGCGTTTCGCCGCTTGGCCTTGTTAATCCCAAGAAGGCGTCGCCGTTTTAGCTTTTTAAAACTTAAAGGAGATTCTTGTCGTTTTCGTTTTTTAAAGCTCGAAGAAGAGTTTTACCGTTTTGAATTTTTAAAACGACAAACGCGACCGTCGAAACGAAAATTTTTCAAGATTCGCTTCGACGGTCGCGCTTAAAATTAACGACGCGACGGACGACGAACGCCGTCGATTACTCGGAAATTACCCCTTTTTCTTCAGCGATTGCGCCAAATGCCAATGATTCGGGAGAATCGCGCCCTTTTCGACGCAGATAACGCCGTCGCGAATCATACCGAATTCGCGTTCCTTCGTGTTTTGAACGGCGTCCGGGTTGATAATAAAAACGTTCGAACCGATTTGGCAGTTTTTGTCGACGATTGCGCCGTCGATAACCGTGTGGTCGCCGATCCCCACCGGCGGACGACCGGCCGCGATTTCCGCCGCGTCTTCTTCGGGGCTCGTAACAAAGTCTTGCCCCATAATGATGGAGTTGCGGATGACGCAGCCTTTGCCGATTCGGCAACGAATGCCGAGGATCGAATTTTCGATAACCGCGCCTTCGCCGATCGAACAACCGTCGGCGATGTAGCTGCAGCGAACCGTCGCGTTGTCGAAACGACTAGCCGGAAGGTAACGAAGCTGAGTGTACGTCGGCGCTTGCGGGGGCGAAATTTCAAAAACCGGCGGGTTTTGCGCCAACGCGAGGTTCGCTTCGTAGAAGGAGCGAATCGTTCCGATGTCTTCCCAATAACCGTCGAAGAGGTGAACGCAAACGCGTTTCGAGCGAATCGAGGCGGGGAAAACTTCCTTCCCAAAGTCTTTGTAGTCGGTTTTTTCCAACGCTTCGACAAGAGCGTCGCGATTGAAAAGGTAAACGCCCATATTGGCGAGGTAATCGCGCCCTTGCGGGTCGAGACCGCGTTCGCGAATGAAGTCTTCGCCGGTGAAGACGTGCGAAAGTTCTTCGTCCGTCTGCGGTTTTTCAAGAAAACCGAGAACGCGTCCCTCTTCGTCGATGCGCATAATGCCGAGTTCGCCGGCGCGGTCTTTTTTGACCGGAACGGAAGCGATCGTAACGTCGGCGTTCGAGCGTTCGTGCGTTTCGATCATCTTTTGGAAATCCATCCGGTAGAGTTGGTCGCCGGAGAGGATCAAGACGTAGTCGACGTCGCGCTGTTGGATAAAGTTAAAGTTTTGACGAACCGCGTCCGCCGTCCCTTGGTACCAAGAGTCGCTGTCGTTCGTTTGTTGCGCCGCCAACATTTCGACAAACCCGCCGCCGAAGGCGTCGAAACGGTAGGTTTGCAGGTGTTGGTGCAAGCTGACCGAGTTGAACTGCGTGATGACGTAAATCTTGTTAAGACCGCTGTTGATGCAGTTCGAGACCGGAATGTCGATCAGGCGATATTTACCGGCGACCGGAACGGCCGGCTTCGCGCGCATTTTGGTCAAGGGGTACAGGCGCGTGCCGCGTCCGCCGCCGAGAATCAGAACGATAACGTTTTTCTTCATTGGTAACGAGTCCTTAATAGTTCGACGTCGAAAACGGAGCGAAACGCAAGGAGGAAAATTCGACGCGTCCGCCCGCTTCTTTCCTTATTATTATAAGCGATTTTCCTTTGTTTGGGAATAACGTTCTTTCGGTTTTGCGAAAATTTCGCTCGATTTTTCCTTTTTTTATCGCGTCGCCGCTCGCGCCGCCGTCAAGAAACGCGTTCTCGGCGACGGCCCAAGCGGAAGTTGGCAAGTTTGGCGGTTTAGCGGATTTGGCGAAATCGCGACGTTTGCGGAAGCCGCGTCGTCTGTCAATCGACCGTCGGGAGTTCGAAGCCCTTGCGTTGTTCGCGGGAAAGGAAGGACGCCGCGACGTCGTCCCCTTCGATCGTTTCGGTTTCCGGATTCCAACGGATAACGCGTCCCAAACGGGCGGCAATAGCGCAAAGATGACAAACGTTCATCGAATACGTGTGGCTAAACGCGTCCGACGACGGAAGCCCGCCTTCGCGAATGCAACGGAAGAAGTTTTCCTTCGTCCACTCGAGCGGTTTATTGTGGTTCAGCGCGACCAAATCGTCGTGCGAAATCTTGTCGAGAACGCCGTCTTCGATCGGTTTGCCGGTAAGGCGTCCGCGGTTGACGTAAATTCGACCTTCGGTTCCTTCGAAGAGAATGCCGTTCGAGTTCGGCTCGCTCTTGACGACCAATTCGACGCCGTCGGCGAATTTCGTTTTGATTTCGAACGTCGTCGCGGTGTTGTAGCGGTCGTCGACGGTCGGGCGGCCCAATTCGTCGAGGGGCGACGCGTGTTCGGCCGTTCGCCCGTCGATTTCGACCGGCCCGGCGCCGTGTTTGTCGCGACCGAGCGCCCAAAGCGCGCAGTCGATATGATGGGCGCCCCAGTCGGTGAACTGGCCGCCGGAGTAATCGTACCAATATCGGAACGTGCCGCGCGCCCGCTCCCAACGGAACTCGACTTCCGGCGCTTGACCGAGGAACATATTCCAGTCGAAGCGGCTCGGGTCGGGAATCTCGGCGACCGGGAAGGGACCGCGATTCGGGCCTTGGTCGAGCGAAACGACGACGCGGTTAATTTTGCCGAGCAAACCTTTGCGAACGAGCGCCGCCGCCTTCATAAAACGGTCGACGTCGCAACGTTGCTGGGTTCCGACGAGGAAGGTTTTGCCGGTTTTTTCGACCGCTTTGCGAATCAGTTGGTTTTCGGCGATCGTCAGCGTCAACGGTTTTTGGCAGAAGACGTGTTTACCGGCCAACAACGCCTCGACCGCGATTTTGACGTGCCAATGATCCGGCGTCGCGATTCCGATAATTTCAATATCGTCGCGTTCGAGAACGCGGCGATAGTCTTGAACGACTTGCGTTTCGTTCGGCTTTTTAGTAATATTGCCGTCGTGTTGGAACGACTCGGCGTGTTCGCGGTCGACGTCGCAAAGAGCGACGACGTCGCCGAAGTACGCCAACTCGCGAGCGTCGCCGCGTCCCATTCCGCCGCAACCGACGAAACCGATTTTGAAACGTTCGTTCGGCGAGTCCGCGGCGTAACTTTGCCAACGCGGAGCGAACGTGGAGAACATCGCGAGCGAAATCGCGCCCGCGCCTTGCATTTTGAGGAAATCGCGACGAGTAGAACGATGGAGCGACATAAGCAACCTCGGCGGCGGTAAAATCGGCGAATGGAAGCAAATTTCAATAGGCGAAGATAAACGGCCCGAAATTTAACGACGCAAAACGCGCACAATTCCGGACGCGTTTAAGGAACTGTTGAAACGCATTATACAAGATTTTCGGTCGAAAGGGAACGGCGCGACGCTCGATTTTTGCAATTTTTTCGATTTTTTTGTCAAAAGACGCGGCGACGAGCGGTAAAATACGCTGATTGCGCCGATTTTAACGAATTTCCGTTTTTCTTTTGGCAAAACGCGCAAGAAAAAGACGCGTCCGACTTCCCGGCGAGAAGTCGGACGACGGCAAATGGACGGCGCGCTCGGCGTTTTCGATTTTCTTGAGAACGCGGCTAACGACGGGCGCCGTTTTTTCCAGTTGGCGTCGCGCCGTCGGCGACGCGAATCTCGGGAATCGTTTCAGTCGACCGTCGGGAGTTCGAAGCCCTTGCGTTGTTCGCGGGAAAGGAAGGACGCCGCGACGTCGTCCCCTTCGATCGTTTCGGTTTCCGGATTCCAACGGATAACGCGTCCCAAGCGGGCGGCGATGACGGCGAGGTGGCAAACGTTCATCGAATACGTGTGGCTGAACGCGTCCGACAGCGGAAGGCCGCCTTCGCGAATGCAACGGAAGAAGTTTTGCTTCGTCCATTCGAGCGGTTTGTCGCGGTTCAACTCGATCAAGTCGTCTTGCGAAATCTTGTCGAGCGCGCCGTCTTCGATCGGTTTGCCGGTAAGGCGACCTCGGTTGACGAAGATTCGACCTTCGGTTCCTTCGAAGAGAATGCCGTTTGAGTTCGGTTCGCTCTTGATAACGAATTCGAGTCCGTCGGCGAATTTCATTTTGATTTCGAACGTTTTCGCGGTTTGGAAACGGTCGTTGAATTTCGGTCGCCCGAATTCGTCGAGTTCCGCGAGGTGTTCGACGTTGCGCCCGTCGATTTCGACCGGCCCGGCGCCGTGTTTGTCGCGCCCGAGCGCCCAAAGCGCGCAGTCGACGTGGTGGACGCCCCAGTCGGTGAGCTGACCGCCGGAGTAATCGTACCAATATCGGAACGTTCTGTGCGTTCGCTCGCGTCGGAACTCGACTTCCGGCGCTTGACCGAGGAACATATTCCAGTCGAATTGGTTCGGGTTCGGAACTTCGGCGACCGGGAAGGGGCCGAAATTGGACGTCGGGGCTTCGTCGAGCGAAACGACGACCCGCTTCATTTGACCGAGCAAACCTTTGCGAACGAGCGCCGTCGCCTTCATAAACTGGTCGACGGCGTAACGTTGCTGGGTTCCGACAAGGAAAGTTTTGCCGGTTTTTTCGACCGCTTTGCGAATCAGCTGGTTTTCGGCGATCGTTAGCGTCAACGGCTTTTGGCAGAAGACGTGTTTCCCGGCCAACAACGCTTCGACCGCGATTTTGACGTGCCAATGATCCGGCGTCGCGATCCCGACGACGTCGATATCGTCGCGTTCGAGAACCCGGCGGTAGTCTTGAACGACTTGCGCTTCGTTTGGCTTTTTCGTAATAGCGCCGTCGCGTTGGAACCCCTCCGCGCGGCCCCGGTCGACGTCGCAAAGAGCGACGAAGTCTCCGAAATTCGCCAACTCGCGAGCGTCGAGCCAACCCATTCCGCCGCAACCGATAAAAGCGAGTTTGAAGCGTTCGTTCGGCGAGTCCGCGGCGTAACTTTGCCAACGCGGAGCGAACGTGGAGAACATCGCGAGCGAAATCGCGCCCGCTCCTTGCATTTTAAGGAAATCGCGACGAGTCGAACGATTAAGCGACATAGTGAACCTCGACGGGGAAAAATTGGGGGGGGGGACGCGCGGCAAATTTTAATTAACGCAAGAGTAACGCGTTAAAATTTAACGGCGCGGAAATGAAAACACAATTTTAGACGCTCTTTTGGAACTGTTGGAGCGTATTATACAAGATTTTCGTTCAAAAGTAAACGACGCGTCGAGCGATTTTTGCGAATTTTTGCCAAAAGACGCGTCGACGCTTGGTAAAATGAAACGGTCGCGCCGATTTTGACGGCCCCGTCTTTTTTTCCGGCAAAACCCGCAAGAAAAAAACGTCCGACTTCCTTTCAACGAGCCGAACAAAAGAAAGGCGGACGGCGAGAAAAGTAGCGAATCCCGACGCCCGCTTCTTTCCGTTGAAGAAACGCCCGCGTCGCGACGTTTAACCGGACGGCGAGCGTCAGCGGAGTTTGTCTTCGTACTCGACCTTTTCGATTTTCTTAAGGAACGCTTCCATCGACGGGCAACGCTCTTTCGGATCGGCGACGATACACCAGTGAATCGCGTCGGCGAGGCGCGGGTCGATGGCCGGGCGGTACGTTTGAATCGGTTCCGGCGGCGTGTCGTGCGTCATCGCGGCGAGGCCGTTCGTTCCGCGCGGCCAAGGAAGTTCCCGGGTGCAGAGTTCGTACATTGTAACGCCGAACGCGAAAATATCGACGCGTTCGTTCGTCGGACGGCGGCGAACAAGTTCCGGCGCCATATAGTTCGGCGTTCCGGTGCGGTTGCCGGGATCGGTGAAGGGGGACTTGTTCGGAACGGAGAGACCGAAGTCGGTTAGTTTTAAAATTTCGCCGTCGCCGGTGAAAAGGAGGTTGCGCGGGCAAAAATCGCGGTGGATAAAACCCGCTTCGTGAACGACTTGCAACGCTTCGGCGCATTGGCGGATATACCGCATTCGGCTCCCGGCGAGCATATCCTGCTTAATCATAAGGATGTTGTTGAGCCCGGTGCCTTCGAGGTACTCCATCACCAGGTACTGTTCGCCGTCGGTCGTGAAGCCCTCTTCGAAGGTGTCGACGATGTACGGATGCTTAAATTTCACCGCCATTTCGCCCTCGCGAGGCTTGTAAACGCCGCGGATTCCCTTGTAACGGTCTTCGACGATGCTCGTTTTCGCCTTGTCGAGGATTTTAAGGCCGACGATTTTGTCCGTTTCTCGGTCGCGCGCCATATAAAAACTCGACATCGTCCCGGAAATCGCCGCTTTGAGGAGGATAAAGCGCTTTTGGTAATCGAGCTTCTTTTTTCCGAAAATTTTCTCTAAAAACGACATAAAACGAACCTAACTTTTCGCGTTGCGCTAAAAACGACGACCGGCGCCGACTCCTTTTATTTTAACACGTCGACGCGCGATTTTCCAGCGTTTTTTCCGTTTTTTCCCGCAAACTTAAGCGATTCCAAAATCGGAGCCCGCGCAACCGCTTTTTTCGGCGTATTTTAACGTCCGAAGCGCGACGGAATTTGCCCTTATAATAATAACGTCGCGTTTGCGAAACCGTTTGCCGTCGGTTTCCGCGCCTGTTTCGTTCGTCGCCGCTTCGGCAAGGCGAAAAGACGGGAAGATTAGGGGAGTTGGGGAGACGGAAGGGGATAAGACGACTTTAACGCCGCGCCCTTTCGAGTCGAGCGACGACCGCCGCCGGAGCGATCGTCGTGAAGCGGTTCGGAACCGTTTCGATCTCAACCGGTAAAACGCCGCCCGGGTCGCCGTCGATTTGATAAGGAATCGACGCGGCGCCCTTCGCGGTCGGGTCGGCGGCGGAGAGGCGGAACGTCGTTCCGCGTCCGAGCTTGGCGTTCGGAAGGAGGCGGTGCGACGAGAACATTTGCGCGCAAAAAACGTCGAACAAAGCTAAAAATAATTTTCCGCCCTGGAAAATACAGTAATCGAGGCGACCGTCGACGCCGACGCAACGCGGAACGAGCGGCAACCCCCAACCGTAACGCGGCAAATTGAAGACGAACGGCCATTTCCCGACGATTTCGCGAGTCGAGCCGGTCGAGGCGGCGAAAATATCGGCGTTTTGGGCGGTTTCGGCCCCTTGCGTCGAGTTTGCGGCTTCCGGCGTCGCGGCGCTTTGCGAAGTTTGCGTCGAACCGGCGGCGTTCGTTTCGGCGTTTTGCGGCGCGTCGACGAACTCCGTCTTGATTCGCGGGTAACGATAAGACCCGATTGACCCGAAAATCGGCTTAATATAGGAAAGATAACTAATATGAGCGCCTTTTTTCGTTTGCCGACGGTAACTTTCCTCCCGGGCGGCGTGAACTTGGCGGACGACGTCGGCGTCGATACCGGCGCTGACCATCACCAAGAAGAGCCGTCCGTTCGCGCGCCCGGCGTCGAAGCAAATTGTCGCGCCTTCGGCGATCGTCGCCGCCAATTTTTCCGGATTGAACGGGAGTTTCAAATATTTCGCGATGAGATTCGCCGTTCCGGAAGGCAAAATCGCGATCGGAACGCCCGGAACGGTGCGGTTCGTTAGCTCCGCCGCGGTGCCGTCGCCGCCGACGCCGACGAGCGCTTGGAGCCGGTTTTCGGCGAAAAGTTCGTTCGCGCGGCTCGAAACGACCGCCAAATCGGTGTGCAACTCGACGCAAAACCCCCGTTTTTCCAACGCGGTTTGCAAACGTTCCGCTCGAACGCGCGGCGAACGGCGTCCCGCTTTGGGGTTGACGGAGATGAGAACGTATTTCTCGGGCTTCGACGCGGGCGACATAGCGGCCTTTCTCGGCGTAAAACGCGCTGTTTAAGTAAAATTGCGGGATTGCGGGAAATAAAAGGAAAACGGATAAGCGTTAAAATGGAATAAACGGGCAAAAAGGAACGGCGAGGAAGCGACGGTTTGGCGGTTCGTCGAAGCGAGGAACGTTTCGACGCGAACATCGAAAAAACGTCCGTTCGGCGCCCTTATTAATATTAATGACAAAACGACGGTTTGACGGAGCGTTTTAAGGTCGTTTTGCGTTGTTTAAGCGCCGCTCGACGGGCTTTTCGCGTCGCGTCGTTCAAAAATGTTCGTTTGCCGGTTTGACGAAACGCCGTCAAAACCGGCAAAGTCGCCGCTTTTTCCGTCGTTCGCTGTTTCGGCGTTATTTTAACGCGTCGGCGAGGCGGAATTTGAGCTTTTCGAAATCGGATTCCGAAATCAAATAAAACCAATCGGCGAGGCGTTCGTTTTTGATCGCCGCCTTTTTCTCGGCGTCCGGAGCGAGGAAGGCGAGTTCCGTTTCGTCTTCGACCGACGCGGCCAACGCTTCGCGGTCGAACTCGGCGAAAGCCAAGCAGACGCGCTTATCTTCGAACTTGCGCCCGAAAAGGAGCGAAATTTTGACGCCGTTTTTCGTTCGCAATTCGACGCCGCCCGCTTCGCCGAGGAGCGCCGGTTCGATTTTTTCCGGGTTCAACGGGTCGTGTTCGAGCGCGGCGAACCCGAATTCGGCGAGCGTTCCGAAATGCGCCGCCAACTCGCCGCCGCGCCGACCGTCGCGGAAGAGCGCCGCGAGCGCCTCCGGCTTTTTGCGAACGTCGACGATCGCGAGCCGACCGAGCGCGTCCGCCGTTTCGTTCAAAACGTCGTTTTGCGCCGACTCCGGATCGACCGGCTTAACGTCGCTCCAAGCGCCTTCCGCGTCGCGATTTAGCCGTCGTTCGAGCGACCAAACGCGAGCCAGCGAGTTTTCCGGATTTTGCCGAAAAACGGCGATTCCGGCCGCCTTGTAGTCGACCGGCGCCGACGTTCCGTCCTCCGCCTTGACGACCGAAAAAGTCGAGTCGCGAACGGCGAGGGTCGCGACGTCCCAGCGGCTGACTCGGAGCAGATCGCGGTCGGCCCAATCGATCGGATCGAAAGAAATGCGTTGCGGAAATTCGAGGAATTGCGTCGTTCCGGCTTCCTCGGTCGAATCGCCGGAAAAGTCGACCGCGTAAACTACGTCGTCGCCGGAGAGCCGAACCCAACGAACGTCGCGGGTCGCCGAACTTTCCGGAGCGCGGTTTCCGACGAGCAAATCGACGAGCGTCGCGCCGTTTTCGTCGAAGATTTTGACCGAGAGCGCGGCGAGCGGAGCGGTTTGCGCCGTTTCGCTATTTCCTCCGTCTTTCGCGTCTTCTCCGACTTGCGCGTTTTTCTCGGCTTTGGCGGCGCTTTGCGTCGAGTTTGCCGGTTGCGCGGGCGTTTTTTCGCCGTTTTTCGCCGAATTAGAACCGTTTAACTGAACTTCGAACGCCGCGTCTTCCGGGGAAAGGACGCCGCACTCGCGGTGAAGTTGAGCGATTTTCTTTGCGTCGCCGCTTCGCACCGCTTCGTCGGCGACGTCGAGGACGGGAAGCTGAACGAGCGGCGCGACGATTTTCGCCCAGCGGTCGGCGTTCTCGGCGGGAAAGTTCGCGAGCGCGGGCAAACGGAGTTCGTCGCCCTCGCGGACGAGCGTTAACTCCTTCGTTTCTCCCGTTTCCGCGTCGACGCCTACAAATTCGACGCGGCTAATTTTGGTTGTTTCGTCGAAATTTTCGAGAAGACGGCGCCCGATTTTCTCCTTTGGTTCGACGTCCGGCAAGCGCGGTTGAAATTTTAGCCAACAAACAAGCGCGACGAGCGCCGCGACGCCGATCAGCGCCGATTTCAAAACTTCGTTTTTCGGATTTTCTCGGGACATTCTCGTTTCTTTCGCCGCGGACGCCGCCGCTGTATTTGTTCGCAAAGAATCGACTGCTTGGTTATTTAGCGTTTTGATTCGATATGAAAAAGCGCGGGTTTTCTTTTTAAGCGCCGATAATCTATTTTATGGTTCTTGAACGCATAAAACGCTCAGAAAATTGCGCGACGTTCTCGGCGCCGTCCGACGTCGGAAGTCGCGCCCTTATAATATACCGCGTCGCGGCGTTTTTTACAAGGCGGCTTTTGCGAAAAGTTTCCGTCTTTCCTTCCGCTTGCGGCGAGCGTCGGAAATTGTCGAGTCGTTCGTCGTTTATTCTATCGCGGCAAAAAAGAGCGCCGTCGCAAGGAACGGCGCTTAAAGGCGGCTCGGTCTATTGGTCGGAATTTTTAAAGCGGCGCGACGTCGAGAAATACGACGCGCCCAAAAGACCGGCGACAAGAAACGGCGCGTAGCAAAAATAAAAAAACTTAACGGAAAGTTGCGGAAGCAAGGGCCCGATCGCGCTCGGGATAATAGTAACCGCGAGCGAGAAAAAGACGAAGCCGAGGGCCCAAGCGCCCGATTTCGAACGCGCGACCGACGCGCCCCAAAAAACGGACGCGCAAGTCAAAACGACGAACGTCGACGCCGCTAAGGGCCAATCGCCGCTCGACTTATCGATTCCGTCCGGAGTCGCGACGACGTCGCGCAACCGTTCCGCCGCGTCCGGCGCCAAAAGTTCGAAGCTCAACGGCAAGAGGAAAGCGGCGGCGTATAAACCGCCGTAAACAAGGATTTGCGACGCGAAATAAAGGGCGGGCGAAACCGGAAGGCGCGTCGTCAAAATCGAGCGGTTTTGGCGCAGTCCGGCGAACGCTCGCGTTCCGAAAAACGAAACGAAAAGAAAAAGAAACGGGAGAAACTCGCCCGCTCGACCGAGTCCTAAGAAATTGAAAAACAAATAGTTGAGGACGAGCAAATCGAGCGCGACGGCTCCCGGAAAGCGTCCGAAAAGACTTGCTTCCGCCAACGTTTCGCGACAAAGAACCGCAAGTCGGCGCGACGTCCGGTTTTTTCGCGACGTTTCTTCGGCGTTGCAAGTCGAGAGTTGAACGGCGGTTGCGACGTCCGCGAACGCGTCGGGATTGGGAGACGACGCCAAGTCGCCGGGAACGGTTGCGAACGTCGTTTGGGGCGCCGCGACGTCGTTCTTTTGCCAAAAACGACTAAATGTCGCTTGCGAGAAAAAATTGCGGATGAAGAAACAAAAAAGGTTGTTTATCCCGTTGCCGATTAGCGTTTTAACGCCGCCGATTTGAAATTGTCGAACGACGCCAAGTAACGGAACGGCGAGGAGACCGAAACGGAGCGCCGCGAACCCGAGCGTTTCGAGCGAAACGCCTCCTCCGACCGCCGCGCAAGCGAACGGGTTGCGAATCGCTCCGACCGGCGTCGCCGCGCGAACCGACGGTTCGACTTGAAGCGCGACGGCGCCGACGAAGGCCCAAACGGCGAACGTCGAAGCGACCGAAATCGCGACGGCGAGCGCTTCGCGGCGAATCCGCGTCGACCAAAACGCGCCCCAACAAAAGACTTCGAACGACGCTAAGAAGAAAGAGGCGGCGCGAATCGTCGAGCCCGATCTCCCGACGGTCGACAAGGCGCTAAACGGCGTCGCGTCAACGTAAAAGTCGAAGCAAAAGCCGAGTAAAACAAACGCGGCGGCGAGGAGTCCGCAAAGCGTCGCTATCGCGCTAAACTTTGCGATAAAAACGGTTTGCAACGAGACAGGAAAGCGGCGCAGACAACCGATTTCCGCGTCGGTTCGCTCTCGAACGAAGGCGCAAGGCGCCAACAACGCGGCGGTTACGAAGAGAGACGTCGCCGCGATAGTTCCCCAAATCTCGACGTAATAAAGGATTAAGTCGTTAACGCGCGCGGAAAACTCCGCGACGTCGCCGGTAATCGCGGCGATACCGAGCGGTCGTAAGCTGTGCGCGAATAAGGAAATCGTCGCGAACGAACCGGCGACGACGATCGGGTAAAAATACGTGTCGCGCAACTCTTTGTAAAAAATCGCGTTAAATGCGGAGCGTTCGGAGCGGTTCATATTGATGTCTCCTGCGTAAACGGGAAAACGAACGGGAAAGGAAAACGAGCGAACGTTTGGACGAGCGCGTTAAGTCGTTTGATTGAAAGCGTTGGCGCGATCGTTTAAAGCGCGAAGCGAAAACTTGGCTTCGCGCCGATTATTGGGAACGCCTAAAACGTCGCGACGCCAAGGGATAAGACGCGATCCCGACGACGAGCGCGGGAAGGTAAACGAGCGTATAGGCCGCTTCCGGCGGCGTTCCGTCGGCAAGCCCGTACAGCTCAAGTTTGACGCCAAATACCGCGATATAAAACAAAACGCTAAGGATTGCGGCGCCAAGTCGCGTTCGTCCAACCGCCGACGCGCAAAAAACGACGAACCAATGATACGCGCCAAAAAACCAAAAGCCTTGCGTTTGTCGGAGGCTTGCGTCGAGTTCTAAAGGCGTTTCCGCAAAAAGGTTGCGCAGAACGTTCGCCGCCTCCGGAAAAAGGTGTTGAAAATAAGTCGCCGGAAGATAAGCGGCGCCGTATAACGCCGCATACGCCAAAAGTTGCGACGCGTAATAAACGCTTGGCGAAACCGGAAGTCGCGTCGTCAAAATCGAACGGTCGCGGCGCAACCCGGCGAACGCGCCCGTTCCGAAAAGAACGACGAACAGGAACCAAGAGAGAAAGGCGCCGGTTTGCGCGACGTTCGTCGTTATGTTGAGAAACAAAAGGTTAAATATTAATAGGTCGATAGCGACGGCGCCGCGAAAACGTCCGAAAAGACTCGCGTTTTTGATCGTTTCGAGACAAAGCGCGGCTAACGGTCGAAAGCGACGCGGCGTTGCGGAAACGAGGCGGTCGAAGACGGAAACCGAGCGTTCGCGGCGTTTCGCGGAGGCGTTCGAGTCGACCGGAACGCTTGCGGACGCCGAGGTCGCGTCGTGACGGCGACGCTTTGTCAAGAATGTTTTAAGGCAAAATCCGAAACCGTTTAATCCGTTGCTTAACATCGTTTTAACGCCGTTTTTTCGGAAGACGCAAACGGTTCCGACGAGCGGAGCCAACAATGCGCCGAAACGTAGCGTCGCGTAAAACGCCGATTCGACCGACGCGACGCCGCCGCAGAAAACGTATTGTAAATATTCTGTCGACAGGCTTTGGCGCATTGAGTCGACGAGAACCGAACCGCGCGGCGCCGCGTCGACGCAAATAACGACGTAGCCGACGAGCCCCCAAACGGCGAAAGTCGAGAGGAACGACGCCGCGACGACGAACGCTTCGCGTCGAATTCGCGTCGCCCAAAACGCGCCCCAAACCAAGAGTTCAAGCGGACTTAGCGTAAACGCTCTCAAGTTGGCGAGTTCGCGCGGCTCGAATTGGCTACAAAAGGCGTTTAGCGCGCTAAACGGTTCGTAACCGTAAAGCAAGTCGAAGCCTAGACCGACCAAAACAAACGCCGCGGCGACGAGCGACGTTAAGACGAACACCGCGCTAAACTTTGCGCCCAAAACGGTTTGCAACGAAATAGGAAAACGCTCCAAACAAGCTATTTCTTTCGTTTGGCGTTCGCGAGCGAACATCCCGGCGGGCAAAAGCGTCGCGACGATGAAGACGGAGAGAAGGGCAAGGCGCCCCCAAAGTCCCGCAAAATGGACGATTAACGCGTCGGCGAGCGCAAGGACGCCGACGTGTTGGCTGGAGCGCAACGCGCCCGCCCAATCATTAAAAAGGAGCGAAGCGGCGAGGAGAACGCCGACGACGGCGAGAGGGTAATGATACGAGTCGCGCAACTCCTTGAAAAACAACGCTTTAAAGTGTTTGTTGACGCGGTTCATTTCGGCGTTCCTTTCGTTTGGTAAAATATCGGCGTCCGGCGTTTATCTCTTGCGTTAACGCGAGTTAAATCGGTAAGTTGAACGCCGTCGTCGCGCCGTCGCGGCGGCATAGGCGGTAAATTCCGTAAAGCGGAACGAGGCAAACGAGCGCGCGTAATTCGATGTAAAAGTCGTATTGAAAGAAGTTGCTTAGCCCGGCGACAAGGCAGACGATCGGCGCTAGGATCGGCGGAAATTCTGTTGCTCGTTGTAGCGTCTGCGGATCGAATAGAACGCCGAGAACGGCCCAAACGCAACACGGCGCCGCGACGGCGGCCGTCGCGGCAAGCGAGCCCCGACGGATTCGCGTTCCCAAAAACGCGCTCCAACAAAGGAGTTCGAGCGACGCGAATAGGCAAACGGAAAATCGCCAAAGCGCGTCGACGTTTAAGGCGCCTTCGGCGTCGACGACTTGCGCTAGAAGCGTCGTCGAAAGCGGCGCCGCGCGGAAAAAATCGAACGCGAAACACGCGGCGAGGAGAAGCGCGCACGCCGCGACGCTTAGCGTCAAAACCGCGCTAATCTTTGCCAAAATAACGGTTTGAGTCGACGTCGGGAAACGGCTTAACACGTCGAATCCGCCCCGTTTTCGCTCCGCGGCAAACGCGTAAGCGGGTAAAATCGCGCAACTTAGGAGTAAATAAAGCGGCGCTTGCGTCGTCCAAAGCGGGAAATAATAGTCGTTTAAGAAGTCGCCTCGTTGTTTGTAGAACGACCAGGATAACGACGCGTTGTAATACCCTAGCGTCAACGTCGCGACCGCGACGTAAAACGAACGCCAAAGAGACGCGCGCAACTCTTGGGAATACAATGCGTTGAAAGCGTTCTTTTTACAGTGCATATCAATCTTTCTTTTTGGTAAAATATCGGCGTCTGTTCTTTGCCTCTTGCGGAGGTTCGAGGTAAACCGGCGCTTCGGACGTCGCCGCCGCGCCGTCGCCTTTTGGTAAACGCAATGTAAACAACGCTATCGAGCGCTTTGCGTCATCGCCGCGACGAAAATTTCCTCAAGGCTCGGCGCCGAAGTTTCGAGCGCAAGGAGACGGTCGCCTAACTTGGCGCGGATTTCCGACTCGAAATCGGACGCCGGGTCGCGCCCGACGACGCGGATTTGTTCGCCCCAAACGTCCGTTTTTAAAACGGTTGCGAAAACGCCGTTGAAAAGTCGGTTCCGCTCTTCCGAGGAAACGTCGCGGACGGTCGCGGTAACGACGCGTGTTCGCTCCTTTAGTTCGAGAAGCGGTTCGTCGAGCAAAAGGCGTTCGTTCCGCAGCATCGCGACTCGGTCGGCGACGCGCTCAACTTCCGCCATTTGATGACTTGCAATCAACGCCGTTCCGCCTGAGGCGGCGAAGTCGGCGAGCGTTTCCAAAATGCGACGCCGCGCCAACGCGTCGAGTCCGGACGTCGGCTCGTCGAGAATTAACAAGTCGGGTTGACACGCCAGCGCGACCGAAAACGAGACCAACGCCTTTAGACCTTTTGAAAGTCGTTTAATTTTCGCGTTTAGGTCGATTTCGTATTCGGCGATTAAACGGGAGTATTCGCCCCAATAATCGTTTTCGTAAAACGCGGCGGCGAAACGCCCCATTTCCGCGACGGTCATTCGCTCGTAAAGCGCCGGGACTTCCGGCGCGTAACCGACGCGGCGGCGGATGGTTAAGGCGTCGCGTCGCGCGTCGAGCCCGAAAACGGTCGCGGTTCCGCGCGTCGCGGCGATTTCGCCGAGAAGAATTTTGATCGCCGTCGTTTTGCCGACGCCGTTCTCGCCCAAAAGCGCGAAAACCGAGCCGCGCTCGATCGAAAAAGAAACGTCGTCGAGAACGCGTTTGGCGCCGTAAGTTTGGGAAACTTGGTTAAATACGACGACTTTTTCCGCGTCGGAAACGGGAGTCGCGGAAGGGGAAAGCGCGTTGAAATCGTTCATCGTTTGACCTCGTTGAATAATGAATCGGAAAGGTTAAAAGGGAGCGGCGCGAGCGACGTTTGCGTTTTTCGCCGTTTCAACGGAAAGGAAGGAAGCGTTCCGGCGCGTTGGCGAACCGGTTGACCCATACGCCTGGACGGAAAAGAAACGCGGCGCTACGCGAAACGCTTTTTAAGCGTTTTTTCAAGTTTCGCTAAAACCGTCTTGCGGATTTCCTCCGGCGTTAAACGGCTCTGAATCGCTTCGTCGAGCAAGCGCTCGAACTCGCTTTCGAAAAAGGAAAGACGGTCGTCGCGGCAACGCTTTTTGGCGTTTTCGGCGACCGCTAAACCTCGGCCTCGCACCGGATAGACGATTCCTTCGTTTTGGAGGTCGCGATAGGCTCGCACGACCGTTTGCGGGTTGATCGCAAGAGCGCGCGCGACTTCGCGAACCGACGGAATTAGCTCGTCCGGGCCGAGAGCGCCGTTGGCGATAAGGAATTTTGCCTGACGATAGATTTGTTCGTAAATCGGCGTCGGGGCGTTAACGTCAATTTGGAAAAACATTTTGCGTCTCTTTTTGTGTTTGGTGTTCCGGTTAACCAACACGCTTATTCTAGTCGACGAAAAAGGCGGCGTCAAGAGGCGCGCGTTGTTTTTTTGAAATTTTTTCCGAGTTTTACGCAAAAAAACGGCGAAAAAAGACGAAGTCAAGCTCTTTCGGCGGTCGGCGAAACCGACGGCGACCGTCGAAAGCGAAAAAAAACGCGATCTCGTCGTTAGCGCGAGACCGCGTAAAGCGTTGAGCGTTAACCGTTTAGACGACGGTTAGTAAACGAAGAGCATTTCGCGATATTTCGGCAACGGCCATTTGTCGTCGTCGACGACGAGTTCGAGCGCGTCGACCGTCGAGCGGAGCGCTTTCGTCGCTTCGATGTAACGCTCGCAGTTTTCGACGTCGACGGCGGCGTTAAAAGCGGCGAGGGCGGCGATTCGCTCTTGAAGTTCGTCGAGGAGCGCGCCGAGCGTCTCGGTCGAGCGTTTCAAACCGGCGGTTCCAGCGGTAAGTCCCGCGTTTTGAGCGACTTGCAGCGATTGCGCCAGTTTGCCGTATTCGCTCAAAACGACCGGCAAAATCATATTTTGCGCCATATCGCGCGCCACTTCGCCTTCGATTTGAATCTTGCGGACGTATTCCGCGGTGAAGATTTCGTATCGCGATTCCAGCTCGATGGCCGAAAAGACGCCGTATTTTTCGAGAAGTTGGTGGTTCTTGACGTCGAGAAACGGGCGCAAGGCTTCGAGCGACGTTTTTAAGTGCGGCAATCCGCGACGCTCCGCTTCTTTCACCCACGACTCGCTGTAATTGTTGCCGTTGTAAATCACGCGTTTGTGGGTTTTAATGAGTTCGCCGAGAAGCTTTTGAAGTTCGCCGTCGAGTTTTTCGGAATCGGCGGCGAAAGGCTCGAGACGCTCCGAAATGTAGTCGAGCGACTCCGCGACCGAGGCGTTCAGGTAGGTGTTGAACGGCGCGCACGATTGGCTCGATCCGCAGGCGCGAAACTCGAATTTGTTGCCGGTGAAAGCGAACGGGCTCGTGCGGTTGCGGTCGGAATCGTCGCCCTCGAGACGCGGCGCCGTCGTTAGGCCGATTTTCAGCGTTTTCGGGCAAGCGCGGTACTCCTCGAAGACGCCGCGTTCCACTTGTTCGAGCGTTTCGGTCAAGCGGTCGCCAAGGTAAATCGAAACGATGGCGGGCGGCGCTTCGTTCGCGCCCAAACGCCAGTCGTTCCCGACGGTTACGGTCGAGCAACGCAGAAGATCGCCGCGGAGGTCGACGGCGCGAACGATCGCGGTTAAAAACGCTAAAAATATCGGGTTGCGTCGCGGGTCGGGGCCGGGGTCGAGGAGGTTGCGCGAGCCGTAAGTCGCCGACCAGTTGTTGTGCTTGCCGGAACCGTTGACGCCGGCGAACGGTTTTTCGTGCAAGAGGCAGACGAGTCCGTTTTTCTCGGCGACGCGGCGTAAAATCTCCATCGTCAACATATTGTGGTCGACGGCGAGATTCAGTTCCTCGAAAGTCGGCGCGAGTTCGAACTGCGCGGGCGCGACCTCGTTGTGGCGCGTTTTCGCGGGAATCCCCAAGCGCCAAAGCTCCTCTTCGACTTCCGCCATAAAGTTGACGACGCGGGGTTTTATGGCGCCGAAATAGTGGTCTTCCAGCTGTTGATGTTTCGCCGGAGGCGAGCCGAAGAGCGTGCGCCCGGTTTGCACCAAGTCGGGGCGTTGCAGGTAAAATTCGCGGTCGACGAGAAAGTATTCTTGCTCGGCGCCGAGCGTGATCGTCGTTCGCGCCGCCGGTTCGCCGAAACACTTCATAAGGCGAGCGATCGAACGCTTTAGCGCTTGAATCGAACGGAGGAGCGGAATCTTGCGGTCGAGCGTTTCGCCGGTGTGCGAGCAGAAAAGCGACGGAATGCAAAGGGTCGCGCCTCGCGGATTGCGCTTGATAAACGCCGGGCTGGTCGGGTCCCAAGCGGTGTAACCGCGCGCTTCGAAGGTGCAGCGGAGACCGCCGGACGGGAAACTGGACGCGTCCGGTTCGCTTTTGACGAGATTTTTGCCGGAAAACGTCATAATCGCTTCGTCTTGCTCGTTGAGGTCGAGGAAGGCGTCGTGTTTTTCGGCGGTGCTTCCGGTCATCGGCTGGAACCAGTGCGTGAAGTGCGTGGCTCCGCGGGCGACGGCCCAGTCTTTCATCGCGCGCGCGACTTCTTCGGCGACGTTCGGGTCGAGCCGGGCGCCGTTTTGAATGGTCGCGAGGAGTTTTTCGGCGGCGCCGTGCGAGAGGTATTTGCGGATGACGGCGGCGTTGAACACGTCTTTGCCGTAATAGTCGAGCGGGGCGCTCCCGTTGGTCGGCGGAGCGTCGGAGAGGTCGACGCGGCGAGCGAGCGCTTCGAGGGCTCGTTTGCGATGGTTGGCGCTCATTGGCGGATTCCTGATGAAGGACGATGGAAACAAAGGCGCGTTTCGAGGCGTTCTCGAGAAAACGTCTTCTTTAGTATAGCGCTTTGCGGCGTCGACGCAAGCGGGGCGGGCGCCGTCGACTTTAAAATTGACCGAAAAAAACGATTTTTTTGCCGAAACGGCGTTTCGAACGCGGCGCGGGCGGAAACGCTTTTCGCGAACGAAGACGCAATCGACGGAATCGAATTTCTTGCGACGCTCGACGCGCGAACGTCGCACATTTGCGGCGCGCTCGACGGGACGGTGCAGTGCGGCGACGAGATGAAACACGCGCGGCGGCCCCCGCTCCACCCGAACTGTCGGTCGACGCTTATCCCGGTCGTCGATCTTGTCGACCCCGAAACCGGCGAAAAAATCGAGGAAACCGCCGAACGTCCCGCGCAAAACGCCGACGGCTCTTATTCGCAAGTCGCGGCGAAAACGACGTTCAAGGACTATTTCGAGTCGCAACCGGAAACGTTTCAACGCGAATGGCTCGGCGAAAAACGCTTCGAACTTTGGAAGTCGGGCAAGCTCAAATTCGAAGACCTCGCGAAACCGGCGACGTCGTACCGCGCGACGCCCGCCGACTTGACGCCGCCGACGGAAAAACCAAAGGAAACCGCCGCTTCCGACGATAAAACGGATAAACCGCCCGCGACGCCGCCCGCAAACGAACCGCTCGCGCCTTGGGAAGGCCCCGACGAACTCGCTCGTTTGCGCGAAAAAAAACGCGTCGACCCCGCGACGCTTCCGACGCTCGACGGTTCGCCGAAACAGATCGCTTGGGTTCGCGACCGTATCCGCGCCGATCAAGTCGACGCGTTCAACGCCGTCGACCTCCCGGAATACCTCAAAACCCGGATCGGCGGCGCGACCGACGACGAAGAGGAAGCGCGGCGCCTTGCGCTCGTTCGCGCCGAAATCGAAAAGCGCGGCGAAGCGGCGGTCTTGGCGGAACTCGAAGAAGCGGCGCAAGAGATCGCCGCGAAAATGTTCGAAGAAACGTCGTGTCGCGTTTGGATCGACGGTCGGTTCGGGCCGGGCGTCTTGCACCGCTCGACGACGGAAGCGCTCCGGCGCGTCGCGACGACGGGAAGCGCCAAACCGCCGAAACCGGCGTTCGACTTGCCGCCGCTCGACTTGCCGGAATTGAAGTTGTCGCGTCTTTCCGGAACGCCGCGACAGGTAAGTTGGGCGGAAGACTTACGACGCCGCGCCGTTCGCGACTTGACGGAGGAACGCGCGAACGAAACGGCCCGCGACAACGTGCAAGCGTGGCGGCGTTGGTCGAGCCGTCGCGACGCGAAAAATATCCGCGAAGCGTTGCCGGAACTCGAAAAAGCGATTGCGGAGGTCGGCGGCGACGACGCGGCGGCGCGAATTTTGGGGCGCGAAGCGTTTTTGAAGGCGCGCGAATACGTCGAAGCGTGGGACGATTCCCGCGACTGGATCGACCTTAAAACCGAGCAAAAAGTCGACTTAAACGCCTACGCCGCGCAAAAGATCGCCGGAACGCCGAAAGAAGCCGCCGCGATTCTGCGACGCTACGCCGCCGACGCGAAAGCGCAGCAATCGGACGAAGAATTTGACCTTGCCGCGTCGTCCGAGGGGTTCGCCCAACGTTTCAAGCGCCTTGCGGGTTTTTCTTCTTCGTCGAAAGCCGCGACGGAAGCGCGCGAAAAACTTAAAATCGACGCGGATTATTCGAAAATTCCCCGCGACGTCGCGGAAGAAATGAACAAGGAACTTGAAAAAGCCCTTGAAAGATTCGGCTCATTTGGTTTCGTCGAAAAAATTGAAGCGCTTGACCGAACGAACGCGTTGGGCTCTTACGACGGGAAAAAAGGAATTATTTACTTGCGTCCCGATTTAAACTTGGACGGGCTGTTTGGCGATATGGAAATTTCGTTTGAAAAAGACGCCAACGCTTATTCAACGGCAAGCCGCCGCCACCCATTGCGACACGAAATCGGACACGCGATTATGCAAGCCGTTAAGAACAAACATTTCAACAAGACGGGGCGACGCTCCGAAATTGAAGCGCAATGGGAAGAACGGGAAGAAAATTTGAAAAAACTTTGTCGGGAAGTTTTGGAAAATCCCGCGTTGGCGTCGACGCGCGCTATGCAAGACCAGTTTGAAATTGTTGCCGAGGCATTCGCGGTCGCGCTACTTGACGACTTTGAAAGAAAAGTTATCTTTAAAGGTAGAGAAAAAGAGCTTGCCGTTAAAGACGCTTTCGCGGCAAAAGTTATGTTAACGTTAATTGGGGTTTTATGATGTTTACGGGCGACGCAAGATTAAGGGAACTAAGCCAAAAGGGCTATCGGGAAATAACACTCAAAAACAGACGGTGGGGGCTCTTTTATGTTTTGCGTGAAGACTTGACGCCCGGCGAAATCGAGGAAGCGCGCGAACTCAATGAAACGCACATCATCACCGACGGGCGCCCAAACGTCGCGAATTTTTTGCCCGACGGCGAACGCCCGGCGGACGTTCCCGCGCTGTAAGGAGTGAAGAAAATGACAGAGGAAAAGACAGTCGCCGAAATTATCGAAATTCTGAAGACCTGTAATCCAAATGCTTATGTCAATGTGTGGCATTACGGAGGCTATACTGGCCGATATGGACAATACGAAAACATGGTCTCAACGATCACCGGTCTAATGGGGAAAAACGATACTGAGGTGGATTTTCTGACTGATACTGTGCGAGATGAGGACTGACCAAATGACGCAACCCGTCGAAATTACCATATCCGTTCCGCTACACGTTGCAGATAAAATCGACCAATATGCGAAAGTCGCGGGTTGGTCGCGCTCCGAACTTTTGAGCCGCTTAGTTTGCGCGGAAGTTGCCGCGATTCCGTTGGACGCGTATGCATATGGCGTCGAGGCTCCGGCGTTTATTAAAATGGAGACTGCAAAATGAATTATTCCCTTTTTCTACAAGGTTTAACGGTCGGGATTTTGATCGCGTCCGCCGTGTTCGCGCCGGTCGCCGCCTTTTTGTATGATCGGACGCGCGACGAAATCGCGGTTTTGCGATTCGAACTCGAACAATATAAACAGTTACACGCGTATTACGCGGAGAAAAACCGATGAGCGAAAAAGACGATGTTGCTTTCGACGCCGACGTTTATCGGCGGTTGGAGTTTTTGGAGCGGCGGTTTAACGCGCTTGTCGAAGAAACGCACGACGCTCGCGCCGACGCGCGCGGATACGCGTTCGCGTCTTTGTTCGTGTTTGTCGTTTCGTGCGTTTTTATGTTTGTTCTTATCCCTCGATACGCGACGAAAGGCGTCGCGATTGAAACGCCGTCGTTTCCTCCGGCGACCGTCGGCGAACTGGTGAAGACGCTTGAAACGGCGCCGCCTCAAACGCCGCTTGGAAAGGAGGGAAACCGATGGAGATTTTGAATTTTTTCGCCGCGACAAACGAAAACCGTTTGTTTTAAAGGGTTTAACAAGGTTTAAACTTTATCGCGTTCGCGTCGATACCGGAGTAATCGTTTTCGCGGTCTCGCGAAAATAACGGCGCCGCTCGTTGGGGCGTTTTTTTATTTCTTGCGCCAAGGAATTCCGCGGATTTTACGACGCGTAAAGTCTTTCCGCAAACGTTTAGCGGCGTTTTCTTTTGAACGCTTGAGTTTTTTATAGCCGGCGTTTGTCGTTTTGGTCGGCGGCGCTTGGAAATCGGAAAATCGCGCTCGACGGGAAGCGGTTCGACTCGAACGCGGCGTTCGCGCCGTCGTCGCGGCAAGAAAACGACAAACGCTCGATTCGGCGACTTTAAAAAGCGTTCGAATCGAGCGTTCGGCAATTTCGGCGTCGCTCAAACGTCGGCGACGCGGCGTCGAGTCGCGTTCATACGGCGCGGAACGTTAAACGTCGCGAAAATCACTCGTTTTCGTGCGTCATCTTGCGAAGTTTCGGCGCGAGCGCGAAAACGATCAGACCGGCGACCATCGGCGCCAACGCCATCAGAAGGAAGTAGTCGGACATCCCTTTGCCGAAGCAGAACGAAACGCCGCCGTTTTCGCCCGAACCGAGCCAAGCGGCCAAGTAACCGGAGAGGTAACCGGCGATCGCGCTCGAGAGGAACCAAACGCCCATCAACATCGACGCGTAACGGGCCGGCGCCAAGCGCGACACCATCGACAGACCGACCGGCGACAGGCAAAGCTCGCCCCACGTGCAGAAGACGTAGCAGCAGAGGAGCCAGTAAGCGCCCGCGTTGCCGCCCGTTTGAACCGAGTGCAGCGCGCCGCCGACCATAAAGAAGAACGCGACCGACAGCAAAACGAGACCGATCCCGAATTTCACCGGGGTCGACGGTTCGAGGCCGCGACGGCGCAACACGCCCCAAAGGATGTTGAAAAGCGGCGCGAAAATAACGACGCAGAACGGGTTGACCGATTGATACCAAGTCGTCGGGAAGGTGTAAATCGCCGTTTTCTTGTCGACGTTTTTCGCTTCGTCGGCGAGGAAGGCCGCTTGGCGTTTTTTGATCGCGTCTTGACGGAACCCGGCGAGAAGCGCTTGCCCTTCGGCGGATTCGGCGTCGATTTTTTCTCCGCTTTCGGCGACCGCGGCGTCGACTTGCGCGGCGAGCGCGGTTTCGCGAGCTTTCCCTTCTTTCAGGAGAGCGTCGAAGTCGGAAATCGGGAGTTCGAGCGGGTCTTGACCGGCTTTGACGCGAGCGCCGTTCGCTTTGTCGAGGGCGAATTTCGCGCCGTTGAACGCGGATTTGACGGCGTCGAACGCGACGGCTTCCGGCGAGTCGGCGGGCGAATCGGCGAAGAGTTGCGCGACCGTTTCGAGGTCGACGTCCTTAACGAAGAGCGCGGCGCCGAGTTTCGCGGCGGCTTCTTCCGGGAGCGCGTCGACGGCGGAGTCGAGTTTGGCGAGCGCGTCGCGAAGTTCGTTCGTCAAAATTTTCGCGTCGAGTTCGTCTTGGTTCGCGAGGAAACCGGGGAAGGCGCCGCCGACGGCGGTCGGAACTTGGCGGTTCGTTTCCTTTTTCGCGAAGATGTTGAGCGCGGTGCCGGCTTGTTCAAAGACGGACCAGAACGCGATGCAGAAGAAGGTCAGCGTCAAAATAACGGCGACGCGGTCGATTTCCGCTTTCGTCAGTTTCGACGGGGCGGTCGGTTGCGGCGCGGCGGTCGACTCGGCGTTTTCGGCGTCCGCTTTCGGCTCGGCGTTCTTCTTTTTCAGGAGGCCGACGTTCGGCAGGTATTTCGGGCGCAGGAGCGAATAGGTCGTGAGACCGAAAATCATCCCGAGGCACGCGGTCAGGAAGCCCCAGTGCCAGCTGACTTTTTCGCCGATCGAACCGGCGACGAGCGGAGCGAGGAACGCGCCGACGTTAATTCCCATATAGAAAATATTGAACGCGTCGTCGCGGCGCGGGTCGTTTTTCTCGTAAAGTTCGCCGACCATAACCGAGATGCACGGCTTGAAGAAACCGTTCCCGAGCGTGATCAGGAAGAGGCCGAAAATGAAGCACCAGAACGCGGCCGGGGCGGAGTCCGGGGTAATCGTCGCGTGCGCGCTTTGACGGAAGTATTCCGTGTAGAACAAGCAAAATTCGCCGAGCGCCATCAAGGAGCCGCCGAGGAGAACCGAGCGGTGTTGCCCGAGGAATTTGTCGGCGATAAAACCGCCGAAGAGCGGGAAGAAATAGACGAGCCCGGTGAACCAACCGTAAAGTTTGTTCGCGTCGCTTTCGCTCCACCCGAAACCCGGGTTCGAGTCGGTCAGCGTGGAGATGAGGTAGAGAACGAGGAGAGCGCGCATTCCGTAATAGCAGAAGCGTTCCCACATTTCGGTGGTGAAGAGGGCCCACAGCCCTACCGGGTGCCCTAAAAATTCCTTAGCGCGCGGGGCGTCGGTTGTTTTAGCGTTCGACACGGTTATCCTTTATCCTTCCAATAAAAACGCTTATAAAGCGTCGCTTAATAAAATAGCGTCGCGAAAAATCGGGCGCGACGGACGTTCGAGCGTGCGCGAAACGTCTTCCTCCGTACTATTGTAAAAATTTCCGACGTTTTTGCAATCGCCCGCGCCTTGATTTTAGCGTTTTTTTCACAATTTTTTGATTTTCTTGGCGACTGCGCGTTCGGAAAACCGCGTTTTGCTCGTTCGTTTTTCGCTTCCGTTCCGCGATTTTGCCGAAGTCGCGAGAAACGAGGAACGCCCGAGCGGATTTTCCCCTTTATTTATTAATGCGAATTGGCGCGCCGCGTTTTTTCGCGTTAAATCGAGGAGAAAGTCGGAGCGCGAAAACGGGGCGGCGGAGGCTCTTAAAGAAAAAAGGAAAAAATTTAAGAAAAGCCCCTTGACGTTTTTCGTTTTTGTGCGATACTGTACGTGTCTTCGAGGGAACGACGGTTGAAACGCCCCGTCTTTTCGAAGGCAACGTTGAACGGACGATTAGTTCAGCTTGGTTAGAACGCTAGCTCGACAAGCTAGAGGTCATTGGTTCGAGTCCAATATCGTCCACTTTCGCTTTCCCGTTGGGGCGGCGGAACTT
>JAGBDD010000196.1 GCA_017937685.1 Thermoguttaceae bacterium | reverse complement strand
TGCCGTTCTTTCCGAGGATTTGCCGAAGCGAAGCGATTCGCAACGATCTGAACGCCAAGAGCGCGGTCGTTGCCTTCTCCGAGGATTTCCCGAAGCAAAGCGACTTGCAAACAACCGACGGCAATAACGCGATTGCCGTTCTTTCCGAGGATTTGCCGAAGCGAAGCGATTCGCAACGATCTGAACGCCAAGAGCGCGGTCGTTTTCTTCTCCGAGGATTTGCCGAAGCAAAGCGACTTGCAAACAACCGACGGCAATAACGCGGTCGTTACCTTCTTCGAGAATTTGCCGGATATGCAGTCGGCGTTGAATTTCGTCTGAGACGATAGCGTTAGGCGTTGAAGTTGGAAATTTTCATCTACTAGGAATCATAAAATATGTTACGACTATTGTCGACTTTCGCGATTTGCCTTTGCTTGCTTCCCGTTTGCGTCGCGCAGGACGAACCCCTCTCTTTGCAAGAGACGCAAAAATGGGCCGACGATATGAATCGGGCTCTTATCGATAATTTTTGGGGCGCCAGTTTCAAGGAACGTCCCGACCGCTACTTTTTTAACAAAATGAGTCGGCAGGCCGATATGGAAACGAACAATTATTGGCCGCAAGCCCACGCTATCGACGCGATCACCGACGCCTATGCGCGCACGAAGGACGAGAAATATTATCGGATGTACGACCTTTGGTTCCAGGGAATGCCGCGATTCAATTTTAACGCTCGTCAAGGGAGGCGAAAAGGCGACCCGTGGTGGAACGCTTTCGTCGACGATATGGAATGGCACGCGTTGGCCCTTGTTCGTATCTACGAAGTTACGGGCGAGACGCGTTATCTGAACAAGGCGCGGCAAATGTACGCCGATTGGATATGGTCGCAGTGGGGACCGGAGGACGAGGCTCCGTGGTACGGCGGGATTACTTGGAAGACCGACGTCGCCAAATCGAAGAACGCTTGTTCTAACGGGCCGGCCGCGATCCTTGCCGCTCGCTTGGCGCAATTTGCGTCCGTCGACGCTGCGAACGCCAAAAATAAGTCGGCGGACGAATATCTGGCCGAAGCGTTAAAAATTTATCGCTGGGAACGAAAATATCTTTGGGATTCGAAAACGGGCGCCGTCTACGACAATATGAATCGGAACGGTGAAATTGGACGTTTTAGTCTGAGCTACAATCAGGGCACGTTCGTCGGCGCGGCGGTGGAACTCTTCCGACTGACCAAAGATCCTTCGTTCTTGGACGACGCCGTCCTGACGGCGCGTTATACGACCGGCCCTATGAGCCGAAGAAATCGAGGCGTTCTTTCCGACTCCACAAACGGCGACGGGGCGCTTTTCCACGGCATTTTCTTCCGCTATCTGGCCAATCTGATCGTTCTGCCCGAACTGGACGACGCCGCGCGGCAAGAGTTTGCCGATTATCTTTTACGTAGCGCGACGACGCTGGTTCGTCAAGGCGTGAATCCCGAAACGAAGCTCTACGGCGGACGTTGGCGTCGCCCTTGGCCGACGGACGAACCGTCGGCGCTGAATCCGCACGTTACCGGCTGTACGCTTTTGGAGGCGGCGCGCAAGGTTATGGCGGTCGTCGAAAATCAATGACGGGCGACGTCGCCCCCAAATTACCGCGAGTCTCGACGGCGAGAGAAACGGCGCGTTTGCAGTCGTTCGGCGACGATTTTTAAACGTTGCGGAAACGAGGCGCTTCTTTGTCTCGTTTCCGCAACGCGCCGGGCGTCCGAACAACCGAGTTCGACGTCGGCGGCGCGACGGCGGAGTTTCTCGTTTCGCAACCGGAAACTTCTAGCGGAATCGCGTCGCGCCGAAGCGCCAAATTTACCGCGACGCGAGCGATCGTCCCGATTGAGCGGACGCGTCGAGCGGCGGGAAAACTTAAAGCGCCTGCGGCGACGCCGGAAAGAACGTCCGCGACGTCGCGAACGACTCCGACGGAGTTGGCGCGTTCCAAAACGCGCGTAAAACGGCGATCCGGCGTCGAAGCGGGTAAAAGACGGTTTTTGAATTGGCGTATCTTAACAAAAAACGCGCCTAAACGCCGCGTTAATAAAAAAACGACGCGAAAACTCGCGTCGTTGCGTTGTTTGCGCTAAATAAAAGCGATTATTTAATCGCGGCTTCGGCCTCCGCTTCTTCGGCGGCCTCTTTCGCTTCGGCTTTGGCGGCGCGCGACTTTTCGACCTCGGCGAGCTTGGCGTCGAGGGCTTCCTTTTGCTTTTGCGTCAAGACTTCGCGGTAGCGAGCGTCGCGTTCCGCTTCTAAACGGGCGATTCGCGCTTGAAGTTGGATAATTTCGGTGAAATATTCTTGCTGAAGCGCGTAAATAGCGTTCTTTTGACGCTTCGTTAATTTGAGAGCGTTCCAGTAATTGGGGATACGTCGCGAAAAAGGTTTGTCGACGGCGAGTTTTTCAAAGATTTCGGGCGTTTTGGCCTTGGCGGCGCGCTCCAGCTCGAGAACGGCGGCCGGATTTGGCGCCGGAGCGGGCGCGGGGGCCGGAGCTTCCGCCGGAGCGGGCGCGGGGGCCGGAGCTTCCGCCGGAGCGGGCGCGGGAGCCGGAG
>JAGBDD010000195.1 GCA_017937685.1 Thermoguttaceae bacterium | reverse complement strand
TCGGGCTCGATTACGTCGTCGGCTCGGTGAAGCGCAAGTACGAGGTGTTGCCCGAAGACGCGCCGGCGATGGAATGCGTCCGCGAATGCCTCGAACTCGGCGGGTTCGAGTCGATTTCGCGAGTGCGCAAGTTTTACCGCTAACGGTGATTTTGCCGATTTTAACGGTTCGAGCGTCGACGGCGAACGCGCTTGCCTTTGAGCGTCGAACGGCGTAAAGTTTGACGCTCGAAACGATTTTAATGGCGGTAAACGGCGGCGAGTTTGACGTTTGCGGCGACTTTGGCGGCGATAAGCGGCGGCAAGTTTAATGTTTGAATTGGTTTTGACGGCGGAGCGGAGCGGTTTCGGCGAAAGTCGGGAGAAATCGCGTCGGGGGGCTTGTCAAAATTGCGCGCCGCGTCATAATAAAGGGGTTAAGATTTAACGTCTTTTTTCGCGTCCCGCTTTTCTTGCGCTTTCCGGCGAGTCGTTCCGGAAAATTTGAGGGCGAGAAGCGACGGAAAACGCGAAAAGTCGGCGGTTTGCGATAAAAAAGCGGGGAAAAGTGCGAAATTTCCCGAACGAAACGCGCCGTCGAACGGAACGAAATTGCGGAGATTAAAATGAACGATGTGTTGAAAGTGGCGACCCTCGGCGGCGACGGAACCGGGCCGGAAGTGGTCGGCGAAGCGGTTAAAGTCCTGAAAGAAGTTGCGAAACTTGAAAATATCAAGCTCGAACTGACCGATTTCGACATTTGCGGCGAACGCTACCTGAAAAACGGCGGGATTATCATCACCGACGACGAAGTTGAACAACTGCGCCAATTTAGCTCGATTCTTTTGGGCGCGGTCGGGCACGTTGACGTGAAGCCGGGGATTCTCGAAAAGGGCCTCTTGCTCCGCCTGCGTTTCGAGTTCGATCAATATATTAACCTCCGCCCGGTGAAGTTGCTCCCCGGCGTCGCGACCCCGCTTCGCAACAAGGGCCCGGAAGACCTTGACTTTGTCGTTGTCCGCGAAAACACGGAAGATATGTACGCCGGTATCGGCGGTTTCCTGAAGAAGGGGACTCCGGACGAAGTCGCGACGCAAACGGCGATTTACACGCGCAAAGGTTGCGAACGCTGCGTCCGCTGGGCCTTTGAATACGCTCGCCGCCGCAACAATCCGAAGGGCAAAAAGGTTACGCTCGTCGCGAAAACGAACGTTCTCACGTTCGGACACGACCTCTGGATGCGTACCTTCGAGGAAGTCGGCGCCGAATATCCGGACGTTCAAAAAGAATACCATCACGTCGACGCGTGCTGCATTTATATGGTCGACTGCCCGGAAAATTACGACGTTATCGTGACGACGAATATGTTCGGCGACATCATCACCGACTTGGCGGGTATCCTTCAAGGCGGTCTCGGCGTCGCGGCGGGCGCGAACCTCTGCCCGGACGCCGGCGGAACGAGTATGTTCGAGCCGATCGGCGGCACCGCGCCGAAGTTTACCGGTTTGAACCAAATCAACCCGATCGCGTCGATCAGCTCCGCTGCGATGTTGCTGGAACACGAAGGTTACCAAACCGCCGCCGACCGTATTATGAAGTCGGTTCAACTCGTTACCGGCACGAAGATGAAGAGCCAAGCCGCCGGTCAAATGGGTTACTCGACGACCGAAATCGGCGACCTCGTCTGCGAAAACCTCTAATTTTCGTCGCGAATCAAAAACGGCGCGACGCTCTTTAAAGCGTCGCGTCGCCGAGGTTTGCGTTAACGGCGCGACCAAGAAAGCGTTGGGGGCGACTTTGAGCGCCCGGTTCGGCGTCGCGTTGCTTTTCGCTCGGCGGAAGCGCGAACCGTTCTTTGACGAGGCGTTCGCGACTTTGGTTGGCGAACGTTAATCGAAAAGCCTCCGAACCCCGTCCGAGCCGTCGGGGGCGGGGGCTTTTGGGCGATTCTTGCGTTTAACTCTTCTTGGCGTCGACTTTTCTTAGCGCGACGTTTCGCCGCCGGCGTCGTTTTTTTGCGATTTTTCTTTTCAGGTTAGACGTCCGGCGTCCCGTCTTTCCTTAACGTCCGATTTTCTCGCGATTATAATAAAAACGTCGACGAGGAAATTGAGGCGGTCGGCGCCGAAATTTTTTCCGAGCCGCCGCCCCCGCGCGCCGTTCGAATCGTATTTTCCAAAAGGCGCAACTCGAACGATCTTAGGAACTTATTGCTTCTCGTTAATGGAAAAAAGGAAAGTAAAATGCCCGCGCAAATCGAAGACCGTTTTATTTTCGGCGGCGCGTTTTTTCCGTCGTCGACGCCTGCGGCGGAACGCTCTTTAACCCGGAAATTTTGGGCTTTATGTTGCGACGGCTGACGCGGTTACGTCGCCGAGTTTGCCCTCGACGACGAACGCCGTTTGATTATTCGAAATTTGTACGCGTTGCCGCTCGACTGTAAGTCGGAGCCGGCCCGCCCGGTTGTCGAGCGGTTGTGAAAAAAAGCGCGAACCGGCCCCCGACTTTTCGCGGATTGGGAAGCGGGTAAAGCGGTTGCGGCCCGAAATCACGACGCTCTAAGTGGAGTTTCCCGGTTTTGACGACGAAGACGAATTTCATCGCGACCCGTCGGCTTGACGCGCGGACTAACCGACGTTTTTCGACGAGCCGCGCCGACGGCGTTTCCGAAAGACGAGGCAACCGCCGATCGCCGCTTTTTTTACGAAGAAGGCAATTTGCCGCTCGCCTTTACCGGAACGATTTTGCTCGGGCCGATTGCGTTTCCGAACGAACCGCCCTCGACGCGTTAAAAGTTTAAGGAGCGGCGAAATAGATTCGGCGTTCAACGCGCCGGGCGCCGCGCCGACGACGTATAAAACGTTGAAGGAACTTGACTTCGGGAACGGCGTCCTGCAAAGCGCGACCGATTGTTCGACGTTCGGAACGTCGCGCCTCGATCCGACGAACAAAAGCGAGCGCGCCGTCGAAGCGACAAACGACGCGCTCGCCGTTGCCGACTGGTTAGAACGCGCTTTCGACGACGCTGTCTTGTCGCAACGGGACAAAAAAAGTCGCTCGTCCGCGACGCTTTGAAACGTCGTGGGCGAGCGACTGAAAACTAAATGGAGCTAAACTCTTAATATGCCGCGAGTTAGCGAATATTCCAGGCGTCGAGACGCCAGCTTTCGCCGTTCCAAACGAAGACGCCGAACGCGCCGGTCGCGAGTTTGAGCTTTTCCGGGATCGGCGCGTCCGGCGGCAAAATCGCCGTCGCAAACCTTGCGATTCCGTTGCTTGTCGTCGCAACGACCGTTTCGCCCGAATGACGTTCGACGATTCGCGCCGCGAACGCGCGCCAATCGTCGCCGAGTCGAGCGACTCGTTCTCGCAGGAAGAACCAACCGAGCGGAAGACGTTTCTCCGCGTCCCAACGTTTGAGCGCGGTAAGTCCCGCCGTTTCAATCGCTTCCGGCGAAAGATCGACGACTTCAAGCGGTTCGTCGACGCGAGACGGCGGCGTCGGCGTTTCGGAAATTGCCAGTTCGAGCGCGCCCAACCGTCGCGCGACCTCCGCTTCAGGACGTCCGTCGTCGACGCCGTAATCGAGTTCCGTTAAAAAATTTTCAACGATAGGTTCCGCGTTAACGCCTTGCGCCGACGCGATTTCCGACGACGTTTCGAGCGCGCGGCGAAGCGGCGCCGAGTAAAACGCCGTCGGTTGCCAACCGAGTTCCGCGAGCTTGGTTCCGAGCCGCCGACCCTGCGCGCGGCCTTCGGCGGTCAACGGCAAATCGGTGCGAGCGCCGACCCGTAAAATAACGTCGCCTTTTTCAAACGTGTTGCCGTGTCGGGCGACGATAAGCGTCGTTTCGGAAGGTCGCGTTTTCTGCGTCATTGCGTTAAATCTTTCGGGGGTAAAAGGTAAGCGTTGGTTAAGCGCGTGAAAACGACGTTTTCGTCGGACGCTAAACAGGCGAGTTGGAAAAGTCGACGCGACGTCGAACAACGGCGAATTGGGGAGGCGAACCTGGATTTATCGGTCTAAAAGTTCGCCGCGATTCCGCAAAACCGCCGCGACCCGTTCGAGGTCTTCCGGCGTGTCAACGCCCGACGTAACTTCTTCAAAACCAGGAGGATAAGCGCCTTCAATCATTTGGATTTTATAGCCGTTTTCGATAAAGCGCAACTGTTCGAGTTGTTCCAGCTTCTCGTATTCGCCCTTTTTCGAGTTGGCGAAGAAGCGGAGCGCGTCGAAACGATAGGCGTAAATCCCGATATGACGACAGATAGGACTGATTGCCGACGAAGCGCGCAACGCTTCTTCGCCGCGAATCGCCGGAATGATATTTTTCGAGAACCAAAGCGCGTCGCCGGTTTTCGCGACGGCGACGGTCGTTCCGCTGAACGGCGAAGTCTTTTTCGTAGCTCGCAACGCGTCGAGCGCAACCCAGTTGAGACGCGTGTAAATCGTTGCGACGTCGGCGTTTATATTGTCGCGCAACGCTTCGATTAAGTCGACGACGAACTTCGGCGGGCAAATCGGGTTGTCGCCTTGCAAGTTAACGACGACGTCCGGCGTCTCGTCGCGGAAAGAAACGGCGGCCCAAGCGCGGTCGGAACCGGAGCGGCACGAAGTCGGCGTAACGACGATCGGGATGCGCCGCGACTCGCAAAACTCGACGATCCGCTCGCTGCGATTTTCGAGATCGGGCGTTTCGGTCGCGACGACGGCGTCGCAATCGGGAACTTGCGCGCAAACGGCGTCGGCGATTTCCCAAACGCGTTGCAAAATCGCTTTGCCTTCGAGTTTTGCTAAAGGCTTGCCGGGAAAGCGTTTCGAACCGAAACGCGCGGGGATTACGATCGTCGTTTTCATTCTTGAAATTTTTAACCGGTTAAAACGTCGCCGCCGTTGCGTTGGACGAACGAACGGCGATAAATGGGGATTAACACGTTAGGCGACAACGTTTAAAGCGCTTAACGTAAAACGCGAGGCGCGAAGTTGCCGCCGAAGAATACTTTTTGCGGCGGCGCAAGTCAAGAGCAAAGAACGTTTGAACGCGGAAAAACGGCTATTTTTTTTCATTGGGCGCGAAAAAATGGGGGTCGCCGCCTTCGTAAACGCTAAAATCGCCCCAAACCGGTCGTCCGCGCGCGATTTTTTTCGCTTCGACGTCGGAAATATCGAAATATTCGGCAAGGTCGACGACGCCAAAGCGTTCGACGTATTCGACCGTCGCGACCGAATCGAAAAGGAGATTGGCGCCGCTTCCTCCGTCGACGTCCGTCGTTTGGTCTTGGTGGAGCGTCGCGGCGTTGGGGATTTTTTCGAGCCCTTTGATTTTTTGAATTGGGACGCCGAAATCTCCGGCGACGATCAAATCGTCTTCCGAGACTCCGAACCCTCCGGCGCGTTTTTTGAGCGTTGCGAGCAAATCCGCAAGCGTTTCGCCGTCGCTTTCGGCGCCTAAAAGTTGAAGATTGATTATTTGAAAAGTGAAGCTTGATTCAGCGGCGACGGCGTTCGGGCGAAAATTAGCGACGAGAGCCGGAGTCGACAGACGGCCGCGCGCGTCGAAAACGTCCGAAACGGATTCGCGATCGACGACGACGGTTTGCGCGTTGAAAAAAAAGGCGGCTATCGAGTCGACGGAAGCGGGAGACGACGCGACGTAATCGTATTCGCCGCCCTGTCGCGCGATTAGATAAACGAGCGCTTCCAAAACGGCGCGATTTTTCGAACGAACGCCCTGAATGGCGACGACGTCGAATTCTTGAAGCAAACGAGCGATTTTTTCTCCGGTCGTCGCGTCGTTAACTTTCGAAAAATTAAAGGGTTCGAGATTCCAAGCGGCGACGCGGATAACGCGCAAGTCGTCGAGCGTCGGAGCGGGACGAGCCGCGACGTCGAAAGGCGAAGCGTCGGCAAAGCGAGGGGCGGAAGAGGCCGGAAACGTTTCGGACTCGCGTTGAGGAACGCCCGGTTCCGAGGTAAAAAGACGGCGAAAGTTTTGCGAATCGACGTCGTTTTGCGGAAGGGGCAAGGTAAACGGCGCGGAGAAAGCGGGCGCGACCGACGGCGTTCGAGAGGGCGCGACGTCGACCGAACGTTTGAAGGGCAGACAGCCTAAAGCGCGTAATCCTAAGAGAAAGAAGGATAGGACGGCGCCGGCTAAAAAGAATTGTAAGCGGCGCAAACGCTTTTCCAGTTCGGCTTGACGCGCTTTTGCGGCTTCGGCTTCTTCGTCTTTCTTCTCGGGCGCGTTCGGTTTGGCGCTGATACGCCGCACTTTAATAATTTCGCGGGCTTCCTCGACTTTAGGTTCTTGATCGCTCATATTCGTTGATATAAAATAGGTTAGGTTGAACGTTGAAACGGAGCGCGGCGTTGCGACGTCGCGTTCTTTGAAAAGAATGAAAAACGTTCGTTCGCTTTTCGTTTAAAGCGCGCTTTTACTATCGGCGACATTTTTAACGGCTTTTGACTTTTTTGATTTTTTTGAAAAATATACGGTTAATTTCTTAGGAGAACGGGGAGCGTTTCGCGTCGCAACGAAAAAGCGCTGAAATTTCTCTTGTCGCGCGGGTGAAAATTTGCTATAATCGTTAAAATCGCGCTAACTGCGCTGGGGACGGCGGCGAAGAAAAAAGCGTCGTCGTCGAACTTTTGATTTGATTGAATATCGGGCGTTTATCGTTCGAGACTTTGGTCGCAACGGAGACAAAGAGCGCGCAAAGCGGCGCGTTTGATGGAAGTCGATAAAATACAATGGTTAGCGAAAGAGAAAAACGAGCGGCGACCTTTGACCGACGCAACCGTTGGCGAACGGCGGCTTTTTTAACGTTGATTCTTCTTGCCGGTTGCGCGACGCAACGCGGCAAGGTGGTCGACGCCGACGCGCCGACTCGCGTGGGAAGCCGTCGGGCCGGGTCGGAGATATACGATCCGGCGGCGGAAGCGGCGGTCGCGGGGCTTTTGGAACAGGCGGCGCGCAATCCGATTTCGTCGGCCGACGTTGGAAAAACGGTTGCGCAAATTACCGAAGAATACGGCGTTAGAAAAATTTGTTTCCTTGGCGTGGAGAACGCGGGGGGCGAAGAAATGGGAGATATTCGCGAGGATTTGACCGAGGCGATTCGGACGAAAATCGCGCGATCGGACGTTTTTGAGACGATCGACTCTCGAATGGCGACCGCCGGTTTAAGAGAAGCGGGATTGCGCGTCGAAGATTTGCTTTTACCGGAAAAACGGGAGCGTTTCGCGACCGCGCTCGGCGAAAACGAGGCGCCGTTCGATTATATTTTGTTCGCTAAAGTAACGACGGCGACGACGGTCGACAATAAGGATTCGCAGGTTAAGTATAGTTTAACGTTAGACTTAGTGAATGTCCGCACCGGCGCGTCGATTCGCGAAACCGTTTCGTTGAAAAAACATTATAATCGTTCCGTAAAAGCGAAAGTTTTGGGGATTTTTTAACATTTGCGGCGGAATGCAACGCGTCGTGGAAAATGATAAGTTAAGAGAAAAAAGAGTTGATAGAACGCGACGTTCTTCGACGGTTCGAAGAGCGTCGCGTTTTTTTGGTCGCCGCGACAAACTCAAAGCTGTTGCGATATAATGTCAATTAGACGCGAGCGACGGTGGCGACGACTCAAACGCCTTGCGGTTGCGAGACTTGCGAATCGTAAAGTTGGGGATTCGCGGCGTACTTGCGCAAGCTCGACGCGAACATCATCCAGTACCAACCGGCGAAAAGCATTTCGATACCGACGAAGAGCCCGATAACCCAAAGTCCGGACGACGGCCATTGACGGTAAATCAGCGCGCCTAACATAAACGTTACCAAGCCGTTAAAGAGCGCCCAACCCCAACCCGGAAGTTGCGTCGTCAACGCCGCGACAATACGGAACAAACCGGCGAGGATGAAGAATCCGGCCAGCAGGAAGGTCAACGTGATAGCGTTCAAAATCGGCGCGTCGAGGAGCATAAAGCCGACGACGAGATACAAAATGCCGAGCGCAAAGTGGAGGAAGAACCCGTTCCAACGTCCGGCGTAAAGGGAGTTAACGATTTGCGTCGCGCCGCCGATCATCAACAAAACGCCGATGATTGAAACGGTCAGCGTCGTCGCGATGAAACTCGAGCCGATCGCCAGCAAACCGAGAATCGACAGCCCGATCCCAAGCGTTAAGAAGGGTTTCCAGCTGTTCGACATTCGTTTCAGCTCCGGCGTCGTCAGGAAGTTGCAAAAGCCCGGAAGACCGGTCGCGGCGTTCCAAGGGCAGCTCGGGCGCGCTTCTTCAAAGTCGGCGGTTTGGGCGCGGTCGTTGCGATCGTTGTTGTCTTTCGCCATTTTAAATCTCCTTTAATTGTTGAAGTTAAGTTGCGACGCGTTGAAACGAATAGCGACGCGTCGCAAAAGTCGCGTTAACGTAACGTCAATAGGCGGCGCGACGCAAACGCTTATTTAGCGGTTGTTTCACGTTGCAATTTTTGAATCGCCGGCGGCGTCCAGTCGCCGTTCGACGCTTTTTCGTTCGGACGGTAAACGCGCATCGCGACGATAAACGGCCCGCGCGGCGCCGGAATCCAGTTGCTCGTATCTCCTTGCGGTTTATCGTGTTGGATTAAAATTTCGACGGAGCCGTCGGGGTTGCGTTTGAGCGAACCGTCGCTTTTGACGCCGTATTTGCCCTCTTCGTTGCGAACAAGGTAACCGTCCGCGTTGTAAAGTGTTAGCGACCAAAGGAAATCGGTCGGCGGTTCTTCGCCCGGGGCGAAGCGGAGGAGGTACGACGCGGCGCCGTCGAGCGGTTCGCCGTTCTCGTCGAGGAAAGTAAATGGGTAAACGACATTTTTCTCGACGTTTACGCCGAACGCGACGCTCGCCGCACCAGCGCGGAACAGGTAGTCGTCGCCGTAATCGCCAAGGTTTTTAAAAACGATCCAGTTGGTCGACGTCGCGTTGCGCCAAATTTCCGATTGCGCCGCGAGTTCGATTTTTTTACGCGCGATCGCGAAAGCGCCGCGGCTCAATTTCCGTAGGTCGCCGTCGAATTTCGCCGGTTTTCCCGGTTCTATCCCAAGCGTTCGCAAGGCTTCAAGCGTTTTGGGGTTCGCGTCGGTCGGCGGATTCGTTTTCAGGAGTTCGACAAAGGAACGCCAATATTTTTCCGGCGACATACGAGCGACGCGCTCGACCGGACTTTCAAACCAAGGACGCGTCGGGCGAGGCGTTTCGATAAGGCGTTCGACGTGACGGAGATCGCGGCGAGCGTCGCGTCTAAGGGCTTCGTCGAACTGGCTCCAAAAGCGCTTGTCGTTTTCGAATCTGTCGTAAAACCAACGTTTAACGTCGTCGTAGGTCGCGCCGAGCGCTTGCGCGGCTTCGCGTTCGCGCTCCTTGGTTTCACGCCAAAAAGCGTCGAGGTTTCGGCGTTCCTCGTCGCGTTCGCGTTCGTAATTGCGTTCGCCTTCGTTAATTTTAGCGACGTCTTGACGCCGAGTTTCAGCCGACGCGGCGTCGCTCTCGGTTTCCGGTTGAGCGTCGGACTCTTTTGGCTCTTCGGAAGCGCTTGTAGAAACGTCGGTTGCGTCGTTCGGTTTTTCGGCTTTCGGCTCGGTTTTTTCTTCGGGTTCGGTTTCGGCGACTTGGAGCTTTTCGTCGTCGGCGCGAGCGGCGTATTGAGCGGCGTTTTGCGCGACGTAAAGTCGTTTTAATTGCTCGAACGCGCTTGTTTGGGGAGGCGTAAGAGCTTGATCAAGTTGGGTTTCTTGTTCGTCGGAACTCGGTTTCGCGTCGGTTTTGTTCTCCGGTTTTTCGACGCTAATCGGCGTCGCTTCCGGAAGAACGCGCGTTTTTTCTTCTTTTAATTCCGACGTAAACGTCGACGCCGGAACGGTTGCAAAGTCGTAAAGAGTTTGAACGACGGGGCGGGTTCCGAAAGCTCCGGCGCGCTTCGCATCGACGACAAAGACCCGCGTTAAAACGAGAGCGAGCGAACTCGGCGACTCGACGACGCGGATTTCCGGCGGAAGATTCGTCGGTTTCGGCGAATTAGGGCCGACCAGCGCGACGCCGCGAAGCGAACGACCGTCGATTTGAAGGAGCGGAAGTTCGGCGAGCGTTTTTTCGTTGAACGACGCGACGACGTTCGACCAAGCGTCGACGATTTCAAGTGAAAACGGAGCGTTGGTATTTGCAGGCGCGACAATGACTTGAGGTTCGCGAGCGAGGTCGAGCCAAGCGGTCGCGAAGACGGAGTCGACGTTCGGGAACTCCGTCGCTCGATAGCGCGCGTCCGGAAGGCGCGGGAAATAAAACGTTTCGTTGGGCGTCGCTAAAAAAAAGCGCGACGTCGTTTCGCGTTTGATTTCGTTCGACAAAACGAGCGGGTACGCGTAAGCGTAAAGATCGACGAGGGCTTCGAACTTTCGCGCTTCTTCGGCTGAGAACCGGAACGGGCGGTCGTCGGCAACGCTCGGAGCGATAAGCGTTTGCGTCTCAACGGTTTCGACGATTACGTCGGAGGGACGCGTCGACTTATCGGGCGCGGCGGCGGACGCGGCGGGCGTTTGAGCGTTTGTTTGCGACGGAGCGTCGGCAAAAATGAAAGCGGAAGGCGCGGCGAGCGACCCGACCGCGGCAAGCGCGGAGGCGACGAGCGCCGTCGAACGCGTATGGCGACGCATTGAGACCTGACAAAGCATAAATGTTCTCCTGAAAGGCGTTAATGTTTTAAGGGCGACTCTTCGACCGTTCGCGAGATCGTTCGCGGCGGCGCGAGTCGCTTGGCGTAAAAATTTAAAACGATCGAGGAACTATTTTAAAACGTTGGTAATTGTTGCGAACGCTTCGGTTAAGAGCGTTCGTTGTCGTCGCGGTTCGCTACGTATTGAAACTAACGCGATAAATAAGGGCGCGGCGACGGACGGCGTTTATTCAAACTCGCTTTGAGTCGTCGGTTGCAACGGCGAAACGACGTCGTCAAACATTGAACGTTCGAGGCGTTCGAACGTTTGCGGGTCGAGCGAACGCGCCGTCGCCGGGCCGACGTTGGGCAAGGGGGTGTTTTCGACGGTTCGCGACGTCGATTCCCAATCGAAACCGCCGCCGGGGCGGGGCGAAAAGTATTCGACCGACGTCGCGGCGCGCCCGTCGACGAGTAAAATTCGCGTCGCGACGCGCCAACTCTCGCCTTCGCGTTGCCAAAGTCCGGTTCCGTAACTTCCGTCGCGACAAAAGATGGTCGATTGAAAAAGGCCGGCGACCGGATTCCAGCCGACGACTCGCAACGCCGCGAATCTCGGCGAAAGCGACGCGGCGTCGTTGGCTTGGGCAAGCGACGAAGGATCGGACGGCGCGACGACAGGGCGAACAAAATCGCGGCAAAGGAGATAGGAGCCGCCCGGCGCCCAGTCGATTTTCGTTTGGAAAATAAAACCGGCGCTTTCGAGTTCCCAACATCCGACCGCCCAAGCGAGCGCTTCGAGTTGGTTGCGCGCCGCGCCTGGAACGGCGTCGTCGCTTTCCGGAAAAAACGGAGGCGACGTTTTCCGCGTCGGCGTTTGGACGAAAGGGGACGGCGCGTTGGGCGCCGGGTCTCCGTAAATACCGGAACTAAAACGCGTTGCGTCGATTTCTTTTTCGCGTTCGTTTTCGCGGCTTAACGCGGTCGGCGACGATATGTCGCCGGGCGTTTGCCCTAAAACCGAGGTCGACGCGGAAAGGCAAGGGGAAAGGAAAAGCCCGAACGCTAGCGCTCCGACGTAGGAAGGGCGGTGAATTTTAAGGACGTTTGATTTTTTTATTTTGTCTTGTTTATTTATTCTTGTCTCGACGACAAGATTTTCAAAGACGTCGCGCTTGTCAAGCTGGACGGACAAAGCGCGCAAGAGGGAACGACAAGCGCTGGAACGATTAGGCGAAGGCGTGCGGGACATCGGCGATTCGATAGGTTGCGCGTCGCGGCGCGACGCGGCGTTAAAGGCGGGCGCCGTTCTTTCGACTCTCGCGGGAAAGCGACGGAGGAAGGAAGAACGGCGTTGGGGAAACGGGACGTTTGAGGTGAATGTAGGAGATAAATGAAATAGGCAAGAAAAAGTGAAGATTTTTCGTCGCGCCAAAATCGGTAAAATTCGAAAAAAAAGTCTTTTTGAATATTTCAACGCGCAAAAAATGGAGCGCAAACGCCGATAATTTAAATCAAAAAGAGGAGTCGGCGTTAGCTTGCGCTCTTTAAAGGCGCGCAAGAGCGCGGGCAAAAAAAGCAAGCGTTGTCGATTGAAGACGCCGGTTGGAGAAAACGGGGCGTCTAGGAAAATTAAAAACGCGAAAAAGAGGGGGACAGAGCGATGTGCGGTATTTGCGGCGCGGCTTGGACGTCGGCGAAAAAGGCCGTCGAATCGGCGGTTTTGGATCGGGCGACCGACGCGATGCAGCGTCGCGGGCCGGACGCTCGCGGCGTCGTTCGAGTTCCGCTCGAACCGGGGATTCCGCTCGAAGAGAAGGGCGTCGCGTTCGGGCATCGGCGCTTGGCGATTATCGATCTTTCCGACGCGGGGCGGCAACCGTTTGCAAACGATGATCGTTCGATTTGGCTAACTTTTAACGGCGAAATTTACAATTATATTGAAATTCGCAACGAATTGAAGCGGCGGGGACGCAATTTTCGCACCGAAACCGACGTCGAAGTCCTTTTGCGCGCTTACGAGGAGTTTGGCGTCGACTGCCTGCCGAAGTTGAACGGGATGTTCGCGTTTGCGATTTGGGATTCGCGGAAAAAACGGCTTCTGATCGCTCGCGATAGAATCGGTAAAAAGCCTCTATTTTACCGCGTCGAAGCGGAACGACTCCTTTTCGCCAGCGAATTGAAGGCGTTGACGCTCTTTCCGGACGTTCCGAGAGAACTCGATTTGACCGCGCTCCGGCAATATTTGACTTATCAATACGTCCCTTATCCCCGTTCTATTTACCGCGGAATCGCCAAATTACCGCCGGCGTCGTTCTTGATTTGGCAAGACGGGAAAGATTTAACGGCCGGGCGGTATTGGAAGGCGGAAGAAGTCGCTAACTTTGACGAAAAACGAAAATACGCGCCAGGCGACGTCGAGCGAGCGTTGCAAAGCGGAGCGTTGGGGGCGGCGCGTTTTGGGGCGGAAGACGGTTGGTTTGGGCAAGACGGGGAAGACGGTGAAGACGCGTTGAGGGGAGCGGCGACAAGGTTTGTCGACGACAACGATTTTACCGAGCGTTCGTTCGACGAAACGACGCGCGAGTTGCGGCGACGGCTCGAGGAAGCGACGCGGTTGCGGATGCGGAGCGACGCGCCGTTCGGAGCGTTTTTGTCGGGCGGCGTCGATTCAACCGTTGTCGTTGGATTGATGAAACAGTTTTCCGAAAAGAAAATTCGGACGTTTTCGATCGGGTTCGCGCAGAAGGAATACGACGAAACGCCTTTTGCGCGGCGAACGGCGGCGCTGTTCGGGACGGAACATACCGAGTTTTTCGTCGAACCGGACGTCGAAACGATTTTGCCGTCCCTCGTTCGCGAATACGGGGAACCGTTCGCCGACAGTTCCGCGATTCCGACTTGGTATCTTTGCGAAACGACGCGCCGGGAAGCGACCGTCGCGCTCGGCGGGGACGGAGGCGACGAGCTGTTTTGCGGATACGACCGTTACAAAGCGGTTCGGGCGTCGTTATTAATTAATAAAGCGCCGAAAATATTGCGGCGATTTTTGGCCGGGCCGCTGCGTTCGGCGATTCCCAATTCCGTCCGGCAACGGTCGCCGTTGCGGAGAGCGCGACGGTTCTTGGAGACCGTCGGAATGGACGCGCTGGAACAATATTTGCAATGGATCGCAATTTTCAATCGCGAACGCTTGCATTTGCTATTAAACGAGGAGTATTGGGCGGAATGCGCGAAAGAAACGGATTTTAACGGCGACGTAAGCGGCGGTTTGCGGCCCGATGGAACGCGTCCGAGCGCCGACGAACTCGATTGCGTCGATTTTTTGCAAGACGCTTTTCAAAAATTCCGGCGGCGCGACTTGACGAGCGCGATTTCGTTCGTCGATTTGACGACGTATATGCCGGGCGACCTGACGACGAAGGTCGACGTCGCGTCGATGCGGAGTTCGTTGGAGGTTCGCGCTCCAATGCTCGACCCGAACGTCGTCGAGTTGGCGTTGCAGATTCCGTTAAAATACAAGCTTTGGGGAAAGAAGGGGAAATACGTCCTTCGCGAAGCCTGTCGCGATCTCCTGCCGCCCGAAATCGACGCGCGCCCGAAAACCGGTTTTGGCGTTCCGCTCGACGCTTGGTTCCGCGGGCCGCTGAATAAAACGTTGAAAGACGCGTTGTTGAGCGAGTCGGCGAACGCGGCGCCGTTTTTCGATAAGAAATTTGTTGAGCGTTTGATTCGCGAACACGAGAATCGAGAGTTCGATCACGCGGCGCGGCTTTGGGCGCTTCTCGTCTTCCGGATTTGGGAAGCAGAGGTGAAAAATTGTTAATATCGTTAAAATCAACGTTAAGAAGAGGGGAAAAATAAGGCGGGAGAAAAGAAGGAAGGTAAGAGGAAAAAGAAGAAAAAAAGTTTTGCGTCGACTGAAACGGTTAAGAGTGAAGCGATTTTAACGGTCGCTCATTTTTTATTGAATTTTCTAAAAAGGCAAAAGTTTTTTCGGGCGACGCGTCGATAGTAACGAAGTAGGCGTTTTGCGGCAAACGGAGTCGCGGGCGACTCGCGCGACGGCGAGAAAATCGACGGTCGGAGCGAAGACGACGCGAAAACGCCTTGCGGTCGAAGAAACGATCGAAACAAACGCTAAGGAAGGCGACAAAATGGAATATCGAGAAAACCGGGACGCGCGCAGACCGTTCTTATCGACGCCCGATTCGCGGGTTTATTTTCCGGCGGCGGCGATCGAAGAGGCGAGACGCTCGACGGCGCGTTGTTTGCGTCGGAACGAAGGCGTCGCGCTCGTCGTCGGGGCGACCGGAACGGGTAAGACGTTGTTAACGCGCGTTCTCGCCGCCGAATTTGAGGCGGAAAGTTTGGTCGCCGTCGTTTCGCCGACGCGTCGCATCGACGCTAAGTCTTTTTGGCAACAGTTTTTATTCGGTTTGCGACAAACGTTTTGCGGTTGCGACGAAACGGAATTGCGGCTGATGGCGCTCGATTATCTCGAACGTTCGCAACGGCGGCGTTGCGTTTTGTTGATCGACGACGCGCAAAATTTGCCGTTCCGCGTCTTCGACGAATTGCGTTCTTTCGTCGATCAAGGCGCCGCCGCGTCTTCGCAGATTTGCGTCGCGTTATTCGGAACGGTAGCTTTGGAAGAACGGTTGAATTTGCCGCCGCTTTATCCCTTTCAACAACGAATCGTTTCGCGTTCTTACCTCGACGCGTTTGAAAGCGCCGAAATTGCGGATTATATCGATTGCGAGACGCGCCGCGTCGACGGGAAATTTTCCTTTACGACCGACGCGAAGCGCAAAGTCGCCGATTTGTGCAAAGGCTCGCCGCGAGTTGCGAATCAGCTTTGCGACCGCGCGCTCTTTTTGACGGCGCAAGGAAGCGGAAAAAGCGTCGAATTTAAGGAAAAAAGCGGTTTTGACGGCGAGTTCAAGTCGTTGGAACGGATTGCGCCCGAGTCGGCGGAGATTCGAGCGATCGACGCGTCGCTCGTCGAACGCGCTTGGGCGAATTTGTTGAATTTGCCGGAGGAAACGCCGCGTTCGAGTTTGAAAGCGGGCGATCTGAGCGACGTCGTCGAATTTGGAACGCTCGAAGACGACGAGGAAGAAAACGCCGGTTTTAGCGATTTTAACGCGTTTGAAAAAAGCGAAAACAACGGTTATAACGACGCTGGAAATCGCGCCGAGGTTAACGTTGAAAATAAACGCGACGAAACGAACGATAACGCCGGTTGGGAGATTGACGTAAACGGCGAAGTCGACGCGCTTGACGGCGAATTTGACGAAGAAACGGGAGAAGAGGAAAGCGGCGGCGAAGTCGACGCGGCGCTGGAAGCCCGACTTTTGCAGCATTTGAAAATTTGGGAGGGCGCGCAAGAGGAAAACGCCGTCGACGAAGAAAGAGCGAACGCAAACGAAACGGAAACGGCGGAAGCGATTCGCGTCGACCGTTGGGAGCGCGCCGACGCTTTAAAGGAACGTCTGCGCGCCGACGGTGGGAAAGAACGCTTGGAATCCGCGGACGCCGCGGAAATTGGAGAAACGGCGGAGATTGGCGAAACAAACGCGAATTTTTCGGCAAACGGCGTTAAATCGAGCGACGAAACGGACGAATTGAGCGCGTTTGACGACGTTGCGGAAAATAACGTCCAAAAAGCGGAAGAGCGCGTTTTCGAAGCGTTAAAATCGGAATATTTTAACGACGGTTTTCTTTTTGAATTTAACGGCGACGAAACGCTCGACGGTAAAGGAAAAAAAGAGAGTCGCGAACGCGGCAAAAAGGCGAAAACGCGCGCAAAATCGACGGCGAAAACGCGTCGGCCGATCGTTGGCGACGACGACGGTTCGCGACTTTGGAACGAAGCGAACGCTCGACGCGGCGACGACGAACGCTTTTTAGAAACGCAATTCAGCGCCGACCGCGTCGCAAATCGCGTCGTTTCCGACGAGGAAGCGGAGAGCGCCGCCGTCGATTGGGAAGCGGAGTTTACGTCGCTTGAAGACCGAGCTTACGAGCAAATCGTCGAGGATTGTTGGGAAACGACGGGAAATTTTGCGGCGAGCGACGAATATTTGAGCGAATTAAGCCTTTTGGAACAAGAAATCGAAGAAGAGGCGAATTTAATTCGGCGGATTCGGAATATTCACTTGAAACTTCGTTCCGTTCGAGCGGCCGCCGAGCGCAAGCGACGGCGCAACGTCGAAGAAACAAACGTCGCGACGACGAGCGACGACGAAGAAACGGCGAGCGCGGGCGTTCGTTTGGAGAACGAAACGCCGAGTTATTGAAGCGAAGGTTAAGAGGAAACCGACGAAACTTTGCGCCCTTGTTAAACGCGTTAAATTAGATAAAAAAGAACGCGCGACAAGGGCGCGTTCTTTTGATTTCTTCGGAAAATAGATTTTTGAGGTTTTAAATATGGAGCGTCGCGATATTCTTGTCTTTTTTTAGCGCATTATAGTAACGGTTGCGACTATTTTAAGGATTAAGCGGCGCCGATTGGTTCACAAGCGTCGGCGGATTGCCGAGACGCCAAGCGATTTCTTCGAGCATACGCTTTTCAAGGTTGGCGTCGCGTCCCATCGGGATCCAACCTCTCGACGCGGCGCGTTCGCCGATCGGTTGCGTTAAGTGCGAAAAATCGTCGAGATAAATTTGATTGAAGCCGATCGACGCCCCCATCGCCGTCTTCATATCCTCAATTTCGTTATAAACGGAAAGGTAAATTAGGTAGCCGGCGGAGTCTGGAACAACTCTAACGACCGCGGAACGGCGAATCGTTTGAAAGGTCGCCAACCAACGGTCGTCGCATTCGACGGAATTTTTGCGCCAAGGTTCCAAAACGCCGGCGGCTATCGTCGGTTTCGTATCGATTCGGCCTTCGGCGCGCGACGTGAAGCGTTCGCCGTTTTCCGTTTCTCGTTCAAAAACGCGAATCGGCGTCTCGAACTTAATTTCGAAATAATTATCGACGACGTCGACGACCGCGTTCCAGAGATAGTCGGGATCGGCGGTTTGCACAAAGAGCGGATTCGGGGCCGCGTCGTTGTACGTTCCGACCGAAAATTCGGGCGTCGGTTCGGAGGGAAGCCCGGCGCAACCGGGAAAGAAAAGCGGCGCGGAAATCGAAAGGGGCGCGACGACGGCGCAAACGCAAACCCGGCGTCCCCAAAACGAACGTCGGAAAATTGGGATTTTCGATAAAAACGATAAAGTTTGCATAAACGCGCCTTCAATTTCGGAATTTTTCTTATTATCTCAAATTTTGGGCGGCGTTTCAAGAGCGGTTTGCGCTTTTTGTCGGAGTTTTTAGGATTTTAACGATTTCAACGTTAACGGTTCGCGAGAACCGGCGACGCGCAAGCAATTTGCCGAGCGTCGAGTTCGGGCAACGTTTCGGCGCGGTAAATTGGGAGAGAAAGAGAAAAAATAGAGGCGTAAAACGTTTGTCGCGTCGTCGCTCAAAAACGACGACGCGACAAAACGGGGGAATTGGGCAAACGGGCGAAGACGCCGATCGTTATTTAAGGACGACGGGCAGTTCGATTTTTTGACCGCGCCGCAAAATATTGAGGGTAATCGTTTCGCCCGGCGCGTGTTCTTCGACGGCGGTGATGAACTCTTCGCCGGTTTTCACCGGAGCGCCGTTGACGCCGAAAATAACGTCGAAACCGCCTTCCGGACGCTTGACCTGTTGCGTTCGATATTGAATACCGTTGCGTTCGTAGATTGATACGACAAGTTTTCCGCCGCGCAAACCGGCCAAGTCGGCGGCGCCGCCTTCGTCGATAAGTCCGGGAATCAGGCCGTTTTCCGTTTCCGTTACCTGAACGACGCCCGCGTCGCCGCGCACCACTTCGCCCTTTTCGAGCAAAATCGACGCGATGCGATGAATCGTGTTGACCGGAATCGCGAACCCGACGCCGGAACTTTCGCCGACGCGGCTGGCGATCGCGGTGTTCATCCCGATCATCCGGCCCTTCGAGTCGAGAAGGACGCCGCCGGAGTTGCCCGGGTTGATCGCCGCGTCGATTTGAATAACGCCTTTAATTTGGCGAAATTGTTGCGGACTCCCGATCGTTCGGTTGAGGTTCGAGACGATCCCTTGCGTCATCGTTCGTTCGAGACCGAACGGATTGCCGATCGCGAAAACGGTTTGACCGACGAGGAGCTTCGACGAGTCGCCGAATTGAATCGGGAAGAGACTCGATTCCGGCGCGTCGATTTTTAAAAGCGCGACGTCGGTGTTCGGGTCGACGCCGAGCGGCTTGGCGGGATACGTTTCGCCGCTGAAAAGCGTTACTTCAATTTTGCTCGAGCCTTCGACGACGTGAAAGTTCGTCAAAACGACGCCGGACGCGTTCAAAACGATTCCGCTTCCGCAACCTTCGGACGTTTGTTGGAAGAACGCGCGTTGATTGGTCGAAACGGTCGCGACGTTGACGACGCTTTTGTTATTTTTGGCGTAGATTTCAATTTGCGCGCGCTCTTGCGGAGAAAATTCGCTCAAACGCGCTTCGAAATCGTCGGTCGAACGGACGGCGGAACGAAAAACGTTCGTCGAAGCGGAATCGTCGTCGAGGGGCGGAATTTGCGTCGATAGGGGCGTCGCGACGTTTTTCGCGGCGTCGTAAGCGTCGAACGCCTCGTTAAAATCGGCAAAATCGTTTTGACCGGTCGGCTCGGCTTGACGAGCGCCCAAAGATTGAGCGGCAAGGCGCGGAAAAAGCGCCGTCGAAGTCGAGAGCGTTTGGAGCGAAAGCGCGAAACAACCGCCGGCGAGCGCGGCGGCAAGATAGGCGAACGACGGTTTATGCATTGAGCGCGTCCTTTGTTGCGATTAGACGGATTTTAACGGCGCGGTCGGGCGACGGCGCGACGGTTAGAAAACGGAGGAAACGACGATTCGTGCCTCCAAGGGATTTTACGCAATTTGGACGCGTTCGTCGAGAAAAAAAAGCCGGTTTTGAGCGATTTTTTTAGAAATTTTTCCGTCGACGGGGCCGTTGGGGGGATAAAATAAGGAAAAAAGGAGCGCTTGGAAGTTTTTTCGGGAAAATTCTTGATTTTTCGCGTGTTCCTTCTATAATGGATAAACGAGCGCGAACGACGAACGTCTTGCGTTTGAATAAAGGATAAGTAAAACGATAACGTTGTTAAAACATCGGAAATCGAACGTCGAATCGAAATTCGGCGAGGCGCGCTTTCGTAAAAACGTTTAAAATATCGAGATGGTTTCGCAAAAAAGAACGTCGAGGAAAACGATAAATGCACATTATCTTGTTTGAGGACGATAAAGTCGTCGATCTTTACCCGATCACCGTCGGGCGTCCGGCGTTTTCGATTAGCGTCGGTTCGCTTCGTCTCTTGAATTTAGCGCGGCAGTTGGGGGGCGAAATCGAGTTGATCGCTCGACCGCACCTTCGGGATTTACTGCGCGAGGACGTTCCGTTCGCCTGGACTCCGGCGCGAGGCGAGCGCAAAGGGCCGATTTTGCTGATTAACGCGAGAACGGCGCCGCGATACGCCTTGCTGAACGCTTGGCGAGCGTTGACGACGACGCCTTGCGAACGGGGCGCCGCGATCGTTTCAGGCTCGTCCATCGTCGCCGCGACGTTAAATTCGGCGGATTTTTTGCCGCGTCAAGAGATCGGTTGCGCGCAGTTGCAGGGGATTTTGAAAGACTTGAACCTCCAAGCGGTCGACGTCGGCGAGCCGATCGCGCTTCTCGAACGCTCTTCCGACGCGGTGCGTTATCATTTGCGTTACATTAACGAAAATTTGGAGAGCCGCGTCGCGACCGGCGACTATTGTGAAATCGCCGACGGGCTCTTTGTGCCGCGCGCCGTCGAGGAACGACCGGAAATCGGCGAGTATTTTGTCGTCGATTCGAAGAACGGGCCCGTTATTTTGGATAAAAACGTTAAAATCGGGCCGTTCGCCTTTATGCGCGGGCCGGTTTACGTCGGGCGAAACAGCCGGATTTTGGAACACGCGGCGATTAAGGATTACGTCGCGATCGGTTCGACGTGCAAAGTCGGCGGCGAAGTCGAAGCGACGACGATCGAGCAATATTCGAACAAGCAACACCACGGCTTTCTGGGGCACAGTTATTTGGGAAGTTGGGTAAACCTGGGCGCCGGGACGTGCAACAGCGACCTGAAAAACTCCTACAACGAGGTTTGGCAGGAGACGCCGGCCGGAAAAACGCCGTCGCGAATGCAGTTTTTGGGGTGCGTCGTCGGCGATTACGCGAAAACGGCGATCAACACGAGTATTTTCACCGGGAAAACGATCGGCGCGTGCAGCATGGTTTACGGTTTCGTAACGACCGCGGTGCCGAGCTTCGTCAATTACGCGCGCTCGTTTGGGCAAACGACCGAAATTTCGCTCGAATTGATGATCGCGACGCAGGAACGGATGTTTTTCCGTCGCGACGTCAAACAACGTCCGTGCGACATAAAATTGATTCGCGATATGTACGAATTGACGCGCTCCGAACGGCAGCTGGCGAACGAACCGCTCGCGCTCTAATTTTTGCGCTTGGCGAAATCGCGCCGATTCGTTAGAATACCTTTGGAACGACGAAGCGGTTGTTCCGGCGTCGGCGCGAGCGAATTTTGGGCGTCGGACGAATAGAGCGGAGACGACTCGCGCCGAACGGCGGCGCGGCGTTTGCCGGTAGAAAACGAGGCTTTTAAGTGAATATTAACGATTTGTTGCGGCGACGGTGCGCTTGGTTGCGCGACGACGGGCCGGATTCCGACGTCGCGATTTCGAGCCGCGTTCGTTTGGCGCGGAATTTGAGCGGTTTTCCTTTTGTTAGTCGCGCGACGAACGACGACTTGCGGAACGTGGTCGCCGCTTGTTCGCGAGTCGCCGAGAAAAGTTTTTCGGCCGACGAGACCGATTTTATCGACTTTGTCGATATTTCGGGCGACGACGCTCGTTTTCTGCAAGAACGGCTTGTCGTAAGTCGCGAATTTGTGGAAGCGGGCGAGAGACCGCGCGCGCTTCTGTTGGAAAAACGCGAGAATTTTTGCGCGATGGTCAACGAAGAGGATCATTTGCGACTTCAAGCGACCGCGAGCGGTTTCGCCTTGCGCGATCTTTGGAAAAAGGTCGACAAGTTGGACGACGCGTTTGAAGCGGAACTCGATTACGCGTTCGACGAGAAATTGGGGTATTTGACCGCCTGTCCGTCGAACGTCGGAACCGGGATTCGCGCGAGCGTGATGTTGCATTTGCCGGCGTTGATCGAAACGAACGAGATCGAAAAAGTTCTTCGCGGATTGCAAAAAATGAACTTGGCGGTGCGCGGAATTTACGGCGAATGGTCGCGCGTTCTCGGCGAGTTTTTCCAAATTAGCAACCAAGCGACGTTGGGAACCTCCGAGGAAGAAATTATCGAGCAGTTGAGCGAAGTGATTCCGTGCGTGATTAATTACGAGCGGCAGGCGCGCCAAACGATGTTGGAAAAAGATCGCGACGGCGCGATGGATCGCTGTTATCGGGCGTTCGCGTTGTTGAAGTCGGCTCGCGCAATCACAATGGAAGAGGCGATGACGCATTTGTCGAGCGTTCGACTCGGCGTTCGATTGCGTTTGATCGATTCGGTTCCGATCTCCGCGCTCGACGAACTGACCGCGGCGATTCAAACGTCGCATTTGCGGCGTTTAACCGGAACGAAGCCGGGCGCCGACGTCGACGAGGAGGTCTTGCGCGCCGAGTATGCGCGTAAGAAATTGGCCGATTATAATTGACGGCGAACGCCGTCGACGAAAAAGCGCGTCGTCGGAAGCGAAAACTTCTCGGCGACGCGCTTTGGAATTTCTTGCGCAAACGTCGAGCGCGCTCGACGAAAGTAAATTGGACGCTTAAAATTGAAACGGAGAAAGCTCGGACGTTAAAATTTAAGGAATTTAACGTTAAGACCGGCTCTTTTCGTCAAAATTTCGAGACAGCGCGCAAAATAATAGACGCGCCGACCGCCGTCTTTTTTCACCGCGTAACGATACGCCGCGTTCAGAATGTTCGGCGGAATTTCGCCGGAGCGAGTTTTGGCGACGACGTCGTCGACGAACGCGCCTTCGGCGTCCGTTTTGACGCGCAATTCTTGCTTAACCAACGCCGCGTCGAGCGCGTCGAGCGCTCCCAAGACGTCGCGAGAGAGGAACAACCCGGCTCCGAACCCTAAAACGCCGATCGTAAAACCGCGACGAGAAAATTTTTTCATAACGACGTCCTTGTCTTGAAACTTTGGGGAATTGAACGCGAAAAATAACGTTTCCAAACGCGTTTTTCGATATATCGGCGTTCCGCTTCGCAATCTTGAGGCAAGGCGCGCGGAGTTCGAGAAATCGAACGCCGTGCGCCGCGTCCTAAAAAATTAACCGCGATAAGGAGCCGGGTCGACGAGGCCCGCGGCGGCGAAACCCGCTTGCCGCAGAACGCAGGCTTCGCAACGTCCGCAAGACAAACCGGCGTCGTCGAGGTCGTAACAGGTGCGCGTTAGCGAATAATCGAGACCGAGTTCGACGCCGCGACGGATGATTTCGCCTTTGTCGAGGCGCATAAGGGGCGCTTTGATTTCGATCGCGGTTCCTTCGACGCCGACTTTGGTCGCAAGTTGGGCGAGATGGGAAAACGCGGCTAAATATTCCGGGCGACAATCGGGATAACCGCTGTAATCGACGCAGTTGACGCCGAGCCAAATTTCGTTGGCGCCGCGCGTTTCGGCGAACGCGAGGGCGAGAGAAAGGAAGATCGTGTTGCGCGCCGGAACGTAGGAACTGGGGATCGACGCTCCGATTTTTTCAAGCGGAACGTCCGTTTCGACGGCGATCGCGTCGTCGGTGAGCGAACTTCCGCCGAACAGCGTTAAGTCGATGGGGAAAATCAGGTGTTCGCGAACGTTGAAAAAGCGGGCGACGGCGCGGGCGGCGTCGAGTTCGCGGGCGTGTCGCTGATTGTAATTCAAGGTGAGAGCGTAAATTTCTCGACCTTCGGCCGCGGCGAGGGCGCAAACCGTCGAAGAATCGAGACCGCCGGAAAGCAGAACGACCGCTTTGGTGGGAGACGACATAGGAGACCTTTAGGGGAAACGCGATTGGGGAACGCGACCGTCGACGGAACGCCGGCGACGGCAAAACAAGGGCAAGCCGACGCCAAACGACGTCGGAGGGGGGGAAACGGGATTTTAACGATTATCTTCGTCTAGCAACGTCGCGATTAATTCGTGAACGCTCGGCGTTTTGGAGGCGGAGGTTTCGACGTCGGACGCGGTTTCTGCCGCCTCGCCGTCGGAGGAAGCGAATGTTTCCAGCCGAACCGAAAAGGCGAACGGATTTGGCGCGAAGTTGGCGCAAAGTTTGACGAACGCGTTCGACGCTTCGCGGACGCGGGCGTCGGAAGGTTGCGATTCGGCGTCGGACGCGGCGTTGGTCGCCGGAATCCGAGTTTTACGACGGCAACGCGGACAAAGGATGGCGCGACCGGCAAAATGCGAAGCGACCGTTAGTTCCGAACGGCAGGAGTCGCAGAGAAACGTTATTCTCATTGTTTTGATTTTCAAACGCGTTGCAATATTCGGTTGTCGTGACTGAAACGTTCCGAGTTAACGCGCGGACACAAACGCGTCAAGGCGGGTCGTATCCGCCTTGAGAAAAAGGGTGGCAACGTAAAATACGACGACAAGTTTTGAGGACGCCGACAAAAACGCCGTATTTTTGAATCGCTAATAAACAGTATTGACTGCACGTCGGAGTGAAACGGCAACAGGGGCCGAACATCGGACTAATTGCAAGTTGATAAAAACGAACGATTTTAACGATAAAAAACGTTAAAACACGCTCCAAAAACAACTCGATATTGAAAAAAAGTCGCGATAAAAAATGGAAAGCGCGTTTAATCATTTGGCGGGCGGCGTTAAAACGGACAAATTGACGCGTTCGGCAATTTTCAAACGCGAATTTCGTTCGTTTGCGGCGTTGAAACGGACGAAATCGAGGCGGCGTTCGGCGTCGCGCCCCTCTTAATCGCTTTGCGGACGCAACGACGCGCTAATTTTACCAAGTCGTCGGCGAGGATTTCCAGCGACGGCGCCTTGTCTTGGCGCGTCGGGACGACGACAAAATCGAAACCGGTCGGAAGTTCGCGACGACGAAGTCGAAACGCTTCGCGAAGCAAACGCTTCCAACGATTGCGAACGAACGCTTTGCCGACTTTTTTCGAAACGGAAAGCCCCAAACGGCTCGGCGCGTCCGGCGTCGTCGGACGGCAACAAACGGTCAAACGCTCGTTGTAAACGCGAATCCGCGCTCGATAAACGAGTTGAAAATCGGTTGAACGTTTGATTTTTCGCGTTTTATCGAACCGAAAAGAATCGGGCGTTTCCGACGCGGCGACGGGAAGCGGATCGGTCATTCTTCCGGCCAAAGCTCCTCTTCGAGCGGTTTTTCGGCGTTGTCGACGTTTTCCGAATCGGTCGCCGAGGTTGTTTCGGGCGCGAGCGGGGCGGCGGATTGCGGCTTTTGCGGCGCGGGCTCGCAAAGGGAGTCGACAAGATTCGCCAAGTTGTGCGGCTCGTAACCGACGATTTGCGCGTATTCGCGACCGTCGACGTAAACGCGAACGTCCGGAATCGATTGAACGTCGAGTTCGCGCGCCTTTTTCCCGAGTTCGTCGACGTCGACTTCGGCGAATTTTACCCCGCGACCGTCAAAATAACCGGCTTGTTTTCGCAAGTCGGGTTCGAAAGCGCGGCACGGCGGGCACCACGCGGCGCCGAATTTAACGACGGCGACGGGCGAACTTTCGATAAACTCGTCGTACTTCGTTTCCGACGTTAAAAGCGCGACTTCGCCGTCTGGCGCCGCCGAATAATCGACCGAATGCGCCGCGGCGACTTCCGGAGGAATTTCCGGCGTTTCGGGAGCGCAACCGCCGCCGAACGCGGCGCCGAGAAGAAGCGTCGAGGCGGTAAAAACGTTAAAATACGAGCGTTTCGACATAATGCGTCGTCTCCAACGCCGCGCCGACGCAAGCGCGTCGCCGACGGTTCAAAGGGCGGCTGTCGAACGAAGATCGCGGTAATCGGCGGTTCGTTCGTCAAAAAACAACATACGACCGCCGACTTTAACGCGTTTTACAGCCGATAAAAACGTTAAAATCGGCGATTGGGAAAAACGGGAGCGTCCGAAAACGCTCCGTAAAGGCGAAAAATTAAGCGCCGAATTTACCCAAGCGGTTGGCGTGCGCCATCGCGAGCGGCATCAGGTGAATCGCTTGGAAGTGACCGAGCCCGCCGAAGTTATTCGCTTCCGTTTCGCCGAATTTTTGGCAGGAGTCGGTGCGCGCGAGATCGGATACGATCATCGTCGGAACCGGGTGGAAGGAGTGCGACGCCATCTTCGCCGGGGTGCTGTGGTCGCCGGTAACGATCAAGCAGTCGTTCGGGCCGATCAGTTCGGCGATTTGCGGCATAACTTTGTCGAGTTCTTCGACCATCTTGCGTTTTTCTTCGTAGTTGCCGTCTTCGCCGCGGCTGTCGGTGTACTTGAAGTGGAGGAAGAAGAAGTCGTATTTGTTCCAGTTTTCTTTCAAAACTTCGACTTCTTCTTGGAGCGAAGCCGGGGAACCGACGAGTTCCATTCCGACGAGGCTCGCGAGGCCTTTGTACATCGGATAAACGGCGATCGCGGCGGCGTCGAGACCGTACAATTCTTTGTACGTCGGCAGGCTCGGCTTCTTCGCGAAACCGCGCATCGTCAGGCAGTTCGCTTTCGGTTGACCTTTGAGGATTTCAACGGCTTGGTTGAAAAATTCCTTCGCGACTTGCGCGGTCTTTTCGCTTTCGGCGTCCTTCGCGACCGGGTCGAGCGGTTTCGCGCCGACCTTTTGCGGGTCGGTGTCCGCGACGTTGCCGCCGAGGCCTTCGCCGCGGAAGACGACGACGAAACGGTGTTCTTTCACCGGCTTAACGAAAACTTCGACGCCCGGGATTTTGACGTTTTCGAGGAGTTTAACGACTTCGACCGATTCTTCCGTCGGAATGCGGCCCGCGCGGCGGTCGGTAATGAGGCCGTTTTCGTCGATCGTGCAGAAGTTGCAGCGAATGCAAACGTCGTTCGGGCCGACCGGGAACGCGATGCCGGCGGCTTCGAGGACGCCGCGACCGATTTGGAAGACGAGCGGGTCGTAACCGAAGAGGCCGAGGTGGCCCGGGCCGCTGCCGGGGGTAATGCCCGGAAGGATCGGGAGGGACATGCCGGAAACGCCCTTGGCGGCGAGTTGATCGAGATTCGGCGTCGACGCGGCTTCCAATTCGGTCGGCCCGCCCGGTTGCAGCGGAAGACCGCCGATACCGTCCGAAACGACCATAACGATTTTACCGCCTTCATCGGTTTTGAGGGATTGAATCAACTCGTGCAGTTCCATTTCAAACCTTTCGTCTTCAAACAAACGTCAAATTAAGGGCGAACGACGGCGAACGCGGCGTTCGACAAGCTGGAAAGAGCGTTTTTAACGACGCTTCCCAAAACTATCCGCCCTTATTCTAACCGATTTTTCCAGCTTCGTCCAGCGGGGGAGAAAATTTTTTTCAAGCGTCCGACGAGGCGGCGAGTCGAGCGTCGCCGAACGCGAAATCGGGCGTCGATCGTTGAAATGTTACGCGTTGTTGTCAATATTTAATTAATGCGCGCGGACGGCGGCGTTTTTAAAAACGACGGCGCGGCGACGAACGCCCCCGCTTGCGAAGCGGCGGAAAACGGGTATAATGTTAACGTCGACGTTTGGCGGGCCGTCGCGAAACGTTTGGAACTTGATTTGAGAAGCGAAATTGGAAAAACGATGAAAAAAAGACTCTTGACCGGCTTGCAACCGAGCGGCGTGCTGACGATCGGAAATTATTGCGGGGGAATCAAACAGGTCGTTAATTATCAAAACGATTACGAAACGTTCCTTTTTGTGCCGGATATGCACGCGATCACCGTGCCGCAAGACCCGGAACTCCTTCATCGTCGGATTCGCGAAGTCGTCGGGATGTACCTCGCTTGCGGCGTTTCTCCGGACGAAAATCATATTTACATTCAGTCGGAAGTGCCGCAGCACGCGAACCTCTCTTGGATTCTCGAATGCACCGCGTATATGGGCGAAATGTCGCGGATGACGCAATTTAAGGCGAAGTCCGAAGAGCAGGAGAAGAAAAAGAAGGAGATTGGCTGCGGGCTTTTCACCTATCCGATTTTGATGGCGGCCGACATTTTGCTTTACAACGCGCACGTCGTTCCGACCGGCGCCGACCAAAAGCAACACGTCGAACTGGCGCGCAACTTGGCGCAACGCTTCAACGCGAAATACGGCGAAACGTTCGTCGTTCCGGAACCGCTCATTCCGACCGTCGGCGCGAAAATTCGCGACCTCCAAGCGCCGGAAAAGAAGATGAGCAAGAGTTGCGAGAATCCGAAAGCGTCGATTTTCTTGACCGATACTGAAAAAGAAGCGCGCAAGAAGATTATGAGCGCCGTTACCGACTCCGGCGAAGGCGTTTACTTCGACGAAGCGAACAAGCCCGGCGTTTCGAATTTGCTGACGATTTACTCCGTTTTCAAAGGAATAACGATTCCCGACGCGGAAAAACATTTTGAGAACGCTCGATACGGCGATCTGAAGAAGGAAGTCGCCGAAGTCGTTTGTTCGTTCTTGGCCGAGTTGCAGGACAAATTTGCTGAAACGATGAAGTCGGGTATCGTCGACGAAACGCTCGACCGCGGGCGCGATTACGCTCGCCAAATCGCTGAAGAGACTTACGATAAAGCGCGTCGGCTTGTCGGTTTCGGGCGAGTTTGACGGTTTTAGCGTCTTTAATCGGCGTTGAAGTACGTTTTTATTTAAAAACGCGAAAGGCGCGGCGGAGTTTTCGTCGCGCCTAGAGTTGTTTCTTGGTTAACGACTTAATGGAGAGCGAAAGTCGAGCGGTTGGAAAACGCGGTCGCTCGACGCGACAATGACGGAGAGAAAAGAAGATAGCGCGTCGGCGGCGGAAGAACGGCTTTGTTGGAATTTTTTCGACAAGCAGTATCACCCAACGTTTTCGACGACCCACTTTTTTGAAGAACGACGAGCGCGGTTCGAGTACGTTCGCGAACAACTGGAGTTGAACTCCGTTCGGCGCGGCGAAAATCGCGTCGACGCGGAGCGAACGCGGCATATTTTGTTCGGCGAACCGATAACGCGAACGGTGCGAGCGTCCAAAACGGAAGCGGAAACGACGGCGTCCGTTCGCGGTTGGTCGGGCGGGCACGCGAATCCGGACGCCGCGAAATTCGGAAAGACGCAAATTCCAGATTTTTGGACGGGAGAACGATTTATGTACGAAGTTTCCGATATTCTCGGCGACTCGAACGCGCGTTGGTTTCGGCAAGAAGCCGCTAATAACGACGCAAGCGAGCGACCGCAACGTTACGTTTGCGTCGAAGAGCGTTTCGGGGTGCCGATTCGCGTTGTCGCCGAGCGCGTCGACGACGAGATGAAATGCGTTACGGCTTTTCCCGATTACGGACGTTTTCCTTTAGAGGAACGGCGCGGAATTGTCGTTTCGGCAGACGAAAAAGATTTCTTAGAATAATGTTGCGGAGATTGTCGGGTTCGGAAAGCCGAACGACGGCGGCAAACGAAACGCTCCTTAGCGCGTTAAAAATTTAGGCGCAAAGGAGCGTTAAAATAGGAGGGCTTTGATGAAAAGACGGCGCCGTTCCCGCTTTTTTGAGGAGCGACGCCGTTTCAAGCGGTTAGAAGCCGAAATCGTCGAGTTTGACTTCTTTAACTTCTTCCTTCGGAACCGGTTTCGCTTTCAGTTGAACCGGATTGCCGTCGATGTAAATCGCTAAATACGGAAGCGCCGGGCAGATCGACTCGCAGGCGCCGCAACCGACGCAAAGGTCGACGTTCGTTTCGGGGATCGTCAAACCGACTTCCGGATCGCCGTAAGGAACCATCTTCACCGCTTGCGTCGGGCAGTGTTCGGAGCAGGCCCCGCAGTTTTCGTTTCTTGCGTAAACGACGCAGTTTTCCTTGATGAAAACGACGCGTCCCATCTGCGTCAGGTGTTTTTCCTCCATTTTAAGCGGAAGAATCGCGCCCGCCGGGCAAACTTCGCCGCAAACGACGCAGTCGAAGTTGCAAAAATGTTCGAGCGAAAAGACGACGCGCGGTTGCATAAAGCCGCGGAGACCGTATTCTAAAGTCGCCGGTTTTAAGACTTTCGACGGACACTTCGAGACGCAAAGCCAACAGCCGACGCAACGTTTGTTGAAGTGTTCGAACGAAACGGCTCCCGGCGGCGCGATCGGGTGTTCGCGTTTGAAGGGCGTTTGACCGTAATCCGCCGGTTTGTCGAGCGCGGATGGCTCGGCGGCTTCGATCGGAGCGGCGGGGGGGGCGGATTCCGTCGATTTTGCGGTTTCGGAAACGGGCGTTTCGTCGGCGCCGAAAACGGAACGGGCGACGGCGACCGTCGTCGCGGCGACGCCGAGGGCGATGAAGTCGCGTTTGCCGCGGTCGAACGACGCGATTTCGCGACGAACGCGTTCCGACTCGCGTGACGAAAGAAGGGCGTCGAGCGGGCGAACGTTCGATTTCGCGGCGGTTTGCGGGGCGTTGGCGTCGGCTTGAGCGGCGCTCGGGGCGAGTTCGACCTTGCGGTTCCGGACGAACGAAAGCGCGTCTTTGCGGCAAACGGTTAAACAGTCGAAGCAAACGACGCAACGGGACGCGTCGACTCGGCGTTTTTCAACGTCGACGCAGGAACTTTTGCAAGCCTTCGCGCAAAGTCCGCAACCGACGCATTTTTCGGCGTCGAAGCGAATTTTAAAGAACGAAAATCTTGAAATCGCTCCCAAAATCGTTCCGACCGGGCAAATCGAATTGCAGTACAGGCGACCGTAACGTCGCGCGAAGACGAGCAAAATCAGAAACGAGGCGACGCCGACGCCGAACGACGCCCAAGTCGCCGGCGACGCGTCGACTCGGTAAAACGTATAATTTTCGAACGTTTTCGCGACGGCTTCGAGCGCGTTGTTGCCAAACGAGTAAACGGGATTAAAAACGGCGACGGCGATTCGACCGAAAAGGCCGTAAGGCTCCAAAAGCGCGAGGAAAGGAAGACCGAGCGGAATCGACGCGACGGCGAGCGCAAGAAAGACGGCGCGGAAAACGAGCGGATTGCGACGGTAACGGTAGTCGCGACTTGGTTTGCGCGGCGGTTTGACCGGCGTTTTCGACTTGGAGTCGTCGGCGTCGGACGCGTTCGCCGCCGCTTGTTCGGCGCGTTGCGCTTTCGCGAACTTGCGCTTTTGGAAGAAATAAGAAACGCTCGCGAAACGACGGGCCAAAAACGCCGCGACGTCTTGGAAAATTCCCAACGGACAAACGATCGAGCAGTAAAGGCGACCGAAAAGGAGCGTCGAAAGGACGAGCGCGGCGAAAACCGCGAACGAGCCCGCCAAAAGCGACGGAATCAGTTGAATTTTGGCGAGCCAAACCGCTTGCGACGGGACGAATCCGGCGAAGTCGAGGAAAAATAAGGTTAAAACGACGAAAACGGCGGCGGCAAGCGCGACGCGCGTCCAGCGGAGGAAGCGGAAAGTCGCGGCGCGGAATAAACGGCGAACCGGTCGGGGCGAGTTTTGCATAATCGGGCCAAAGCGGTGAAAACGAAGGATAATAGGAAGAAAGGAGAACGAAAACGCTCCGGCGAACGCGGCGCGTCGAGGGAGAGCGTCGGTTAACGGGAAGAACGCTCCCGCGTCTTTAAGGCAAAACGTCTCCCTAAGCGTCGAAAGCGCGTTGAATCCCTTTCGGCGCCTTCAAGGAGACGGACGTTCGGCGTCGAATTTTCGCGACGTCGCCGCCCCCCCCGTCGATTCAAAGGAAGAGCGGAAAACGGCGACGCGCAAAGAAAATCGAGCGGAAAATTACATACGAACGCGTTCGACGTTGAGTTTGCTCAGGTCGGCGACGCCAAGGTTCAGCTCTTCGGCCATCGCGACGTAACGAACGTTTTCGAGCGGCATCTTTTGGAATTGGTTGAAGGTGCGAATCGCGGCGACGTCGACGGCGACCGGGTCGGTCGACATAAAGAGGCATTTTGGCGTAACGACGTCCGCTTCGTTGCGACCGCGCGGGCCGTTCGATTTCATCGCGCGGTAAGCGTCGACGACGTTCAAGCAAGCCGGTTTTTCGTAGGTGCCAATGTCGGCGATCGCTTGGTCGAGGCCGAGACGGTGGAACGCTTGGCGGTCGCGAACGATACCCATCAGGTTTTTCATCGCGATCGTCATTTTCGCGCCGCCGTGGTTCTTGAGAACCGGGACGTTGAACCAAACGTCGCAATCGAGAATCGCTTGGTGAATTTGCGTCTTTTTGAGGACTTTCGCTTTAGGGAGCGAAACTTCGCGGTAATGACGTTCTTCGTTCGCCGGCATAACGATCGCGCCCGCTTTTTTCGCGGCTTCTTCGATACCGCTGTTTTCATAGCACTTGCGCCAGTTGTCGCAGGTGTTGTCGAAAACGACGATTTCCTTCGCGCCGCAGTCTTTGGCGGCGTTGATCATCGCGACGATCAGTTCCGGGTTCGTATTCGCGGCGAGTTCCGGTTTTTTGTCCCAACCGATGTTCGGCTTGATAACAACCTTGGCGCCGCGGTCGACGAAACGCTTCATCCCGCCGAGGACTTCGATCCCTTTTTCGAACATCTGGCCCGGTTCGCCCCCCATCAACGCGACGAGATCGACGTCGGCGCCGGCGGCGTTTTTGCCTTGTTGAGCGAGAACCGAGAACGGAGCGGCGGAACTAAAGGTGGTCGTCATTCCGGCGATCGCGACCGCTTTCAAAAAATCCTTGCGAGTCATTTCCATTGTATGTGCCTTTCAAAGTTGATTATTGGAGAAAAAATCAAGCCGCGCAACCGCAACGGGAACGCCGCGCAATTTTATTTTAGCTCGATAACAAAAGTTGTAAAGAAGGGGGGAGCGCCTAAGAAAGCGCGTCCGACAATATTTTCGCCAAAACTTTAAAATAAAACGTCGGCGCAAGACGGAACGCGGGCAAAAACAAAGAACGAGCGAATAAAAAAACGCTCTCCGCGTCGTTCTATGCGGGAACGACGCGGAGACAAAGCGAAAAACGAAGCGCGAACGGCGGGTTGCGACGGTCGCGCTTGCCGATTTTAACGGTTAAAACGAGTTTAACGTCGTTTTAAGTTTGGGGGCTTAGCCGAGAAGCGCTTTCAAGGCGTCGACTTTGTCCGTCTTTTCCCAAGTGAAATCGTCGTCGTTCCGACCGAAGTGCCCGCCGAACGCGGTCTTTTCGTAAATCGGGCGACGGAGTTGGAGCGTGTCGATAATACCGCGCGGGGTGAGCGGGAAGACTTCGCGAACCGCTTCGGCGAGTTTCTTTTCGCAAACTTTGCCGGTTCCGGCCAAGTCGATCAGGACGCTGACCGGCTCCGAAACGCCGATGGCGTAAGCGAGTTGGACTTCGCACGAGTCGGCCAAACCCGCCGCGACGATGTTTTTCGCGACGTAACGAGCCATATACGCGGCGCTGCGGTCGACCTTAGTCGGGTCTTTGCCGGAGAACGCGCCGCCGCCGTGTCGGGCCCAACCGCCGTAGGTGTCGACGATGATTTTGCGACCGGTGAGACCGCAGTCGCCGTGCGGGCCGCCGACGACAAATTTGCCGGTCGGGTTGACGTAATATTTCGTGTTTTCGTCGAGAAGCTCGGCCGGAATGCACGGATTAATCGCGTTTGGAATAATCCAGTCGCGAATACCGGCTTGGTCGATCGACGGATCGTGCTGCGTCGAGACGACGACGGCGTCGATTCGAACCGGTTTGTCGCCGTCGTATTCGACGGTAACTTGACTTTTCGAGTCCGGGCGGAGCCAATCGACTTCCTTCGCGAAACGTTGGTCGGCCAAACGGTTCGTAATGCGGTGCGCCAACGCGATCGGGAGCGGCATCAGCTCCGGCGTTTGATTGCAAGCGTAGCCGAACATAAGCCCTTGGTCGCCGGCGCCGACGTCTTTCGAGTCGGACGCGTCGACGCCTTGCGCGATGTCCGGGCTTTGACGGTCGAGCGCGATCATCACGGCGCACGTTTTCGCGTTAATGCCGTATTCGTCGTCCGTGTAGCCGACGCGTTCGATAGCGCCGCGAACGATTTGTTGGTAGTCGAGTTGCGCTTTCGTCGTAATTTCGCCCGCGACGACGGCCAAACCGGTCGTCGTCATCGTTTCGCAGGCGACGCGGCTCATAGGGTCTTGCGCCAAGCAGGCGTCGAGAACGCTGTCCGAAACGCGGTCGGCGAGTTTGTCCGGGTGGCCCATGCCGACGGCTTCGCTGGTGAAATATCGTTTCGCCATTAGATTTTCGTCTCCTTAACGTCGGTTCGTCGCGTCTAATTGTCGGCGACGAGGGCGGCGCGTTGGTAAGGGATGTTATAATGCGGTTGACTATAGCGTTATTTTTCAAAAGCGCGGTCGGCGGCGTCGAAAGAGCGCTCGCGCGTCGCGTCGCCGATTTTTCCGCTCTCTATATGATACTCTCGACGCGGGCAAAACGCAAGGGGCGCTTCTAGATTTTTTGCTTGTTTCCTCCGGTCTTTTCGCAAAAATTTTCCGGCGGCGCGGGTTGAGCGGGGGTCGAGGTATTAACGACGAGAGCCTTCTTTTTCGCCGCGCGTCGAGCGGAGCGCGTCGAGGGAAACGGCGACGGCGGCGAATCGCGTTTTTTCGCGTGAAAAAGGAAAAAAACGAGACGCGGGCGCTAGCGCGACCGGGCGTTCGGCGCTATAATTAATAAAAACGATTATAACGTCGACTCGGGGTTTTCCGGGCGGCGGCTTCGGCTCGCGTTTCGAACGAGCGCGTTTGCGAACGACGTCGGAAGACGGGGAAAGGATTCGATTATGCCTTTGTTGATTTTGCGTTGCGTTTTTATTTTAGTAACGAGCGGCGTCGGCGTCGCGATTATTCGAGGCGGCGCGACCGGTTCGAGCGCGGCCGGTTTGGCGACGTTTTTCTTAATGTTGCTTTCGGCGCTCGGCGTCGTCGCGCTCGATATGGCGTTTCCCAAGAAAAAAATCGAGTGGATTTCCGCCGTGTATTTCGGGTTGCTCGTCGGTTTGTTGACGACGTACTTGATGGGGCTCGCGTTGGAGCCGTTCTTTGCGGACGTCGCGGGCGACCCGAGCGGTTCGGGGGACGATTTGCGGCGCAACGTTACGTCGGCGCTCCTGATTACTTTCTGTTACTGCGGCGTTAGTTTTCTTTTGCAAACGCGAAACGATTTTCGGTTTGTTATTCCTTACGTCGAGTTTCAGCGCAACGTGAAGGGAATTAAGCCGCTCATCCTTGACACCAGCGTCGTTATCGACGGGCGCATCGCCGACGTGATGGAAACGAAAATCGTCGACAGTCCGCTCCTGATGCCGCGTTTCGCGATCGTCGAACTGCAACACATCGCCGACAGCGCCGACCGCAGCCGCCGAACGCGCGG
>JAGBDD010000194.1 GCA_017937685.1 Thermoguttaceae bacterium | reverse complement strand
TAAGGAACAAACCGAACCGCGTCTTCGGGGAAACGAACGTCAAATAAAGGTAAACGAGGACGACGCCGAGCGCGAGGAGGTAAAACCAACCGGAGGGCGTCGACAAAAAACGACCGTGTTGCGCCAAATGGTTGTGATAAAGGAAGGCCGTTTGAGCGACCGCGCCGAGAACGGCGACCGCGACCGCGCCCCAACGCAAGCCGAACGACCGACGTCCGGCGCGGAAATCGACGATTTCTAGAACGAAAACGACGAAATAACTCGCGATAAAACAGACGATGCCAACGCCGCTTAACATTTTCGGAACTCGTGTCGATTGCTGTTTGATTGACGCGCGGACGAGCGACGAACGCGCCGCGTCGAACGCTAAAACGTTTAAACGCTTAAATGTTTAAATATTCGAAAATTGAAATGAAACGCCGTCGAACTTGCGAAAATTTCCGACGTTAGTCGTTTAGTTTTTCGACGCGAAAATAGTTAAAACGCGCCCATTGCGTTTTATTGTCGCGCGGGCCGTGCCAACATTGAACGCCGACGCGGTCGTTCGGGCCGACGTCGAGGCGCCCTTCGTAAACGCGACGGAAGGAGGACTCCCCGTCGCAACAAAATTCGGCGACGACTTTTTGATCGACGACCGTCAAACGGAGTTTGATCGCTTGAGCGTCGACCGGCGTTTTACTCGGAAAAATGAACGTTTTTCCGTCGACGCATTCGCAAACGAGTTTGAAGACGACGCGGTCGTTTTGGAGCCAATAAATGCCGCATTGTTGGAATTGGGCGGTCGGTTTTTCGACGAAAGCGCATTGCGTTTCGACGCGGTAAGCGCCGTCGACTTTGCCGTCGCGCCAGCGGAAGAAGTTGAGCGGTCGCGACAACGCGTTGCGCGCTTCGCCGTCGCCGAACGGTTCGAACAAAATTTCGAGCGAATTGTTGACGAAACGGCGACAGGGGGCGTTTTCGCGCATCCAAACCCAGCCCGGCTTCAGCGAGCCTTCGAAACGATCTTCGAAAACGATTTCCTGCGCGAGGAGGGGAGAGGTCGACGCGGCGAAAAGGAAAACGAGCGTTAAAAATCGAAACATCGGGCGTTCTTTCGTTGACGGAACAAAAGGAGGAAACGGGAAAGGCGCCGACGCCGAACGGAAACGAACGCCGGAACGTCGAAGGAGGCGCGAAACAAGCGGAGCGCGGCGACCGGCCCGACCGAGTAAAGCGCGCCGACGGCGAATCGAGCGGCGTCGACGGAACGCTTGCGTCGGGACGGGGCCTTTCGGACAAAACCGCTCTCGACTTTACTTTATTTTACCCTATTTTATAGAATTTTCAAAAAAAGTAAACTTCTTTTTGACTTTTTCGCTCTTTTTAAGGGAAGGAAAAGTTGCGATTTGTCGATTTTAACGGTCGTTCCGCGCGTCGACGAGGCGTTTTTACCGCGTCGACGGCGCGAGTCGGGGGGAGGCGAAAATATTGGCAAGGAGCGGAATCGGGAAGGCGAGCAAGACGGCTTGCGTTGCGGCGCATTATCGTTTGGTTGGCGGCTCTCGTCGGTTAGCCGTCGCGCAGTCGGACTTGCCGTCAAGGTTCGGCGGTATTCGGGGGGACGGAACGAATTGGGTTGCGTCGCGTCGGAGGCGCGATTGGAAATTTGGGCAAGCGGCGAATCGGGAAGGCGAGTAAGACGGCTCGGGGTTCGTTGCGTCGACGGTTGTTCGGCGTCGCTCGTCGGTTAGTCGGCGGAGTTGTCGTTAAGGCTCGGCGGCGTTTCGCGTCGGCGGAGGAGCGCGACGACGGCGAAAATTGCGAGCGCCGGAACGAAAATTTCGAGCGGAGCGCGCATTCGCATATTCGTCCAATAAATCAAATGCGGGATTTGAACCGACGCGACCAACAGCGCGCCGAGCGTCCAAGGGGAGGTCAATAGGGCGTCGACGACGGGCGTTTCGCGGCGGCGTCGGAACGCTCGGACGGCGAGAAACGCGGCGCCGAGGAGCGCGGCGGTCAACTCGAACGAATAAAAAACGGCGACGGCGAAGCGGGCGGCGCGACGGCGCGGCGGTTCCGAATCGGGAGACGCGAGCGGGCGACCCTCCGCGTCGACGGCGTTCGGAAGGACGCGCCAAAGTTCGCCGACGCGGAGCCCGATCGAATAAAGGAACGTTCGCGGCGCGGAGCGGATCGTTTCGTCGGCGCGCTCGGACGTCCAACAATTTTGGAACAGCTCCGCTTCCGTCGAACCCGGTTCGAGCCCGGCGTCGGCGAGCGCGGCGGCGTATTCGACGGCGCGGCGGCGGTGAAACGGTTCCGGATTCCAAAGGCTCCAAGGCGGCGACAACTCAAAATGACGGTAAATTTCCGGATTGTGCGCTAAATAACGGGTGTATCCGCCGTGCGTCGTCGTCAAAATCGGACGGTCGAACGCGCGGAGGTTGCGGAGCGTCCAAGGCGCGACGGCGGCGCCGATTCCGAGCAAAAAGAGCGCGGCGGCGAAAAGTCGGTCGAGTTTGCGGGTTTTGACGGCGACGACGAATCCTTGCGCGGCGACAAGGAGAAAGACGAGTCCGGCGAAGGCGAAAAACGCCGGGCGGCAAAGGGTCGAAACGCCGAACAAAACGCCGAGCGCGGCGAAGGCGACGAACGCGGCGGGCGCGGAAACGGGCGGTTTCGTCGCGAGCGCGGTTTGGGGCGAGCGTCG
>JAGBDD010000193.1 GCA_017937685.1 Thermoguttaceae bacterium | reverse complement strand
CGGCGACCATATCCAAGTGGAAACGCCCGTTCCCATCCCGAATACGGAAGCTAAGCGCTTGGAGCCGATGATAGTTGTGAAACCGCGAAAGTAGGTATCGCCGGGTTTTTTTTAAGACTTCTAACGGGGTCTTAAAAATTTAAAGCGCAAACTTTGAAAATTTTTCGAAGTTTGCGCTTTTTTTATTGCTTTTTTGTTGACTTCTTGTAATGTTGCGATTATAATTCTTTTAATCGGTGTCGGTGATTGCGACGTATAATAAACTTACAAATTATCGGCGCTTCGTAGTGGTTTTTCTTGATTTTGTGAACGAATTAAAGAGAGAATTGGGGTCGCGAACTAACTTTGCGTTAACAAAACGTCGGTTGGCGAGTTAACGTTTATCGCATAAAGACGCGGCTTACGAACAAACGTTTGTTATTAACGAGACGTCAATTTGCAAACGACTCTTGACGTTAACGAGACGTTGGTTTTGCGAGTTAACTCGTCGTTTGCGCGTTTTAAATTTTGTAAACTAACTCGCGGTATTGCCTTGATTAGCGTTTATTCTTTGACTTGGCGTTGCGACAATACTTAGCCGCTATTGGACGCGACGTTTCTTAGGGCGTGTTGACACTTTTCCTCGCCCCTTGCGTAAGCGTTGCAAAAATACTATAATATGCCTATGAGACTTACGGAAAAACAGTACCAAAAAATCGGGCTGTTACGCCGACCGCGCGTAGCAATGTTCGCGTCGATAATTTAACTTTTTTGAACGCAATATTTTACGTCGTTAAGAACGGATGCAAATGGCGCGCGTTGCCGTCTTGTTACGGGTCTTGGAACACGGTCTACCGCCGCTTCCGACGCCGGGCCGAGAACGGCGTTTTGTCGTAGGTATTGGAAACTCTTCAAAAAGAAGAACTTATCGACGCCAATTTTTGGGTCTTGTCCTTGGATTCAACGTTTGTAAAATCGAGTCCGAGCGCCGCCGGAGCTTTAAAAAAACGGGCCGCAGGCGATCGGTCGAACGAAGGGCGGGCGCACGACCAAGATTCATACGCTCGTCGCCGCCCCGACGACGCCGGTCGCGCTAAAACTCACGCCAGGGAACGTCAGCGACGCGCCCGTCGGTCGCGAACTTCTCCGAAATCTTGACGTCAAACGACTTAAGCCAAAGTTTGTTTTTATGGATCGCGCTTACGAGGGCGACGCGTCAAACGGCTTGCGACGTCGGTTTGGAACCGGTCGTTCCGCCAAAACGCAACCGTCGCGAACCTTGGGGTTACGACAAGAACCTTTACAAACGCCGCAACGAAGTCGAACGTTTCTTTCGACGTGTCAAGGATTTCCGACGAATCGCGACGCGTTGCGATAAACTCGACGTAACTTTTTTAACGTTTTGGAACTTTGTGTCAATCGTTATTTTACTTAACAGTTAGTGTCAACACACCCTAGAGCGGCGACGTCGTCGAATTTAAGCAACTTCCATAACATCCGACGCTTACGGCCCCGGAAAGGATTATTTAACGGAAGGTAACGCGATGAATTGCGATGCGTTTATTCTTTTTGCCGGGGAGCCTTACGCGCTCTCGAACGCCGGTCTGTTTTGCTTGCGACGCTGGCGGGCGCGGCGGCGGAGCTGAGCGAACGGCGTCGCCAAAAAAATAGTCGATTTTTAATTCCGACGTTTCTTGGCGCGGCGATCGGTTTGGCGGTCGGAATCCTTCTTATGTTGAGCGGCGATCGACGCGCCGACGAAATCTTTCCCATATGGTGCGCGGCCGGAACGATCGGCGGTTTCCTTGGCGCGGCGGTCGTTAAGGCGCGTAAAAAAAGAAAAAACGGCGGCCCGAGCGACGAAGAGACGGCGGAAAAATCGATTGCGCCGTCGGAAAAAAAAGAATCGTAAGGCGTTGAAAATTGAGGTTTACGTCTTCGGACTGTTTTACGCTTTTGGGTTGGGGGCGTTCAGCGTCTTTGCGACGCAAGTCGCCGGGAGATTCGCGCAATCGAATAAATTCTACAAAAATTCCGAGGCTTTTCGAAACGCTTTTGAGCGCGGCGCTTACGCGGAAGCGTTTTTGCGCGTTTGCGCTTGCGAAGCGGCGGGAAGGGGTTTTCCGAATAACGAGATGTTTTTGAGCTACGGGCTGTACATAAAGGCGAAAGCCGCGGAAACGGCGGGCGATGACGACGCCGCGTGGCGAGTTGCGCGGCTTATAAAGTCGTCGGCGGATATTCCGGCGAGGGATTCGTTGTAACTTCCGAGTCGCGCTTGGCTTACAAACAGGGGAAAAAAAGCGAGGCGTTTCGCGGGTATTGCGAGTTGTTCGCGTTGGAAGAGGAAGTCTTACCGTCGGGAGAGACCGCGAGCGAACCGGCGCGTTTGAGCCGTCGACGCTCTCCGAAAACCGCGACGTCGATAATTCTCCTGTTGGATTACGCCGAGAAAGACCGCGTTCTGTCGCCGTTCGCGGAGTACGCGGATTTCTTAACCTTTATGGAATCGGAGTTTAAAGCGCAAGGCAAAACGGAGGAATACGCCGAAACAATAGGTTTTTTCCCTTCCTGCGCTAACGACGCGAACGTCGACGGCGGAAACTAAACGGCAAAAGCGCAAGGGATAGCGCGAGTTAAAATTTTCGAGCAAACCTAAGCGGTCGGTTGCGACGCGGGCGGTTCTTGGCGAACTTCCGCGCCGAAATCGCCGTTTTTTGTCGCGAGTCGTCAGTTTGGCGCAAGTTATAAGCCTATTTTCTTTAAAAAAAGTCAAGGTTTAACGATTAAAACGAATAAAACAGGAGGCGAACGTTTTTTTCTTTTTTTCGCCTCCAGGTAGGACGCCTGGCGTCCCACGTTTTCTTGACTGACGTTTTTTTTCTAAACTAAAATGCGTTTTGCGAACGTTTAAGCGTCGACGGACGCAAAATCTTTACTTCGATTACGGCGTTTTGACGGCGTCGGCGGTTTTGCGAACGAAAACACTCTCGTTTGGTCGGCGCGTTTGCCGAGCGCGTCGAAGCGGAGGGGCGCGGCGACTTGCGTTTCGCCGTCGTTCGCCCCAAAACGACAATTTTTTCCCATTAACCTCAAAAAAACTTGTCGCCCGGCTTGCGACGCGATATGATTATCGTAGGTTCGAAAGTCGAACGCCGGACATTTCGTTTTATTTTTAGTCCTCGAACCGAGCGCGCCGCATTTTGCCCTGCAAATCTCGAGTTTGCAACGTTTCCTAAACAAGGAGCTTAAAATGAAATCGTTTTTCGGCAAACTTTCGGCCCGTTTTCCGTTCTTCGCGAACCGTCCGAGCGCTCTCGAACACGCCGTTCGACAATCGCCCAAGAGCCGTCGTCTCCGGATGGAACCCCTTGAAAATCGGGCGCTTCTCGCGGTCGACGCGTTCGGCGGCGCCGCGTCGTTGATCGACTCCGACGTCGGCGAAAATTGGGGGCCCGACCCCGCCCCGGCGGCGTTTTCGGCGTCCCTCCTCGCGACCGACGCCGCGATTGTCGACGTTTCCGGCGTTAACGCAACCCTTGACGCCGCGTCGTTTAGCGTTCAAGCCGAAACGCCGGAACCGGTCGCGCCGCCGAGTTTCGACCAGCTGATGGAATCGCTCGGAATGATCGAAATCGAGTCGCTCGACGAAAGCGACGTCGCGTCGGCGTCTTATCTCGACGAAGCGGCGTCGACGACGCAACTCCTTAATTCGCTGAATCTTCAAGATATTTCGCAGGGCGAGCCGCGTCAAGTCGTCTTTTACGATTCTTCCGCCGCCGACTTCGACGAGTCGACGTTAAATCTCGACGATGAAAGCGTTTACTACGTCGACGCCGCGAACGCGAACGACGACGGCGCGGAGTCGTATTCGGCGACGCCTCGCAGCGGCGGTAATTCGAGCGATTCCGGCGGCTCCGGCGGTTCAAGCAACTCCGGCGGTTCCGGCGTTTCGGGCGGCGGCGACAATTCGGCGCCCTTTTTGAGCGGCGGCGCGGATAAAGCCGGCTACGTCGATCTCGTTTTCTCCGCCGACGATGCAAACAACGCAAACAAAGCGTTTACGACGAGCGTTTCCTCTTGGTTTATCTGTTCCAGAAGCGCGCCGACTTATACCGTCGACGTTCCGCAAGAGCTAACCTGCGTCAACGTTAGCTTTAACGCGGAAACGTCCGCGCTTTCGGTCGCGCCGTCGGGCGACGTCGGCAAGGGAACTTTCACCGTTACGGCGCAAAACGCCGCCGGATCGTGTTCCGTTACGGCGAACGTATATAGCGGTCGCGTCGTCGGTTACGAGTTGGAAGAACGCGTTTGGGGCGGCGATTGGGCCGGCGTCGAGGACTCCGGAACGACCGAGTCGGGCGTCGGTTGGAACCTCCTTTGGCGCGAAAACGAGTACCGTTGGAAACCGGTTTTCGAAAACGGAATCGAGCCGGACGTCGTTCAAGTTCGCCAGGTTGTCGTTTCGGCGAAACCGACAAATGCGACGTGTCCAAGTTCTTTTGCAAACGGTGTTTACAACTATCAAGGTTCGTCGGGAGGCGGAACGGCGACGCCGGAGCCCGCGCCCGAATCTTGGCCCTACGCGATCGGCGAACCGAGCGTCAACGGCGAAAGCGAGATCGCTATGTCGGTAACCCTCAGCGGCGTAAATCTTAGCGACAATTCGCGTTACTGCGTCGCTGCGTCGAATAACGTAACGCTGACGCAGCAAAACACGGAGGAAACCGCCGCCGACCGCCCGCGCGTCGCCATAACCGAAGTCCAGAGCGTAACTTGGGAAGCGCCGGAAGTAACCAATCCGCATACCAACGAAACGATTAACAACGCAATTCGTTTAGGCGACGACCCGCACGATTCGGAAAACGCTTTGCGTTGTTTCCCGGAAGAAATTATCCTCGAAAAAGACGAAAGTGAAAACGACGAGGAGAATAACGAAAACGAAGCGCCGTCGCCTTTGCCGACACAACTTGTAAATCAGGTTAACGTAAAGGTTACGCTGGCTTCGTCGGTACCCGTCGATATGGTGGGTAGGGTTTCGCTCAATTGGTTCGATCCATGCAATTTTTACGGGAGTCTCCAAAAGTTAACGGTAAACAAAGCCGCCGGGCCGCGCGACAATAACGGAACCGCCGACCTTTCGACAATACAGTTAACGTTTACCGCTTCGACGCCGCTAAATACAAACGTCGCGACGCTTACCGTTTCGAAAGCCAACGCGGGCGACAATTATATCGTCGCCGCGCATCCTAACGTCGCGGGGCTCGCTAATTACGAATTTGCCGACGCCTATTCTACTAACAACGACGTTACTAAATATAGTTCGACTATTACTTATACCGACCCGATAACCGACGCAAACGCGCCGGTCTTGGAACGTTTACAAACTCCGCAACTCACCGTTTGGCGCACTTTGTGGGGGGAATGCGACCAAATGTATTACTATGAAACGTACAGCGATGACGACAAGCGTAACGATGAAACCCTTTTAGCTCCGGCGTTACTATTAAACGATATTGCGCAAGAAGCTTTTGCCGAAGCTTGTGTCAACGTTGTCGAATATCCGCAAGACGTCGAATCGCGTCTCTTTTCGGGATACGGAACTCTCGACTATCCCTTGAATAATTCTCAAACGGCGTCCCTATATAACGCGCGTCAATCGAATCTGGCGAGAGAAACGCATTGGACGGTGCAAGCGATTAGCGCTTTTAGATTATGGATTTCCGGCGAAGGCCAACCTAATGAAAGTAAGTTAGGCTTTACATCTGATTACTATGTCAATACGGCTTTTGTTTTAGGGCGTGTTGCTGTAATCTGAAATTCCTCTTGCGCAACCGTTGCGAATATGGTATAATTCGTGCATGAGAATCACTAAAAAACAATATAAAAAAATCGAGTCGCTTTTACCGAAACCGCGCGGCAACTTTGTCGTTGAACATTTAAAGGTTTTAAACGCAATACTTTACGTTGCCGAAAACGGTTGCAAATGGCGCGCGTTGCCTCGACGCTACGGGCATTGGAACACGGTCTATCGTCGCTTTCGACGTTGGGCCGAAAACGGCGTTTTGTCGCGTGTGCTGGAATATCACTATCTTTACCGTGTCCACCGAATTTTCTAGTTGGAGCAAATTCTCCAAGTTTATGACCTACCATATCTTCAGTAACATATACAGGAACATGAGTTTTTCCATTATGTACTGCAAAAGTATGTCCTACGAATTCAGGAAAAATTGTTGAACGGCGTGACCAAGT
>JAGBDD010000192.1 GCA_017937685.1 Thermoguttaceae bacterium | reverse complement strand
CTCCGGCCAACTCCGGCCAACTCCGGTTAAACTCCGGTTAAACTCCGGTTAAACTCCGGTTAAACTCCGGTTAAACTCCGGTTAAACTCCGGTTAAACTCCGGTTAAACTCCGGTTAAACTCCGGTTAAACTCCGGTTAAACTCCGGTTAAACGACCGTCGGTTCTTCTCATTTGCCTCTTCGTTCAATCCGGCTCGGCGCCAATTCGCCAAACAACGTCGCTCTTCTTAAACTCCTATTCTCGCAATCCTCCGCGACGCAAAAAACCGGAGCCCAACGCATCGCCGGACTCCGGGTCTCCTCCTTTTCTCTTGCGTCGACCTTTACGCCGTTAAAAACGCAACTGCCGCCGCGCTTCAAAGGACGCGACCGCCACGCTCACCGACAAATTCAAACTCCGAATTTGCGGACGAATCGGAATGCGCAAGCCGCGCTCCGGTTTCGACTCCCAAAACGAATCGGGCAAACCGCGCGACTCCGGCCCAAAAACGAAAACGTCGCCGCGACGATACTCGACCGCGTCGTAATCGCAGGTCGCTTTTTTGGTAAAATAGTAAAAATCGGCGTCCGAAACGTCGAGGTTTTTCGTCTCCGCCATCCGCCGCAACAACGCGTTCCAATCGTCGACCGCCTCCCAATCGAGTTCCGGCCAATAATCGAGCCCGGCGCGCTTCAATTTGCGGTCGTCGATCTGAAACCCCAACGGTCGCACGAGCCAAAGTTTCGCGCCGACGCCGACGCAAGTGCGTCCGACCGCGCCGACGTTCGCCGCAATCTCCGGTTGATACAACACGATGTGAATCGGCGCTTCCTCGCGAACCGCCGCGTTTTCCTTCGCTATTTCTTCCATTTTACGCGTCCTTCGCGCTTTACGTTTTTACGCCGTTTCCCCGCTCTCGTTATTTTATCGCTAAACGCCGAAACGCGACCCGTCCAAGACGCGCCGCGTTTCCAGCGTTTTCCTCAAGAGCGCGCCCGAGTTAACGACGCGCGCTCTCGTTCGACGGGTTCGTTAACGCCCCCGCCGCTCGCCGTCGACTCAACCGCGACGACGCTTTTTTCCGGAAAAGACCGAACGATCCTCTTCCTCCGCCTTCGCCAAGCGTTGCTGCTCCTGCGCTTTTTCGACGATTTCGTCCCACCAAGCGCGGAACTTGCTCTTCGGCGCCTCGGCCGGTTTCGCCGAAATACGGCGGCCCTTGGCGTCGCGGCGCACGGCGTATTTCTCATACGTTCGCCCCGTCGCGACGAACGCCTTGCGACGCTCGCGCTTCGACTCGACGCCCGCGACCGCCGCCGTTCCCGTCGCCGCCTCGACGACCGGCGCCGTCCCGGGATTCAGCTCCAAGTCGGCTTTCGGCAACATTTTGCGTTCCAGCAAGCCCCAAAGGCTCGAGACGATGAAGTAAATGCAAAGCCCGCTCGGCACCTTGAAGAACATAAAGCCCATAAAGACCATCATAAAGTTCATCATACGGCGCATCATTCGCTGCTGTTGCGCTTGCTCGTCGTCGCCGATCACCGGCGGCATCAAAATCTTCTGCTGGATTAGGAAGAGCGCGATCGTTATCACCGGCAAAATGTTCAGGTACGGGCCCAAGCAAAACATCGCTCCGAACCCTTGCCCCGCCATATTAAAGCCTTCCCAACCGATCGAGTTCCAAAAACCGCTCCAGTCGAACGCCATATCCGGCGCCGCGAGGTTCGAACACCAACGCACGCCGCGCGAGAAAAGCGGAGCGCCGTACAGGTTCACGTCGAGCGAAAGCGCCTTGTACAGCCCGATAAAGATCGGCATTTGGATAAAAATCGGAAGGCAGCCGCTCAACGGATTCACGCCGTGTCGCTTAAAGAGGGCTTGTTGCGCCGTCATCATTTCTTGCGGCTTGTCCTTGTATTTTTCGCGCATCGCCGTCAATTCCGGCTGCAACTTTTGCATCTTCAACGAACTGGCGACCTGTTTGCGGCTCAACGGGAAGAGGCACAAACGCACCAAAATCGTCAACATCACGATCGCGATCCCGTAATTGAAAACGAGATAGTCGTGGAAGAAGTGCAGAATCCAAAGGAGCGGAATCGACACGAACCAAAACCACCCGTAAACGAGCGTTTCGCTCAAGTCGTAAGTCGCCAACACGTCCGGACGCTTCGGCCCGGCGAAAATCTCGAACGTGTGCGCGACCGAATCTCCGGCGGCTCCGCGCGGCGCAAGTTGCAGTTCCGCGCTCCGCAACCGGAACGAAACGTCGGCGAAATTCGGACGCTCCTTCGTTCGCGTCCCGACGCGAATCGGCGCGTAAGCGAAACGGTTCGCCGCCGCGTCGCCGCTCGGAATCGCCGAACATTGGAAATATTGACCGTCGACGCCGAGGAAGTCGAGATCGGTTTCGTCGCCGCGACGCGCTTTGTCTTCGGCGACGTCCCAACATTTGATCACGTCGAATTTTTTGCCGTTATTTTCCGAAACGACCAAGTCGCGCAAACCGTAAGCGCCCCAACCGGGCCCGGTTTTGCGACCGGCCGAGAACCAAGCGCCTTCCAACGCCAAACCGGTCGGGCCGTCGAGCAAATACGAAACGCTTCGCGGTTTTGCGTCGACGTTGCGAATCTCGACCGAAAGGGTCAAGTGATACCCGCGCCCGTCGGTCGCCTTGCGCTTGTCGGCGACGACGCCTTCCTCCGGTTCCAGCGCGTATTTTTTGACGATTTGCAGGCGGCGTTCGAGCAAATTTTGCCGGAAAACAACCGCGTTTTCGCTCGATTCTTCCGGAACGAACTCCCAGTAACCGTCGCGCATCTCGACGCCGGGCAACTCGTTCGCGAGCGCGGTCGGACGCGGCGCGGACGCGGTCGACGCTTCGAGATTCGGCGCCCAGTCGGCCAAGCGTTCGCCGTCGACCGTCGCCAACGTCGTCAAAAAGGAGGCCGGATCGTCGTTCGCCTTCCGTTTCGCTTCGTCGAGCGTCAAGAGTTCCAACGCGCCGCGATCGTCGCGCACCGCCCCTTGCAAACCGGCAAGGTTGACGTAATCCGCGTAATCGTTCACCAAACCGCTCGGACGAATCACCGAAAGAGGCGCCTTTTGCAACGCGACTTCAAGCGTTTCCTTCGTCAAACCGGCGACGTCGAACGTCGTCGCGCCGTCCGTTTTTTCGGTCGCTTCGCTCGGTTCCGTCGACGCGACTTCGACGTTTTCCGCGTTTTCCGTCTTCGGTTCTTCCGACGAGGCGGCGTCCGACGGTTCGAGCGACGCGCTTTCGGCGAAGAACGGAACCGTCGTCAACGAACGCAGCGCCGCCGCGGCTTCCGCTTTCAGCGCGCGATACGCCTCGTTTTTATCCAATTCTTCGCCGCGATAAATTTCCAGCGCGATCTTTTCGCCCGGTTTCGTCGCCAACAACGCGTCGCGCAACGCTTCGAACGAGTCGACCGCGACCGGCTCCGCGCCGTCGCGAACGACGCCGACGATTCGGTCGCCGACCTTCAACCCGGCGCTCGCCGCGGGCGTTCCGACGCCGACGACTTGCGCCGCGACGCCCGGCAAACCTAAGCGCGCTTCCAAGTCGACGAGCGTTTCGTCGGCGACGATTTGCCCCAAATAACCGGTCGAATCGGCGTTGTCGACGTATTGCTCCTCGTTCAACTCGACGCGAGCCAAGGCGGCGCCGCGATTCGAAAAGGTCGCCAACATCCGATACGGACTTTTAGGGTCCAACGAACCGAGCGTGTAAAACTCCGGCGCGACGCCTTCTCGCTCCGCTTTTTCGGCGGCGGCGACGAACTCGGTCGGAAGCGCGCTTTTCGCTTCGTCGGTCAACGTCGGCGCTTCGCCGGTCGTCGGCGCGGAACGGTCGACTTGCATCGGCTCTTGCGGCGGCTTCGCGGTGAAAACTTGGAACGTCCAGACGATCAAAAAGATCATCATTAAGGTGAAGAAAAAGTTCGATTTCGGCGGCTCTTGGCGTTCGAGGCCCTTGCGAAGAGATTTCGGAACCGGGGGCGGTTGAAGAGGACGGAGTTTCGGAGTTGTCATTATTAATTAATTAGGGGTTTTGTTAAACGTCGATCGGCGCCGACTCGACGTCGCGTCGGAGGGGCGCCGTTTTTCTTCCAACGGTTGCGCGCGACGCCTTCGACGCGTCGCGACTCGGCTAACTACCTTTTATTTTAGCACCCTTCCTTGATCCGTTGCGCTAAAAATTTGTCAAGTTCGGGAATTTTTTCAATTTTTCTTTGCGTCGCTTCCACGTCGTACTGCAAACGGCGGTACTCGATTTTATTATCGGCGCCGTTTTCTTCATAATGAACGATAACGTAGCAAGAGGACGGATTGTGGTCGCGCGGCTGACCGACCGAGCCGACGTTGATCAACAGCTTGCGCCCGTCCAACGGGAAAACGCCTCCTTCAAGCTCCGCCGCCGAAAAATAAGAGTGCGAACCGTCCTCTTCTTCGACGAAAACGCCCGGAACGTGCGTGTGGCCCTGGAAGCAATATTGCGGCGTCAACGCGAAAAGTTTCGACATTTTATCGGAGTCGATCACGTCGTCGCTAAAAATATATTCGTTGAGCGGATTGCGCGGCGACCCGTGAACAAAGAGAAATTTATCTTTCTTGTAAACGCGCGGAATTTCGCCGAGGAAATCCCAACGATCCATCGCTCGCGCCGACGTCGACCGTTCGAGTTGGTCGCGCGTCCAAAAAACGGCGGCTTCGGCGATATGGTTGAAACCGTCCGGGTCGAAGAGGGTCGCTTGGTCGTGGTTCCCCAAAAGGCAAACCTCGACCTTTCCCTTTTTGCGCAAATCCATCATCAAGTCGACGCATTCGAGCGGATTCGGGCCGTAGCCGACTAAGTCGCCCAAGCAAACGATTTTATCGACGCCGCGCGCTTCGACGTCCGCTAAAACGGTCTTGAAAGCCTCAAGATTGCTGTGTATATCGCTAATGACGGCCAGTTTCACCGCGCTCTCCCCTTTTCTTTTGCGTTTTCTCCGGACGCGCCGTCCGCGAGGAACGCCGGTCGCCCAATATAATACCCTCTATTATCGCGACGAATCGCAAGACGTCGAGCCCCCCGCCTTGAATCGTCGACGTTTTTTTCGCGTTCGCGCCGTCGGTCGTCGCTAAAATTCAAGAAAACGACGCGAGGAGCGCCGCCGTTCCTCGTTTTTTCCTCGTTCGTCAAACCGCCGCGAAACCGCGTCGCCGCGTCAACTCGCCGGATAACGAAACTCGATTTTATCGTCGACGCCGCTTTCTTCGTAATAAACGACGACGTAACAGGAAGGTTCGCGCGAATCGCCGACCGCGCCGACGTTGACCATCAACTTGCGCTCGTCCAACGGGAAGACGCCGCCTTCGAGTTCCGCCGCCGAATAATACGAATACGTCTTGTTCGTTTCCTCGACGAAAACGCCCGGAACGTGCGTGTGCCCCTGGAAGCAGTATCGCGGCGTCGCGTCGAAAAGCGCCGACATTTTATCGGCGTCGAACGCGTCGTCGCCGTAAACGTATTCGTCGCGCGGATTGCGAGGCGACCCGTGAACAAAGAGGAATTGGCCCTCTTGCCAAACGCGCGGCGCTTCGCCGAGAAAATTCCAACGCTTCGCCTCTTGCGGCGTCAACGCGGCCTCGCGCCGTTCGCGCGACCAATAGACGGCCTCGTCGGGCAAATTAAATTGCGACGTATCCAAAACGTCGCCGTTTCCTAGGAGGCAAGCGCCGAGCTTCCCCTTGTCGCGCTGTTCGAGCGCCAAATCGACGCATTCATACGCGTTCGGCCCGCAAGCCAAGTCGCCCAAAGAAACGATTTTATCGACGCCGAGCGCCTCGGCGTCCGCCAAGACCGCTTTGAAGGCTTCGAGATTGCCGTGGACGTCGCTAACGACCGCCAATTTCACCGCTTTTTCTCCTTAAAATTTATAGTGTTCTTCGGACGCGCGGAACGCCGAACGCGCCCGCCTTTTATCGCGACCAAACGCCAAACGCCCGCCGCTCTACAAGAAAACGACAAGCGACCGACGCCGTTTCGGAGCCGATCGTTCGTCGTTTCGTTCGATTCGCCGCGCCGACGACGCGTTTTCTATTTTGCGTCGACTTCGGCGTCGCGAACCGGCTTGAAGAAGGAGGCGCCCAGGGGCGGAATCAAAACCTCGATCGCCCAAGGCCGCCCGTCGCACGGCGAGTCGACGACCGGACGCCGCCCGTTTCCGACGCCGCTCCCTCCGTAAAACGGCGAGTCGCTGCAGAAAATTTCTTGGTAGTCGACGCGCTCCGGAACGCCGATCAACGTGCGCCGCGGCACCGGCGTAAAGTTCGTCGCGACAAGCACGTGGTCGCGCCAATCTTCGGCTTTGCGCATAAAAATGAAAAGGCTCTCCTCCCAGCGTCCGCAACTGATCCACTCGAACCCGCGCCCGTCGAAATCGAGGTCGTGCAACGCTTTTTCCTCGCGGTAAAGGCGGTTCAAGTCGGTAATGCAACGCTGCAGACCGCCGTGCGTGTCGTCGTACTGCAAAAGATTCCAGTCGAGCCCGGCGTCGAAGTTCCACTCCTTCCATTGCCCGATTTCCGCGCCCATAAAGAGCAACTTTTTGCCCGGGTGCGCCCACATATAACTGTACAGCAATCTCGCCAACGCGAACTTTTGCCAAAGGTCGCCCGGCGCGTTCCCGATCACCGTCCCCTTGCCGTGAACGACCTCGTCGTGCGAAATCGGCAAGACGAAGTTCTCCGAAAACGCGTACATCAAGCTGAACGTCATTTGGTCGTGATGATACTTGCGGTAGATCGGGTCTTCCTTGCAGTAACGGAGCGTGTCGTTCATCCACCCCATATTCCACTTCATCGAGAAGCCCAAGCCGCCGTCGCAGACCGGTTTGCAGACGCCCGGCCAAGCGGTCGACTCTTCCGCGATCGTGAGAACGCCCGGGAAACGCCCGTGCGCTTCGACGTTCATCTCTTGCAGGAACGCGATCGCTTCGAGGTTTTCGCGACCGCCGCGCTCGTTCGGCACCCACTCGCCCTCCGGACGGCTGTAGTCGAGGTAAAGCATCGAGGCGACCGCGTCGACCCGCAGCCCGTCGACGTGGTATTTGTCGAGCCAAAAGAGCGCGTTCGAAACCAAATAGTTGCGCACTTCGTTGCGACCGTAATTGAAGATGAGCGTGCCCCAGTCGCGGTGTTCGCCCTGGCGCGGGTCTTCGTGTTCGTAGAGCGCTTGCCCGTCGAAACGTCGCAAGCCGTGCGCGTCTTTCGGGAAGTGCGCCGGCACCCAGTCGACGATGACGCCGATCCCGTTTTGGTGGCACTTGTCGACCAAATACATAAAGTCTTCCGGGCGACCGTAACGGCTCGTTACGGAGTACATCCCGATCACCTGGTACCCCCAGCTCGCGGTGAGCGGATGTTCCGAAACCGGCAGGAACTCGACGTGCGTGTACCCGAGCTTTTTAACGTAGTCGACGAGCTGATCGGCCAGTTCGCGGTACGTCGGCAAGCGTTCCGGGTCGGCGTCGGAGCGAATCCAGCTCCCCAGGTGAACTTCGTAAACCGACATAGGCTTGCGCAACCAAGCGACGTCGTTTTTCGCGCGCTCGGCCATCCAGTCGCCGTCTTGCCATTCGTACTTGCTCAAATCGGCGACGATCGACGCGGTGCGAGGCGGGACTTCGGCGTAAAAACCGTAAGGGTCGGCCCGTTCGGTAACGCGACCGTCGCACTCGACGCGGTACTTGTAGATCGCGCCTTCGCGGACGCCCGGGACGAACGTTTCCCAAAGCCCGGACGGATAGTGTTTCACCATCGTGTTTTTGTAACCGTCCCAATCGTTAAAGTCGCCGACGACCGCCACTCGCGACGCGTTCGGAGCCCAGACGAGAAAGTTCACGCCCTCGACGCCGTTAACCGTGCGGAAGTGCGCGCCGAGCTTCTCGTAACTTTGCCAATGCTTCCCTTCGCCGAGGAGGTAAAAGTCGAAATCGGAGAGAATCGTCGAAAAGGTAATTTCCGGACGCGACTTCGGGTCGAACGTCGCGGGGTCGACGGCGGGCTTTTCCTCGACGCGCTCGGCGTTCGGGTTCGCGCTCGGCGACGCGTCGGCGCGTTCGACGGCGTCCGAAATCGCCGCGGCGGCGTTCGTTTCTTTCTTCGCGTTCTTCCATAGCTTCTTTTTCGCCATCGCAAACCTTTCCTCTCTATTTACGTTTATCCTCGAAGAGCTTTTCGGCGGCTCGACGCGTCGTCGACGCGCCCCTCCGCTCTCAGTATAAACTATATTTTCAACGTTTAAAGACGCCCGTCGCTCCCAACGTTAAAAATTGTAAAAATTTCGCGCGTTCGTTCGATTCGGCCAACCGCCGTTTCTTTAAGTATACTCCGCCGCGAAGAAAATCTCAACGAAAATCGCGAAAAAAAACGCCGTTCCGACAAAATTTTCCCGCTTTTCTTCCGGAAAACGCCGTCGCGGTAAAATAGCGAAAACCGTCGGTCGACGAGAAATCCGCAAAACGCAGGCCAAAACGTCAAAATAGGCAAGATAAACAAAACTGTTAAAAGATAACAAAAGCGCCGTTTCCGTCGCGCTAAACGGTCGCATTTCTCCGACGACGCGCCGTCTCGGCTCTTGATTTTTACGAAAAAATAGAAATAATAACGAAAGGAAAAGACGACCGGGCCGTTTCGTCCGCGCCGCTTTCGCACGACAATTCGATTTTTGGAGAAATTTTTATGAAACGCATTTTCTTCGCTCTTATGTTCGCGGCCGCGGCCGTTTCGTCCGTCTCCGCGCAAGACAAAAACCGCGAATTTCGCGGCGGCGACTTCCGTATGGGTATCGATTGGCCGGAACCGAAGGTCGTTACGCCGGGCGAAAAACCGTCCGACGCTCCGTCCGACGCGATCGTTCTCTTCGACGGCACGCAAGAATCGTTCGACGCGAACTGGGTCGGCGGCAAATGGGACGTCGCGAACGGCGAACTGACCTGCAAACCGCGCTCCGGCTCGATCACGACGAAAGAAAAGTTCGGCAGCTGCCAACTCCACATCGAATTCGCGTGCCCGCCGGTCGACGACCCGAACCTCAAGAGCCAAGGTCGCGGCAACAGCGGCATCTTCCTGATGAACCACTACGAGCTGCAAGTCCTCGACTCGTATGAAAACCCGACCTACTTCGAAGGTCAATGCGGCGCGATTTACAAGCAATTCCCGCCGTATGTCAACCCGGTCAAAAAACCGACCGAATGGCAAACCTACGACGTCATCTTCACGCGCCCGATTCTCCGCGTTGAAAAAGACGCGAACGGAAACGATTACGTCGCCGAAGTCATCCGCCCGGCTTACATCACCGCGATCCTGAACGGTTGCGTCGTCCAAAACCACTGGGAAATCAAGGGCGACACCTTCTTCCATCGCACGCCGCAATACCAACCGCACGGCGACCGCGAACCGATCCAACTCCAAGACCACAGCAACACGACGAAGTTCCGCAACATCTGGATTCGCGAAATCCCGGACTCGAACGTCGTTCCGGTTCAAAATCATATGAACTACTACAACTAACGATTATCGTTTGATTAAACGTTAGTTTGAAGAACGCTCTCGGCTCGTCGGTCGAGGGCGTTTTTTACGCCGCTCGCGAATCGAAGCGCCTTGTAAGCGCGGCGCAACGCTTGGTCGAGAACTTTTTGCGCCTCTTACGTTTCTTTCCCATTTTTCCTCGCCGCGCTATTCTTTGCCGACGCCGCAAACGCCGCGCTTTTCCCCGTCCGCTTAACCGGAACGACGCGTTCTAAAAAAAAGTCGAAAATTCCAAAAGCGGCGACTTTCGCTCAACTTTTTTTTCGCCTCGACCGCAAGCCGCCGCGACTTTTCCTATTTTAACATTAAAATAGGCATTCTGGGTAAAAAACGCGTTAAATTTTGCTATTTTCTCGTCCGTCTTTAGGAAATCTCGCAAAAAAACCGAAAAAAAGTCGGGATTTTTTTCAAGGTTCCGGTCGCGCGGACGATAACGATATTAACGAAGGAGCAAAAATTAAAAATTTTGCGGTTTACACTTGTCAAAAATTTTATTATTGTATGCCCAATCGTTGAAAAATCTTGCCTCGCTCTCGAGCGGCGCAAAGAAACCGCGCTCCTAATTTCGGAGCGAACCACCCGGGCGCGAGCCCCCTTTTCTTATCGGAAAACAAGTCGTTTATACGGACAGGGACAATCCAATGAATCGACGTTTTAACCTCAAACGCTTCCTCGCTTGCGCGTTGCTCGGCGCCGCGCTGACAGGATGTCAGCCGCAGCAGCCGCGTTATATCGCTCCTCGCGGGGACGCCCAAAGTCAATACATCGACGAGCAGACGCGAATCGAGTATCCGAACGAATGCGTTCCGTCGCTCGACGACGTAACGAACGCGCTCGAGCCGCTGACGCTCGACAATCCCGATCCGAAAGAAGAGTGGCTCCTCACGCTCGACGAAGTGCGCCAAATGTCGCTGGAAAACAGCAAAGTGTTGCGTCAACTTAGCGGCGTCAACTTCTCGGCGTCCGGCGTCAACGGCACGCCGACGCTTCTCCTCTCCTCGCCGAACGCCGCGATGACCGTTTGGGACCCGGCGATCGTCGAATCGAACCCGACCGCCGGCGTTCAAGCGGCGCTTTCGGCGTTCGACGCGATTTGGACGACGAACGTCTCTTGGCAAAAAGCGGACGTCGCTCGCAACTACGTCAACTCCTATCAAGCGAGCGTCGGGACGCGCACCGATACGGGAACGTTCCAAACGACGCTATCGAAAACGGTCGCGACCGGCGGAAACGTCTACGCGAGCGCCGGTTCCGGGTACGATTGGAGCGACGCGACGAGCCGCCTTTGGGGTTCGAACTGGACGTCTTACGTCGAAGCCGGGTTCACGCAACCGCTCTTCCGCGGCGCGGGCGTCGAGTTCAACCGCATCGCCGGGCCGAACGCGACGATGGGGAACTCCAACGGCGTCGTGTTGGCGCGCATCAATATGGATATGGCGCTCGTCGATTTCGAAATGGGGGTCCGCACCCTGCTCCAAGACGTCGAGGAAACCTACTGGAACCTCTATTACGCCTACCGCAACCTGCACGCGGCGGGCGCCGGTTACGAAGCCGCGCTCCAATCTTGGCGAACGGTCAAGGCGCAGTCGGAAGTCGGACACCCGGAAGGGACGGCGAAGAACCTCGCGCAAGCCGAAGAGAATTACCAAACGTTCAAAATTTCGGTTCAAGAAGCGCAAAGCAATCTGTACAAAAACGAACAGCTTCTCCGCTTTATGATCGGCGTTTCGCCGTCCGACGGCCGCCTGATCAAGCCGGTCGACGAACCGACGGTCGCTCGCGTCCGTTACGATTGGGAAGAGGTCAAAGCGGAAGGTTTGGCGCGCGCTCCGGAACTCCGCAAGCAAAAGTGGCTCGTCAAAAAACGCGAACTCGAACTGATCGCGCAACGCAACTACCTGAAACCGCAAGTCGACTTGGAAGGGTTGTACCGCTTCCACGGCCTCGGGCACGACCTGCTCGACTCGTCGAACAACCGCAACAACGCGTTCGGCAGCTTGACTTCCGGCGAATATCAAAACTGGGGTCTCGGGATTAAATCGTCGATCGCGATCGGTTTCCGCCGCGAAATGGCCGCCGTCCGCAACGCCGAACTCGCCTTGGCTCGCGAACGCGCCGTCCTTCAAGAGCAAGAGCTGGAACTCGTTCACAACCTGAGCGACCTTTACCGCGACCTCGACCGCACGCACAAGCTGATCGAAACGTACCTCGACAAACTGCGAGCGTCGCGCAAGCAAGTCGCCGCCGTCAACGCGTCCTTCCTGATGGGCAAGACGTCGCTGTACGAAGTCCTGCAAGCGCAACAAGAGTTGGCGACGACCGAAACGCAATATTACCGCACGGTTATCGATTACAACATCGCGATCGTCAACCTGAACTTCCGCAAGGGTTCGCTCCTCGAATACAACGGCGTTACCCTTTCCGAAGGCCCTTGGGCGAACAAAGCCTACTTCGACGCTTGGCGTCGAGCCCGCCAACGCGACGCGGCCCGCTACGTCAACTACCGTTTCACCGCTCCGCAGGTCGTCAGTCGCGGCCCGTACCCGCAAATCCAAGGCACCGACCCGACGGTCGTCCGACCGGCGCAAGCGCAACCGGCGCCTTACGTCGACGGCGCGAACGCCTACCCGACCGGCGTCGAAACCGGCGCTCCGCAAGCGCAAAACTCGGTTCTCCCGCAGTACGAGTATTCGGCCCCGCCCGCTTACGACCCGCGTTTGAACCAACTCCCGCCGATTTTCCAATCGACGAACTAACGCGAACGCCAAGCGCGAAGCAAGTGCGAACCGTCGGAACCGCGACTAACCGCCGCCCTTCCGACGCGCCCCAACTCGCCGACGAACCGCGACTAACCGCCGCTCTTCCGACGCGACTCAATCCGGCGTCGATCGCCGTTTGAAACCGACGTTAAAGCGACGTCAACCAAAAATTGTCCCAAAAAGAAAAGAGGAGACCGACGAGGTTTCCTCTTTTTTTTGCGTTGTTTGCGTTTTACCGTCCGTCGTTCCGCCCGACCAAACCAGCCGACGAAGCGCGACTAAGCGTCGTCTTCCGACGCGCCCCAACCCGGCGTCGATCGCCGTTTGAAAACGACGTTAAAGCGACGTCAACCAAAAATTGTCCCAAAAAGAAAAGAGGAGACCGACGAGGCTTCCTCTTTTTTTTGCGTTTCTTGCGTTTTCCTCTTCGAACGCCGCGACCGTTCGCCGCCCGGTTTCCGCGTCGAAATCGCTCGACAAGCGCCGTCGCTTCCGCCGCCTTAATCGATTCGAAATTTCTTCCTTTCTCGCCCCGTCGCGGTCGTTTTCCTCCAAAAGAAAAAAACGGGAAACGCCGACGTCGACGTTTCCCGTTCTTCCGTTTCCAAACCGACGCTTGCCGCCCCCCGATTTTGCGCAATTTACCAAACGACGGTCAATTCGCCGCGAACGGCGATTCGATTTGCTCGAACTCGCCGCCTTTCCCGTCTTCGGCGACGGTCGCCGCCCCTTTCAGCGTCGCCGCGTCGGTCGACGCCTGAACGAAGCGGACGGCCCCGTCGAACGCCGCCGCGAGCGCGCCCCCTTCGTTAAAGCGCGCGACGCTAAAATTCTCCGACTCGACGTCGCGACGCTCTTTTTCCGCCGACGCTTTCGCCTCCTTATTCGACCCGTTCGAACTCGCCGACGTTCTCGCCCCCGGCGACGGTCGCCGCTCCTTTCAACGTCGTCGCGTCGGCCGACGCCGGAACGAAGCGGACGGCCAGGTCGAACGTCGCCGCGAGCGCGCCCCCTTCGCCGCTCTTCCGGCCTTTATGTTCGTTCGCCAATTCCGCCGCGAACGTTTCGAGCGTCAATTCTTGCGTCGGATCCATCCAGCAAACCGGCGTTTTCCGCTCGACGACGCAAAGCGTTTTCGCCAAACCGTCGGTAAAATCTTCCCATTTCCTCCATTTTCCCGCGCCTGGAAACGCCGTTTCGTTCCCGACGACGACCGAATACGTCGTTTCGGCAATCGGCGCCCCGTTCGGAAGCGCGGCGACGCGGCTCGGGCAAGCGAACGGCGAAACCGGCAAGGAGTGAAACCGCGAATTCCACTCGCTGTCCCAAGGTTCGTCGAGCCGAATTTCTCGGTAAAGCGGCGAGCTTTCGAGATACGGCAAAATCAAAACGCGCCAAGAATGGAGCGGCCGTCCCGCTTCGTCGACCGTATACGCCGGAGGCAAAACGCCGTTCGCGTAGCAATAAGCCTGCATCGCGACCGCGATCATTTTTAACTTGACCGCGCAATTCGCCCGCCGCCAAGCCTCGCGCCCCCCTTGAATCGCCGCCCAAAGCGCCGCGACGGCGACCGCCGTTAAAAGAACGCCGAGAACGCCCCAAACGTTAAAACCGTTAAAAACGCCGACCGTCCGCGCTCGTCCGCTTTGCCGCTTCCCGCGCGGCGCCCCCGGAGTTTCCGACGTTTCGTTCGGAACCGCCCCTTCCAATCGCTCCAACGTTTCCGCCTCTCCCGTTCCCGACGCGACCGAAGCGCCGCCGTCGAACCGGAGCGCGTTTTCTTCCAACCGCTCGTTCATCTCATTTCCTCCGTCGTTAAAATCGGCAAACTTAACGTCGTCTTAACCGACGTTTCCCGCAATCTTACCGTCCCTCCGCCGCTTGCCTCCAACATCCAAAACGCCTAAACCGCCGATTTTGCGCGACTCGCCGCCGCCGTCAAAACTCCGGCGTCTCTTCGCCCCCCGCCGCGGTCGCCCAAGCGTTGAGCGTCGCCGCGTCGGTCGTCGCCGGAAGGAAACGGACGCAACCGTCGAAAAACGCCGCGTTAAAACCCGCCTTATGTTCGCTTCCGACTTCCGCCGCGAGCGTTTCGAGCGTCAATTCTCGCGTCGGCTCCATCCAGCAAACCGGCGTTTTCCGCTCGACGACGCAAAGCGTCCGCGAAAGACCGTCGGCAAAATCTTCCCATTTCCGCCAATTTCCCGCGCTCGGAAACGCCGTTTCGTCCCCGACGACGACCGAATACGTCGTTTCGGCGACCGGCGTCCCGTCCGCCCCCGTCGCGGCGCCGAAACTCGGGCAAACGAAAACGCCGGGCGCTCGGGAATGAAATCGCGCGTTCCACTCGCTATCCCAAGGCTCGTCGAGCCGGATTTGTTCGTAAAGCGCCGCCGCTTCTTCTCCGAGATACGGCAAAATCAAAACGCGCCAAGAATGAAGCGGGCGCCCTTCCGCGTCGACGGTATACGCCGGAGGCAAAACCTCGTTAAAATCGCCGTATATTTGAACGCCCAACGCGACCTTTTCCAAGTTGTTCGCGCAGATCGTCCGCCGTCCCCGTTCGCTTTCGAGGAGAACCCGTCGTCCCCAGTCGCTCGCAAGCAAAGCCCGTCGCGCCGTTTCCAGTCCGACAAAACGGAACCCGAGCGCGACGCAAATAAGGAGAACGCAACAAACGCCCCCGACGACCGCGCAACCGCTCCGCTTCTTCTTTGGCGGCGTCAAGTCCGCGTCCTCCGACGCCGGTTCCGCTCCCGACGTCGGCGAAACGTCGAGCCCGAGCGCGTCGGCGAGCGCCGGAACGTCCGCCGCCGACTTCCAAGTTTCGCCGTCGTTCGAAACTTGCGTCGACACGACAATTTCGCCCCGCCGCGCCGCGTCGATTAAGTCGACTAGCGTCGACGCTTCGCTCGTCTCCCCTTGCGCGTTTTGCCAAAACCAGTTTTTCATCTTATTCCCCTTAATCGTTAAACTCCCCAATTAGCGCCGCCGACGCGAACGTTCCATTTCGCTCTTCCCGCTCGTCGTTAAAATCGTTAAAATCAAACGCCTCGACCGCGACATTCCGTCGCTTATCGTTTCTTTTTATCGCGCCGACGTTTGCAAGTCAAGTCGCGCCGCCGATTTCCGCCGGAGTTTTCCTCAAAAAAAAGCGGAAAACGTCGTTACAACCAACGTTTTCCGCAATCTCGCCGCGCTCTTCAAATTTTATCGCGTTCCACTGTTCTTCGTCGTTTCGCTATTCTTCTTTCGTCGCGCCGTTCGACCGCTCGCCGTCGGCGCGTTCGTTCTCGCCCTTATTTATATAAGCCCCGCGACCGCCAAAAGCGCCCCCCCCCCAATTTCTCCCCAAAATCCCAAAAGTCGCGCCGCCTTTTCTTTCCGTCGTCGCTTCGCGAACGCTCCGCCTCCGCGCTCCGCCGGCGATCGATCGCCGCCTCCGAAACGCCGCGTTCTCCCCCCGACTTGCCCGACGCGAAAAAAGCGCTAAAATAAAGGAAATCTAACGGATAACAACGCAAAAAACGCCGCGCGTTTCTCGTTTCGCGGCGCGACGAAGCCGACGACTTCGCCGATTTTAACGATGGAAAGGAACCAGACGATGCAACGCTCTTACACGCTCGACGAATTGGCGAAATTCCTCCGCCGTCAACCGAAACAACTGCAAAAACTCGCCGAAAACGGAACGCTCAAAGGTCGCAAAGTCCAAGGCGAATGGGTCTTCGCGCTCCCGGACGTCGTCCTTTGGATGGAGACCGAAATCGTCGAACCGGAATCGCAAAACGCCGAGTTCGAAAAAACGCTCGCGACCGGCGCCGACGACGAAGAAACGACGCTCGCCGATATTTTCGCCGAAAGCGCGATCGACCTCAACTTCCCGGCGAAAACGAAAGAATCTGTTATTCGGAATATAACGAAACTCGCCGCCGACGCCGGAATCCTTTGGGACGCCGACGGAATGGCCGACGCGCTCCGAGAACGCGAAGAAATGGCGTCGACCGCGCTCGACGTCGGCGTCGCGATTCTGCACCCGCGCCAACCGCAGCCGCACATCATCGCCGAAAATTTCCTCGCGCTCGGCGTCGCGGGTCGCGGCGTCCCGTTCGGCGGCGGTTTCAACAACCTGACCGACGTCTTTTTCCTCCTTTGCTGCGACTCCGACCGCGTTTATCTCCGGATGTTGAACCGCTTGGCTCGCGTCCTGAAATCGGAAGGTTTCCTCGACGCGCTCCGAGAATGCGCGACGCCGTTCGACGCGAAAAAACTCCTCGCCGACGCCGAAAAAGCGCTCGGTTGACGTTTCCCGGCGGCGCGCAAGCCGATAAAATCGACGCGATCGGCAAAGTCGACGTTATTCCCTTCTCTTTGTCGCCCGCTCGCGCCGATTTCGCCGACTCGACGGCGTTTACAACGTCAAAACCAGCGAAATCGTTCAACCTTTGCGCCGCCGACGCAACCAACCCCGGCGGCGCGACCGCTCGACTTTGCGCCGCCGACGCAATCAACCCCGACAACCTAAACAACCGCCGCGTCGGAACGCCGGACTTCCCGTTAGCGTCCGGACGACGCGGCGTTTTCCCCGTTTTTAACGACGAAAGGACGCTTTATGCCGACGTTCGCTCAACGTTTTTTAACGTCTTTATCGATTTTAACGCTTTCCGCCGCCGCGTTTTGCGCTTCGACGGTTCCGGGCGCCGCCTTTGAACCGACGACGCCGGACGAAACCGCGATTTACAACGCCCGCCTCATTCCGGCCCCGGTCGCCGTCGAGTTCGGTCGCCGCGTCGTCGTTTTGAACGACCGCCTCGAAGTCGCGCTCGTTCTCCCGGACGCTCTCGCCGCCGACGAAGCCGCGCTCGGCGTTATCGTCCAGTCGACGAAAGCGTTCCTCGCCGAAAAATTCGCCGTTAAGGTCGACCCGAAAGCGTTTTCCGCGACGCAAGCCGCCTCGATGTTGAAGGAACGCGCCGCACAAAACGCCGAGTTTACCCAAATCGCCGAAGCGGTCGCGCCAAACGCCGACTTCTTCAAGACGCCGAACGCCTCCAAAATCTTCGCGGTCGCCGACGCCGCCGTCGCCGCCGACGCGTCCCCCGCCGAAATCGCCGAAAAGCGCGAAACGTCCGCCGGAACGCTCGTCGTCGCCGCGTCCGACGCCGCCGGAATCCGCGATTCGCTCAAAACGATCTTCCAACTCGCGGAACCGTTCGGCGACTCGCTGAAAACGTCGCGCTTCCTTATTCCGGAAACGAAAATCGAAGACCGTCCTGCGCTCGGCTTCCGCGGGATTCACCTCTGCTGGTTCCCGGAAACGAACGCGGCGCGAATCGAGCAAGCGATTCGTATCGCGGCGTTTTACAAGTTCAATTACGCCGTTATCGAATTTTGGGGAACCTTCCCGTTCGAAAATCACCCGGAACTTTATTGGGACGAATTTCACACGACAAAAGAAGAAGTCGTTAGACTGGCAAAGCTGGGCAAAGAACTCGGAATCGAGTTAATCCCGCAGCTGAACATTTTCGGACACGCGACGGCGGCCCGCGTCTCGGTCGGCAAACACGTCGTCCTCGACCGCTATCCGGAATACGCCCCGCTCTTCGAGCCGGACGGCTGGACTTGGCGCGTCTCAAACCCGGAAGCGCGCGCCCTCTTAACCGAATGCGTTCTCGAACTTTACGAAACGTTCGACAAGCCGCGTTACTTCCACCTCGGCTGCGACGAAGCGTATTCGGCGGCGACCGGCTTCGAAGCGCGGCGCGGCGGCCCTTACGTCGTCGCGTTGGCCGCTTGGCTCGTTTGGTTCCGCGATACTTTAGCGGAGCGAAATTGCCGCGTTATGATGTGGCACGATATGCTGATCGAACCGAAACCGGAGTTCAAGGGCTACGTCGTTAGCGGCGGCCCGAAAACGCGCGGCTTGCTTGAACGCCTCCCGAAAGACGTCGTCGTTTGCGACTGGGAATATTACATCAAACCGCCGAAAGACGGCAAATGGCCGACGACGGCGTTCTTCCAAAGCCAAGGTTTCGACGTTCTCGTCTGCCCTTGGCGCGACACGACCGGAATCCGCAGTTTGGCGACCTACGCCGCCGAAACGAACGGAATGGGCGTTCTCTGCACGACTTGGCACCATTTTTATGGGGGCGATATGCGCAACATCCTTATTTACGGCGCTCAAGCCGCTTGGGGAACGCGCTATCGCGGCGGGAATCTGAACGTCGAGTTTAACCGCCACCTCAAACAAGCGAGCGAGCCGATTAAGGACAAGAAATACGTCGTTCACGGCGTCAACGATTGGCAAGTGATTCCGGAAACGAACGGCCCGCAAGGTTGACGCGCGCCGCACATTCTCCCGCACTTTAATTAAACCGCCTAATTTAACATAAAAAACGCGCCCCGACGCTTGCGATTAACGCCGTCGAGGCGCATTTTTTCGTCCTAACCGTTAAAACCGAACCGTTTTAACGCCGTCTAACGTCGACTTAACGCCGTTGTTCGCGTTCGGCGTCGTCGATTCGCTAAAGAACTTCGCCGCCGTCGCGACTGGCCGCCGCTTTTAGAACGTCGTGGTCGGTCGTATCGGAGGTAAAGCGAACCGAGCCGTCCGCGAATCCGAACTGAACGCCTCCGGCGTGTTCGCTCGAAAACGCCCCGACGCTGTAAAAACGCCGATAGAGCCCGGCCTTCGGGTCGTCGTCGTTCTTCAAAACGTTCGGCGCCCACTCGAGCCCCTTCGAACTGACGTAAATCGTCATTCCGTATTGAACGTAAGCGCCGCGAATCCAAGCGAAATACCCGTCGTACTTTTGCGACGCGATTTCGCCGAGAAGCGCGGTATTCGACAGTCCGTCGGTAATCGACGCCCAAGTCGTTCGGCTCTCTTCGTAAAAAACGCCGTTGTTCGCGCAGGGCCCGCCGCCGTACTCCTCGCCGCCGTTTTCGTCGACGGTTCGAATCGTCGAATAGAACCGCTCCGAGTTCGGCCGCTTCCCGACCGCGCCCGCGACGCCGTAATAATGCGTCGTGTAACAGCCGATTTCGTCGCCGTACATTTTCATACTCGACTCGACGTTCGCGCAACTCGGGCAGAGGAACGTCGCCATTTTCACCTTCGCGAGCGTCTCCATTCCGACGTAATTCTCGACGCCGTCCGCCTCTTGGTAATTCGACGAAAAGTCGATTTCCGAATAAAGCGCGCTTTGCTCCAAGTACGGCAGGACGCGCGGCCAAATCCCAAGTCCTTGACTTTCCCCGTTTTGAAAGCGGAGCCAAGCCTCCGGCGGGAGCGCGCCGTTCGCGTCGGCGTAAGTTTGGAAGCCGAGCAAAAGCTGTTTGAGGTTGTTCGAACACTGCATTCGTCGGGCCGCCTCCCGCGCCGCCTGAACCGCCGGGAGGAGCAAGCCGATCAAAATCCCGATAATCGCGATCACGACGAGCAATTCGACGAGCGTAAAACCGTTCGAACCGGCAAAACCTGAACGGCGAACGCCGCGCCGCCCTCCGAAAACGCCGAAACTGGAACCGCAAGCGCCGCAACGTCCTCCGCTCGACGCAAACCCGGCGTTAATTTGGGCCCTTTGCGAATTTTGGGCGCCGCGCTTAAATTTAACTTTCGTCGCGCCGCCGGCCAACGCCGACGACGTCGCGCCGTTAAAATCGCTCGAAACCGGAAAACCGAAACGGCAAGCGTCGCGCCGACGCTCGAACCGGACGAAACCGACGTTAATTTGAGCGATTTGCGAATTTTGGGCGCCGCGCCGGAACGCAACCTCCGCCGCGGCGTCGCCGAACGCCGCCGACGCCGCGACGTTAAAATCGTTCGAAACCGGAAACTCGGACGCGTTTTGCGCCGAACCGCCAATAATTTTATCAAACATTATTTTATTCTTTTATTAAAATTCAAAAATTCGACAAGAAATAGACGAACGCTTACCCGTCCCGCTCCTTGACGAGCGGTCGCGAGAAAACGCAAACCAAATTCAATGAAGAAACGCGCTTGCTAAGCGCTCGAAATCAATTAAGAAGCCGAACAACGGAGAGATCGGCGAGCGTTCGCGTCGCGCCCCAACGTTCGAAAGAAGAAAGAAGCCGCGTCGACGACGCCTCGCTTGCGACGCTTTCCCGACGTCCGACGCTCCAAACCCCAAAGAATCGCGCCCAATCGACGCAAAAGAAGCGAGCGCCAAACGTCGCGAAAAGCGCGAACGCCGTCTGAAACGCCCCGACGACGGCGACCGTTCGCGGCGCGGCGTTCCAAACGACCGCCTCGACGGCGACCGGAGCCGGAGTCAGCGCGTTCGCGTCGAGAAAAACGACGGCGTCGCGGAAGTCGCCCGCGCCGTCCAACGCGGTCAGCGGAGCCAACGGAACGCTCGACGCGGACGGTTCGTCGCTCAACTCGGCCAAAAACGCGGTCGCGGCGGCGAGATCGGCGTCGAAAACACCGTTAAAATCGCTAGAATCGGCCAAGTCGCGCCCGTTTTTTTCGGAATCGGCGCAAGAAAAAGAAATATCGACGCTCGAAACGGCGTTCAAATTGGAAATATCGTCAAACTCGCCGTCGTCCGGAACGTTCGCCCAAGCGCGCAACGTTTCGACGGCGTCGGCGGCGGCTCGCGCGTCGTCGACTCGGCGCAAACGGCGTTCCTCCGCGACGTCGGAAGTCGCGAAACGACGGCGCGCTTCAAGAATGCGAGCGCGACGAAGGGCGAGCGTTTCCGGCGAATCGGCCCGACGCTCGGTCGTTCGCAAAAATTCGGCGACGGCGCGGTCGGCGGCGGTTTGCGCTCGCGGCGAATCGAACGGAACGAAAACGCTCGCCCCGTTTTTGCCGATTTCACCGTTTTTATCGGTTTTACCGACGGCGTTTCCCGACTTCGCCGGAATCGAACGCGCCGCGACAAGCCCTTCGCGCTCCGCCGTTCGACGCTCTCGCTCGACCGCGACGACGCAAAAAAGAACGAAAAGCGCGCCGACCGCTCCGACCGCCGCCGTCGTTCGCAACGTTCGTCGAAAATTTGCCAAAACGCTAACTCCGTCCCCGACGTTCCAATTCCGCTTCTTTTTGCGCCGCTAAATCAAACGTTTTTCATCGTCAAAACGAAAAACGTCGATTCAACGCTTATTCGCAAGGAACGACTTCAATTTTCACGGCGTCGTCCCGCGAAACGACGAACGTTTGGTCGTCGACGCGAACCGTTAAAGTCGCGGCGTCGGCTTGGTCGCGCAAAATTCGCAACGTTTTGTTCGGTCGCCAATTCGTCGACGAAAATTCGGGCCGCTCCTGCAACTCTTCCGGAATCCGCGCCAAAATGACGGCGTCGTATTCGGCGCTCGCCTCGTTCAGCGTTTGCGACGCGCGGTGAACGCCGGACAGGTCGACGGTGCGTCCGGTATGAACGATTTCGTCGAGGCAACCGTGAATGCACATCGCGCAAAATTGGTCGTTATTCTTTTCCCGACAGTGATAATCGGAACGGCGGAAGAGCGAAGCGCCGACGCGCGGGCAACTGTCGACGAACTCGACAAACTCAACCAGTCGAGTCGTGATTTCGTCGTTCATCGCGTGTTCGAGACGGCAAGCGGCCTCCTTCGAGGCCTTGGCGTCGACGCCCAAAATCCGTTCAAGGAAAATTTCCATCGCCTCGTGCCGACGGATAATTTTACGCGCCTCCTTCTCGCCCAACTCGGTCAACGTAATTGGAACGTAAGGCAAATAAACGACGTAACCTTTCTCCGCTAAGGCTTTGAGCGCGCTCGTTACCGACGGACGCTTCACGCCCATTCGGTCGGCGACGCAACTGCTGCGGACGACTTTCTCGGTCTTCGTCAGTTCGTAAATCGTTTCGAGGTAGTCTTCGAGGCTTTGCGTCAGGTCGTGGGAATCATCGGTTGCGTTAGTCATAATCAATCCTCGGCGCAAAAACTATTTCCAGTTCCGATAAAAGCGCGAAATCTTCCGACTTCGACGCGTTAAAATAGGAGAAATATTTAAATTTTAAGTCGAACGTTCGCCTTCGACGCCGTTGCGACCGTCAGTCTTCGACGACCAAGTTGCGGAGCGCCCCGACCTTCTCGATCTCGACGACGACTTCGTCGCCGGCTTTGAGGTAAAGGGGCGGTTTGCGCGCGTCGCCGACGCCGCAAGGGGTGCCGGTGAAGAGCAAGTCGCCGACGTTCAACGTCATAACTTGCGAAACGTAGGAAATTAGGCGGTCGATCGGGAAGATAAAATCGCTCGTGTTCCCCGACTGAACCGTTTCGCCGTTGAGGCGCGTTTCGATTTTCAGCGCGTTCGGGTCGCCGACTTCGTCCGCGGTAACAAGCGTCGGGCCGATCGGGGCGAAAGAATCGAACGACTTGCCCAAGAACCACTGCCCGCCCGGCTTGTCCTTTTGCCAATCGCGCGCCGAAACGTCGTTCCCGCAACAGTATCCGGCGACGTAATCCATCGCTTCGGAACGCGGGATATCTTTCCCTTCTTTCCCGATCACGACGACAAGCTCGCCTTCGTAATCGACGCGATTCGATACTTTAGGCAACGCGATCGCGGCGTCGCAAGCGTTCAGCGCGCTCGGCGCTTTATTAAAAATCACCGGAACTTCCGGAAGCGCGTTCCCAAACTCGCGAACGTGATCGGCGTAATTTAGCCCGACGCAAAGAATCTTTTCCGGCTCCTCGACCGGCGGCAGGTAGAAATAGTCGCCGCTCGAAAAATCGAGCGTCGCGACGTCCGCGCCGGCCTCGTCGAGCGCTTTTTGCAATTCGGCGAAGAAGTCCGACTCGGCGTTCGCGTAAAGAACGTCTTTCATCGAGGCAAAGTTCCAACTTTCGTCCCCGAGAAGCTCCGCAAGCGCGACCCAACCGCTCGCCGCTTCGCTCCAAACGGCCAAAAATCCGCCGCCGTTTTGGGTTTCGGCGACCTTTTCGTTATAAAAATTTGCGAACCGCACGTTATTTTCTCCGCCGACGCTTCCGCCGTCCAATATTCAGTCGAAGAGTCGTTAATCGGTCGTTCCAAGAACGGCGAGCCGTCGTTCCCAAGCGACGCGCATTATATTTTTAAAATCGATAAATATTGAAAAGTCTCGCGTTTCGCTTCGGCGTTCCAACCGGGCAAAACACGACCGTCGGACGCCGCCGCGACCCAAAATCGCGTCGACGTCCGCCGGTTAATCGTTAAATTTTAACGCTCGAAATAACATCGAGCGTTAAATCGTCGCGACGCCGAAACGCTCGTCAACGCAAACGCTTCGACGCAACGAACCTATCTAAGCGCGGGTCGCGCTTCGTCGAGGAGTTCGAAACTTTCTCGACGAAACGAACCTAACTAAGCGCGAATCACGCTTCGTCGAGGAGTTCGACCGCCGCGAATTTTTGGCCTTCGAGCATCGCCAAGGAAGCGCCGCCGCCGGTGCTGACGTGCGAAACTTTGTCGGCGAAACCGAGCTTTTGGATCGCCGCCGCGCTGTCGCCGCCGCCGATAATCGAAATCGAATCGCTGGCCGCGATCGCTTCGGCGACCGCTTTCGTCCCGGCGTCGAACGGAGGCATTTCGCAAACGCCCATCGGGCCGTTCCAAACGACCGTTTTCGCGTCTTTGACGAGGTTCGCGTACATTTCCGCCGTTTTCGGCCCAATGTCGAGACCTTCGAAACCGTCGGAGATTTCGCCCGCCGCGACGATTTCTTTGTTGCAGTCGGAACTGAACGCGTCGCCGCAGTGCGTGTCGATCGGGAGGACGAGTTTGTCGCCGCCGACCGCGAGGAGTTCGTTCGCCAATTCGACTTTGTCGGTTTCGACGAGGCTGTTCCCGACTTTGCCGCCTTGCGCGAGCGAGAAGGTGTACGCCATCGCGCCGCCGATCAGGACTTTGTCGCAGACGCCGAGCAAGTTCTTGATGACCATAATCTTGTCGGAGACTTTCGCGCCGCCGAGAATCGCGACGAACGGGCGTTGCGGAGCGCTAATCGCGTCGGTCAGGTACTTGATTTCCTTTTCGACGAGGAAACCGCAGACGCGCGGTTTGCCGACCATCGCTTCCGGAACGGCGACCATCGAAGCGTCGGCGCGGTGGCAGGTGCCGAACGCGTCGTTGACGTAAACGTCGGCGAAGGAGGCCAGTTTCGCGGCGAAATCGGCGTCGCCCTTCTTTTCGCCCGCTTGGAAGCGGAGGTTTTCGAGAACGACGACGGCGCCGTCGGTCAAGGCGGCGACTTTCGCTTCCGCGTCGGCGCCGACGGTGTCGGTCGCGAAATCGACTTTCGCGTTCGGAAGGAGTTCGCCGAGACGAACCGCCGCCGGTTTCAGCGAGTATTTGGCGTCCGGTTCGTTCTTCGGACGGCCGAGGTGGCTCATCAAAACGACTTGGCCGCCGCGTTCGAGAACGGATTCGATCGTCGGGAGCGCCATACGGATACGGCGGTCGTCGGTGATATTCCCGTTTTCGTCGAGCGGGACGTTGAAATCGACGCGAATCAAGACCTTCTTACCGGCGACGTCGACGTTAGCGATCGTTTTTTTCGCCATTGCAAAACCCTTCCTATTTTACTTAAACGATATATTTTACTTAAAGTTTGCAAAACGGCGACGGTTTTCGCGAAAATTCGCAAAAAAATCCGCCGAAATTTGCAAATTTTACTTTTTTCTTCGCGTTTTGATAAAAAATCGCCTGTTGCGGCGTCCGCGAATCGACTATAATAAAGCATACTTCAACGGCGCGTTTTGGGAAGGGGGGCGGACGCTTTTCCGTCGTTTCTCCCGGAATTTCCGCGACTTTCGATTGTCCGACGCGGCAATTAGAAACGCCTAACGACTACCCGAACCCCCTATTTTACGCAAAACGCCAATCGCGTCTCGACGCGGCGTTTTGGAGCGTTTCCCGGCCCCGTCGGCGTCGACAATTTTACCGATTTTAACCTTTTCGCCGAAAAACCTTCCCGTTTTCCTTCCAAGCGTTCGATAAAACGGAAAAGAAACGGCGTTTTAACCGGTCGCGTTAATTCGACCAAAATTTTCCGGTTATTCCGACGCGTTTTCCCCGCGCGGCCTCCCGACGTCGTCCCGTCGAGCGTCGCCGCCAGCGTTTCTCGCGTCGCCGACGCCGATTTCCCCCCCTTATTATATTAATAACGCAAAAGAAAGCGAGCGCTTTTCGCCGCTCGAAAAGAATATGAAATCGCTCCAAAATTCAATTTTCGTTCAACGCAATCTTTCCCGCCGCCGACGCGTCGCGCTTTTCGTCGGCGCCGCTTTGCTCGCGTCGCCGTTTGGCTTCGCGCCGAGTTCGACTTTGTCGCCGCCGTCGCCGAACTCGGTTTTCGCCGCCGTAGTTGCTCAGGCGGACGAACCGCTCGACCTCTCCGTTCTCGACGCGCCTTCCAACGCTCCGTCCGGCGACGTTTCGAACGCCTCCGCTCCGACTTCCGCCGCGAACGCCGCCGAACCGCCCGCGTCGACCGTCGAAACCTCCGCCGACGCGGCTTCGTCGAACGCGTCGAGCGCCGGCGAACGCTCGAAATTGCTCGAACTCGTTTTGGCGGGCGGTTGGATCGGCGCAATTTTGCTCGTCGCGTCGATTCTCGCCGTTTCGTTGGCGATTCGGCTCGCGCTCGCGTTGCGCCCCTCCGTTTTCTTCTCGCCGGAACTTGAAACCGCCGTCGCCGACGCGCTCGCTCGGAACGATTTCGCCGCCGCGTCCGCCGCCGCCGACGAACGGAACGACGCGGTCGCCGGACGCGTTCTCGCCGCCGGGCTTCGGGAAACCGACCGCGGTTGGGCCGCCGTCGAAAAGGGGCTCGAAGACGCCGTCGCGGAGGAGACCGCCGCGTTTTACCGTCGAACGGAGCCGCTCGCGACGATCGGGAACGTCGCGCCGATGCTCGGGCTTCTCGGGACGGTCGTCGGGATGGTGTCGACGTTCGGCGAATTGGCGGTCGCGGACGGCTCGGGGCGGAACCTTGCGGGCGGGATTTATTTCGCGTTGGTAACGACGGTCGACGGGCTTCTCGTCGCGATTCCGGTTCTCGTCGCGCACGCGGTCTTGAACGCTCGGGGCGCGGCTCGTTTCGCGGAACTCGTTCAACGTCTCGACCGTCTTTTCGCAACCTCGAAACGCCTTTTAGCGCCGGAAAATTCCGGAAACTCGCCGCGTTTCCCGCAACCTTCGCAAAGCGCCCCGACCCGCCCGTCTTCGCCGCTTTCGCAAACGCCGCAAAGCGCGCCGAAACTGCAAAACGCGTCTCCCGCCCAAACGACGCAAACCGTCCAAACGCCCCGTTCTCCGCAAGACGCCGGAACGCCCGCCAACGCGACCGTTTCCGCCGAAACGTCGCGACGTCCGACGGCGGTTCGCGGTTTGGAGGAAGTCGCCCCGTCGCCGTCGCGACCGTCCCTTTCGTTAAAATCGAAATCCGACGCGGACGCCGATTCGTCCCGCTAACCCCGGCGCGACTCCGACGCCGACGTTCTAAGTCGCCGCAAACGTCGCTTCGCTCGCTCCAACGCCCTTCGGAGAAACTCGATTGGCCTCGCATCCGTTCAACGCGTCTTTCCCAACTTCCCCAAGTTTCCGCGTCGGCGTCTCCGTCGAACGCCGCGCGGAACTCGAACGGACCAATCGGCTTAAACAAGAGCAGTACGCAAAACAAAAAACAATCCAATTTTCAAATCTTTTGGAGCGGGCAAGCGACCAAATCGAGGAGTACGTCGAATCGCAACGGAACGTTTTTCTCGTCGAAGCGTCCGTCCCGCTTCCCAACAACGACGAACCGTCCGACGCCGCGTCCGCTTCCGGCGACTTTGACGATTTTTCGCAAGACTCCGACTTTCCCGAAAACGAACGCGGTTTCGACGACGCGTCCGACGGCGAAACCGCCGATTTTGACGCGCTCGACGCCCCGGACGAGGCGACGAGTTTCGACGACGACGCGTTTTCGAGCGCCCGGCGCGACGACGTCGACGATTTTTTCGATCGCGCCGACGACGTTTTCTTCTCGCAAAAGCCGTTTTATCGTTACGACCGTTCCAATTCGGCGCAAGAAGAGTTCGCGTTCGACCCGACAGCGCGCTCCTCGACGACGCTCCGCGAGCGTCTTCTCGAACAGTTGCGCCTCGACGGACGTTGCGCCGATCTTTCGCCGCTCGTCGAGGAACTTTGCGAAAAGATTGTCGACCGTCTCGACGCCGACGGTTATCTAAAAGTCGACGCGTTGGAAACGCCGCTAACGGAAAACAATTATTCGACGCTTCAAACGGAATTTGAATCGATTTTCAACGTCGACGCGACGCCGGAAACGCTCGACGCCGCCCGCGCCGCGCTCGCCGAACTCGACGCCGCCGCGACCAAAAGCGCTCGCGACGCCGCCCGACGACGCTTCGACGCCGCCGTCGGACGCAAAACGACCGCCGACGAACGCAAAAATTTCCAGTCGGCGCTCGATTCGATAATCGCGACGTCCAATGAAAACAACGACGCTAACAACGCGACGCTCGACCCGCTCGACGCGCTCTTCCCGAAAAAACCGTCGAAAAAGGAACGCGACGCCGCCGAAAAAGCGCTCGCCGTCGTTCAGTCGCTCGACCCGCCGGGCGTCGGCGCGCGCTCGTTGCAAGAAAGTCTCCTGTTGCGCGTTCGCGACGACGTCTCAAACGCCGACGCGCTTCGCCAAATAATCGCCGACGCGTTCGACGACTTTCAAAAGAAACGCGTCGCGGCGATCGCCGAAAAAACCGGAATCCCGTTCGCGACCGTCGCCGCGATTTACGACGCCGGATTCCCGTTCCATCCGGCGCCGAGTTCTCTCTTTGCCAACGAAAGCCCGACGCGGTTGATTCGCCCGGAAATTCTTCTCGAAAAGTCGCCGTCCGGACGTTGGCGCGCCCGCCTCGACGACGACCGCCCGGAGTTTCGCGTCGATCCGATTTATCGCAAAATGCTCCTCGCGAAGAACGTCGACAAGGCGACAAAAGAGTATTTGCGCCGCCAATACGTCGACGCGACCGCCCTTCTCGACGCGCTGCAAAGTCGCGATTCGACCGTTTTGCGCGTCGCGCAGGCCGCCGTCGACTTCCAAAGCGATTATTTCGACGACGCGACGGCGCCCGCTCGCCCGTTGACGCTCCGGCAAGTCGCCGACAAAATCGGGCTCGACCCGTCGACCGTTTCCCGCGCTTGCGTCGACAAATGGCTCGCGACGCCGCGCGGGTTCGTCGCGCTCAAGTCGCTCTTCCCGAAAGCGGTCTCCGGCGACGTCGCCTCGGCGAGCGTCGAAAGTCGGATTCGCGAACTGATCGACGGCGAAGAAAAGTCGAATCCGCTCGGCGACGAAGCGCTCGCCGACGAGTTGCGCCGCCGCTTTCAAATCGCCGTCAGTCGAAAAACCGTTCAAGAATACCGCGAACGTCTCCAAATTCCGAACAGCCGCGCTCGCAAACGTCTTTTTCAGGAGCAGGAGCGGAAGCCGGGCAAACGCCGCTCCGGCGACCTTTAACGCCGCGCCGGACGCTCGCTTCGTTTCCGGCTCTTCATTTCGCTTCGTTTCGCTTCGTTTCGTCCGCAAGCCGCGCCGAGTTCGTTCGCTCGACGCGGCTTTTTTTGCTCGCCGCCCGCCGCGCTGTTTATTCAACAAAAACGCGTTTTCGACGTCAAAGTAAAATACCGCGACGTTGACGTTTTATCGTTCGAAAGAGCTCTTCGCTTTATTCCAATAAAGCGGGCGCGGAAGATGACATTTTTTCAAAAAATGTCGTCTTCACTCTTGTCAGAAGCGCGTTTTGACGTTATTATTATAAGTAGAAAATACAGGAAAAGCGCGACGTTAAAATTTCGCGCGCCGTCGTCGTCCCAATCTTCGGCGACGACCCTTCCTCGACGGTCGCCGGCCAAACCGACAAAATCCTCCCAAACGGCGACGCTTCCCCGTTAAGCAACAAAAAACAACCCCAGAAACAAAAATTAGGCGTTCTATGGAAACGGCGCAAATCGACAACAAGCCCCTTTGGACCCGCGGGTTCGTCGCGCTCTTGATCACGCAGTTTTTGGTCGCGCTCAACGACAACATCTTCCGTTGGCTGATCATTCCGATCGGCAAATACGCCGCCGGTTGGATCGGTCGCGAAGACGATATTCGAATGATCGGCTCCCTCGCGTTCCTCGTTCCGTTCCTCTTTTTGGCGACTTACGCCGGGTACGTTTGCGACCGTTTCAACCGCCGCAACGTGATGATTTGGGCTAAAGTCGCGGAATTGCTGATTATGCTTCTCGGAACGGCGGCGATTATAACGCAATCGGTTCCGTTTATGCTCGTTACGCTCTTCCTGATGGCGTCGCAAAGCGCGTTTTTCAGCCCGGCGAAATACGGTTCGATTTTGAACCTCGTCCCGGCGGAGCGTCTTTCGCAGGCGAACGCTTACGTTTCGGCGACCTCGATGCTCGCTTGCGTCGGCGGTCAGCTCGTCGGCGGCTACCTCTTCGTTTGGTCGACGCTAAATCCGGAAGCGCCGATTCCCGGAAGCGGCGGAATGGGCGCTCCGGCGGTTTGGGCGAGCGTCATTATCGGCGTCGCGACGGTCGGTTTGATTTCGAGCTTCTTCCTCCCGTCGATTCCGGCGGCCGACCCGAGCGCGAAACTTCCGATCAATCCGTTTAAGCAAACGTTTATCGATTTACGCTCGCTTTTCCGTTGTCGTTATCTCTTTTGGGTCGCGTTGGCGAGTTCGTTCTTTTGGGGCTTGGGCGCGTTGGCGCAGTCGAACATCGACAAGTTCGCGACGGAAACGCTCCTCGTTCGGCAAGATTACGTCGGTTGGCTGATCGGCGCCCTTTCGTTGGGGATCGCCGGAGGCGCGCTCGTCGCCGGGAAACTTTCGCGAGGTCGGGTCGAAACGGGGCTCGTTCCGCTCGGCGCGGCGGCGATCGTTTTCTTCTGCGTTCTTTTGTATTTTACGCCGAACGTCGTTTTGCCGGAGGGCGCTTCGGTCGCGTCGCCGTCGACGGTCGGCTTTATTTTCGGCGCGGTCGCGCTCGCCGGACTCGGTCTTTCCGCCGGTCTTTACGACGTTCCGCTCTTGGCCGCGCTCCAAAAAGAGAGCCCGGAGGCGAGCCGGGGTCGCGTTTTGGCGGCGTACAACTTTTACTCGTTCCTCGGAATGGCGATTTTCGCGACGCTTCAAGGCGTTTTCGCCGGGTCGTTCGGGCTCGACGCGAAGCAAATTTGGCTCGTTTGCGGTTTGCTTTCCCTTCCGGTTTTCTTCGCCGCGCTCCGCGGTTTCGCGATTCCGACGATTCGTTTCTTCGTTTCGCTCGGGTTGCGCCGCTATTACGGCTTGCGCGAGTACGGCGTCGAGAACGTCCCGGAAACCGGCGGCGTTTTGCTCGTCGGGAACCACGTTTCCTACCTCGACGCGCTGATCGTTTACTGCGCTTCGCCGCGCCCGGTTCGCTTCGTCGCCGACGCGGGCTTTTTACCGTCGCAAAATAAACTCGCGAACTTCGTCATTCGCAAAACCGGCGCGATTCAGATCGTCCCGGGCGACCGCCGTTCGATCGTCGCGATGTTGAAGGAGAGCCGCGCCGCGTTGCAAAAGGGCGAAGTCGTCTGCATTTTCGCCGAAGGCGCGCTCACCCGCACCGGCCAAACGCGCGCGTTCCAACCCGGCTTCCTCGCGATGTTGAAGGGATCGGAAGACGTTCCGGTCGTTCCGTTCGCGATCTCCGGTTTTTACGGCAGCCGTTGGGGTTACGCGAAGTTCGCCGGACATAAAACGAAGTCCCCGTACCGCCCGGCGATTTCCTTCGGCGCGCCGACGACGCTCGCCGCCGAACGCGCCGCCGGTCGCGACGACGCGCATATTTCGCAACGCTTGCTCCATATCGTTCAAGAGCTGGAAGTCGACGCGCAAAGCCTCAAACTTCACCCGGAAAACGTCCGCCTTTTGGTTCCGGCGCGCCGCGCGATTCGCAACCTCCGAACGGTCGGGAAGCGGCTCCAATTCGGCGACTCGACGAAGCGCGAAGCGACCGGCAAACAAGCGCTCCTGCAGATTCTCGTTCTGCGCCGCGCCCTGCGCCGCGTCCTCGGTTCGGACGAGAAAGTCGGCGTCCTCCTCCCGACGTCGACGATCGGCGTCCTGATCAACGGCGCGCTCGCGTTCGACCGCCGCGTTCCGATCAACCTCAACTACACCTTCACGAACGACATCAACAACTACTGCATTAATAAAGTCGGAATCAAAAAGGTTCTCACGTCGCAAAAGTTGTTGGCGAAGCTGCCGCATTTGAACCTCGACGCGGAGCTTCTCGTCTTGGAGGAACTCGCGCCGAACATCGCGAAAATCGACAAAATCCTCGGCCTCCTCGACTCGTTGACGCCGACTTGGCTCCTCGAACGCCGCCTCGGTTTGACGAAAGTCAAGTTGACCGACCTGAACACCGTCGTCTTCACGAGCGGTTCGACCGGGATGCCGAAGGGCGTTATGCTGACGCACGGCAACGTCGCGGCGAACATGCAGAGCTTCGGCCAATCCGCGTCCCCGACGCCGGACGACTCGCTCCTCGGCACGCTTCCGTTCTTCCACTCGTTCGGTTACACGGTGTCGATTTGGTTCCCGCTCGCCTATCCTTACGCTTGCTATTACCACTTCAACCCGCTCGAACCGCGCCAAGTCGCCGAAGTCGCGCGCCGTTACCGTCCGACCCTTTTCCCGACGACGCCGACGTTCCTGCGGACGTACCTGCGCCGTTGCGATCCCGCCGACTTCGAGTCGATCGACTTCCCGGTGCCGGGCGCCGAAAAAACGCCGGCCGACCTGCGCGACGCTTGGAAGGAAAAGTTCGGCTACGACCTTTGCGAAGGTTACGGCGCGACCGAAATGGCGCCGGTTATGTCGGTCAACAAGCCGCCGCGTCGCGCTCCGGACGATTTTTCGCCCTATCATAAAGCCGGGTCGATCGGTCGCACGAGCCCGAACTTCGTCGCGAAAGTCGTCGATATGGAAACCGGCGAAGAACTCCCGCCGAACGTTTCCGGGATGCTTCTCGTCAAAAGCAACTCGATCACGCCCGGTTATTACGGCGATCCGGAGCGCACGGCGAAAATCTTCGTCGGCGACTGGTACGTTTCCGGCGACATTGCCAAAATCGACGAAGACAACTTTATCTTCATCACCGGACGCGAAACCCGGATGTCGAAGATCGGCGGCGAAATGGCGCCTCACGGCCTCATCGAAGAGCGGTTGGCGCAAGTCGTTCAAGATTGGGAACGCGAAAACGCCGACCCGAACGCCGCCGCGTCCGACGACGACGCGAAATCGGCGCTCCGTCTCGTCGTTACCGCCGTCCCGGACGAGAAGAAGGGCGAAAAGTTAGTCGTTCTTTACACCGACCTTCCGAGCAATATCGACGAGCTTTGCAAGCGAACCGCCGCGACCGGGCTTCCGCAACTTTGGGTTCCGTCGCCGGCGAACTTCCGCCAAGTCGACGCGATTCCGATTTTAGGAACCGGCAAGCTCGACTTGAAGGGCGTCAAAGACCTCGCGCTTCAAATTTACGGTCTCGCCGACGCGCAAGACTAGTCGTTTTCGCGGTTCGACCGTTCGAATCGGTCGAACCGTTTTTCTCCGCCGCGCCCTTCAGCGTCGTTCGTCGTTTTTCCTTTTCCTTTTTCGACGATTCGCCGCTTCTCCAATCGGGACGGCGGTCGCGGGTCGACGCGTTTCTCGCAAGCGCGTCGATCTTTTTCTTTCCGCGTTTTCTTCATCTTCGCCATTTCGCCTATTTTCCTTATTCTCCCTTTTCGCCGCGCAAACGATAATTTCGCCCGAAAATCGTTCCGCTCTCGCCCGTTCCAACGACGCGATTCTAAACTTTTCGCGACCCGACGTTCCGGCTCCGTCGCCGTCGCGCCGTCTTTTTTCTCCTTTTGCCCAAGAAAGCGAAGTTTATGCGCCGTTCCTTTTTCCTTTGCGCTCCGCCGATCGCCGCGCTCCTTCCGGCGTTCGTCGGTTGCGTTTCCGACTCGTTAACGTTCGCCCGCAAACCGACCGCGCCCGCGAACGCCGCCCCGACGCCGCTCGTCGAAAAAGTCGAGTATTCGGAACTCCCCGCCGCGTCCTATTCCGCCGTCGAAACGCCCGCTCCATCGCCTCCGTCGAACGCGGCGCTCGGCGGTTTTTACGCGTCGCCGTCGAGCGCGTCCGTTTGTCCCGACCCGGCCTCCGTTCCGCCGTCCCTTCCCGCGTTCAATCCGTCGTCGACGCCCGCCGCGCCCGGCTCCGCTCCGCTCGGCGATTTCGGCGCCGCCGAACAACGCGAAGAACGCCGCCTGCGCGAAGAACTCCTCGAAGCCCGCGCCGACGCCCGCCGCCAAATCGACGCGAACGAATCGCTCCTCCGTCAAACGGCGACTTATCGCCGCGACGCGGAGGAAACGGTCGCCGCGCTCCGCCGCCAAAACGCCGAACTCGCCGAGAAAAATCGCGTTCTTTTAGCCGACGCGAACGAACTCCGCGCCGAACGCGAGTTCCTCGAACGCCGCCGCCGACTCCAAGACGCCGCGACGCGCCGTCCGTCGTCGACCGTCGTCGTTCCTAACAGCAGCGTCGCCGCGCTCGACCTGCGCCTCTCCGACCCGAAAATCCTCCCGATCCGCCGCGACGGCGACGTCGCGACGATCGAACTGCAGGACGATCTCCTCTTCAAGCCGAACTCGAACGAGTTCAGCGAAGAGGGCAAAGACCGCCTCCGCCTCCTCGCGACCGACGTTCTCCGCCGCTACCCGACGAACGTTCTCGCGATCCAAGGGCATTCCGACCTCGACCCGGCGCGCCCGGAGGACGCCCTTTCGGCGCAGGCGGCGAGCGTTCAAAAGGCTTATCTCGTCGCGGAGTTTCTCGTCGAGGAGACCGGCGTCGCGCGGAACCAAACAATCGTCGGCGGAAGCGGCGCCGTTTCGCCGATCGTCTCGAACGAAAACGAAACGAACCGCCGACGCAACCGCCGCGTCGAAATCGCGATTCGCCCCGAAACGATCGTTCCGCGCTTCGAACTCGCTCGACGCGACCTCGAGTCGTCCCCGCCCCCGGAACCAACCGCCCTCGACGCGTCGCGAACCGCCGTTTCCGGCGACAAAACAAGCAAAACCGGCCAACTTACTCCCGCCGAAACCAACGCGGCCTCGAACGCCGCCGAAACCGCGCGTCGGCTCGTTCGATAAGCCGTTTATTCGCCGCGAACTTCGCATTTTCGCTATTTTAACCGTCGCGACGCGAAAAACTTCCCGCTTTCGCGTCGCGTTCTTCCAAAACGCTCTTCCGCGGCGGCGGAAAATTCGTTATACTCGACGCAATTATCGGCTTCCGTTGTTTCACCTCCTTTCGCGTTCGTTTTTTACCGGTCGGCGCCCTTGACGCTCGCCGCCCTTTTTTACTATGCTTCGACGTTTTTCCCCGCGCGCCCTCGTTTCGTCGCTCCGTTTCGCCGCTCCGCTTCTTCTCGCGTCGACGACGCTCGTCGGTTGCGGCACCACCAAGTTCAGCGACACCGGTCGCACCGCGACCGAGCAGCTTCTCATTTCGAGCGCGATGGAAGACGTCGTCGACGAATACGATTATTCGCGCCTCGCCGGACTCAAAGTTCACATCAAAATCGCCAACTCGACGGTCGACTCCTCCTATTTGCAAAGCCTCGTTCGCCAACAGCTCGCCGCGAACGGCGCGTTCGTTCGCGACGCGGCGGACGACGCCGACTACATTCTCGAAGTCGCGCCCGGAGCCGTCGGCACCAACCGCTACGACTTAATGTACGGTATTCCGGAAACCTCGATTCCCGCCATCGGAACGCTCGCGGCAACCTCGATACCGGAGTTCGCGCTGATCAAGCGCACCGACCAAAAAGCGCAAGTCAAGCTGAACATGTGGGCGTACAACAAGACGACCGGCGCGATTATTTGGCAATCCGGCCTCAAAACGAAATCCTCGAACATTCGCGACCGTTGGTTCTTCGGCGCGGGCCCCTTCACCGACGCGTCTTACGACGAAGCCGGAATGCGCCTCGGCGCCGACGAAACGGTTCTTCCGTCGACTCTCGGCGAACGAATCGCCGACGACGAAAAGCCGTCGATTCATACCGGCGCCGTCTATCAAGAACTCGACGCGGCGGCGATCGAACGCCTTAAAAAAATTCGCGAAGAGGGCCTTGCGCAAGCGTTGGCCGAAGAAAAAGCGACCGAAGCGGAAGAACTCGGCGAAGTCGAAACGCCCGACGACGAAACGAACGCGACGGTCGAGAAAACGCCGTCCGCTCCGACTCCGGAAGCCGTCGCCGCCGCCCCCGCGCCGTCCGTTCCGACTCCGGCTCCAAAAACCGTCGCCGCCGCCCCCGCGCCGTCCGTTCCGACTCCGACGGCGAACGCCTCCGGCGCCGCGCTCCCGTCGCGCTCCGTTTACGCTCCGAGCGGTCGAGTTCGTCGTTGACGACGCGCGCAACGCCTTCGTTTTCAAACAAAATTCAAGTTTAACCTTAAATTCGGCAAAGGACGCTCGTTATGTTGTTGGCGTTTTTAACCGCGCTCGGCGTCGGCGGCGCGACGCTCGTCGGCTCCGCGTTCGGTTTCGCGTTCAAAAGAATTTCGCACCGTTTTTCCGACGTCGCGCTGGCGTTCGCGGCGGGCGTTATGCTCGCGGCGGCGACGCTCGGTCTTATTTTACCGGCGGTCGAGGACGGCGGACGTTTCGGGCTTCCGATCGCGATCGTCGGGATTTTCGCCGGCGCTTACGCTTTGACGCTCGTCGACCAATTCGTTCCGCACTTGCATCGCTTGATCGAGCCGGACGGTCGTCCGAGCGGCGCGCCCGGCGACGACGCGTTGAAAAAGACGCTTCTTTTCGTCGTCGCGATCGCGATTCACAACGTTTCGGAGGGTCTCGCGGCGGGCGTCGGTTTCGGCGCGGTCGAAACGGCGCAGGCGCTCGTCGTCGCGGGCGCGATCGCGCTCCAAAACGTTCCGGAGGGACTGATCGTCGTTTCGGCGCTCTTGGCGGCGGGCGTTTCGACTCGCAAAACGTTCGCTTGCGCGCTCGCGTCGGGTCTCGTCGAAGCGGTCGGCGTTCCGCTCGGATACGTCGTCGTTTCGTTCGCCGCGCCGGTCGCGCCGTTCGTTCTTCCGTTCGCGCTCGCGTTCGCCGGCGGCACGATGCTATACGTCGTTAGCGACGAAATGATTCCGGAAACGCACGCGCACGGCGCCGAACGCGGCGCGACTTACGCTCTTTTGGCCGGTTTCTGCGTTATGCTCGCCGCCGACGTTCTGCTCGGTTGACGCTTCCGCCGCCTTTTAGTTTTTTTTCCATTTTTTCAAACTTTTCAACCAAAAGGGCGCGCCTCGTTTCGTCGAGACGCGCCCTTTCGCTTTGCGGCGTTCGTTTTATTCCGCGTCATTGCGGCGTCGGTTTCGGGAACCGCTTCAAATATTCCCGTTCGACGCGCTTCGCTTCGTCCCAACGGTTGTCGCGCGCCAAATCGTCGACCCAACGGTGAAAGAAGATCGGCAGATTCATCTTGCATTCCGGGAAATTCGGGTCGAGGAGCAACCCTTGCTCGGCGACAAGAATCGCGCGTTCAAAGTCTCGGTCTTTCATCGCGATTTGAATCGCCCAGTTGTTGATCGTCGCTTTGAGGTTCCCCAAAATCGTCAGGTTGTTCGGCGCGAGGCGCGCGGCCTTGACGTAAGCGACGATCGCCTCCTCGAACCGCTCCTTTTGATAAAAATCGACGCCGACGTTATAATAAATCGTCGCGACCAATTCGACGTCGCCGATTTCGCGCATCGGTTTGCGAGTTCGCGTGTACGAGTACCCGAGCGGAGCGTCCGGCGTCGACGTTTCCGCGTCGAAAGTCGTCGAACCCGCGTCGGCGACCGTTTCGCGACGCTCGAACGAAACGTTTTGCAGAATCGCGCCGCCGTTTTCGGAGGCGGACGGAAGCGGACGGGAATAAGGTCGCGCCTTATCCGGCAAACGCTCCCAGCTCGAACAGGTCGTTTCGAGATCGAGGAACGAATCGGCGAACTTAACGCGACTCTTCGCGTGTCCGGTCGTTTCGAGCGCGGCGACGTCCAGTCCGGAGCGCGCGGCAAAACAGTTGAACAACGCCGTCGCGCTGACGCAGTTGAAAACGCCGGTTTCGAGCGACGCGACGAGACTCGAACAATTCAGGTTGTATTTTTCCGTTAAAACGACGTCGTGCAAATACTCGTAAACGATTTTCGTCTTTTTAAGCGGATCGGTTTCGCGTTCGGTCAACGTCGCCAATTCGGCGGCGAAGCGGTCGAATTTTTCGCGTTGCGGGGCCCGACGTTCGCGCGTCGTCAATCCTTCGGCGATCAACGCGGCGTCGAAAAGATCGATTTCGTCCCAGCGCCCGTCCTCGGCGTCGCGCAACAACGCCGCTTCGTCCGCCGGAAGATTCGACAGGGTAAAAACGACGTACTCGTCCGCGCCGACGTTCGCCGCGCTCGCGTTCGGCGACGCGACCGCCGACGCGACGCTCTCCGTCGACGGCGCTTCGACCGCGTCGCGGGTCGCGACCGGCTCGCTCGTCGCGTCGATTCCCTTGCCCGCGTCGTCCGTTTTTTTCTCGTTCCCGCGCTTTAAAAAGTTCGCGCGCGGAATCGCGACCAGCGTCCCTTTTTCCGACGCTCGCCAACGTTCGAGTTCTTCGCGGGTCGCTCGACGCGCAAAAGGAATCGAAACGGCGACGTTCCGTTCGGCTTGCCCGCTCGTTCGAACCGCTCCGCTCGCGGCGTCCCGACGGTTCCGCGCGTCGGCGGCGTCTTGCGCGGACGCTCCGGAAACGGCCCAACCGGAGTCGCCTTGCTCCGCGTCGTTTTCTCGTCGAGCGTTCCGCGAATCTTGCGCTCGTCGCGTCGCCGAGGCGTCGTCCGATTCGAGTCGCGACGGTATCCCCGTTTCCAAACGCTCCGTCGACGCGCCGCCGTCGACGCTTTCCCAACGGTTCGGAACGCTCGGCGCCGCCTCGTCCGGCTCGACGCGGGACGGAATCCCGGTCGGAGCGGCGTTCCAAGAATCGCGGATTCCGCCGACGTTCCAACCGCGACGCGCTCCGCCCGAACGATAAGGGTAAACCTGCGCGAAAACGGCGTCGTTCGCCGCTAAAATCAATAAGAGAACGCAAATCGCTCCCGCGCCCCAAAAGCCGAGCGATTTTTTGCCCGGTCGAACCGTCGCAACCGATAAAAAACGTTGAAAAAGCATAAACGCGCGCCGAATCGTGCCAATATTATTAATAACGCAAAGCGCGAACGAAAAACTCCGCTTTCTTCGTTCGTCGCGACCAACCGTTCGCCCCTCGTCGTCGGTTCGTTCGATCGTTCTCGAGCCGTCCGGTAAAAATAGTCGCAAAAAGACGCCGACTTCCGCCTAAGCGGCCTCTTCTCGGTTGAGTATACGCTCCGGAGACGCTCCAAGTCTATTTTAATTTAAAAAACTTAAAAAAATAGTCGATTTTTCTCAATGTTTTTACATTTGCGCGAAAAAACTAAGTTTATTTAATACAACCAGTAAAATCGCTACGTCTTAACAAGCGATCGGTAAAATCTCGCGCCGCCCGACGACGGTTGCCGAGCAAACGCGTCGCCCATTTTCTCTATTTTGCCTATTTTTAGTCGACGCGCTCTTTTTTTCACGCGTTGGATTCCCCCGATCGACAAATTTTACCGATTGTTCCAATTTTTCTCAAAGAATCGCCCGGCGTCGGTCGATACCGCCTTTAAGCGGCGTCGCGTCGAAAAAAAGTCGACCGAATTCGACTTGCGCAACGCCGACGCGGTTCGTCCCGCTCCGCCCGAACGTTTCGCCTCCGCCAACTTTCGCGAACGTTGAAAGCTCGGCTCGTCCGCTTATTTTTTTTTGCCGAATCGTCGTCAAACTTTCGCCAATTTCGCAGTTTTGCGTTTTTCGGCTTTCGTTTCAAAGGAGAATCCAATGGCGGCGCCCATTTTCCGCGCTCTTTGTCGACAAGCGAACGCTTCGCCGATCGTTCCGTCGGTCGCTTCGTCGCCAAAAAACGCCGACAATTCCTCATCGCGCTCCGTTCGAAGCTCGCGCCTTCTCGCCGCGCGAGCCCTCGTTTTCGCCGCGTTATTCTTTTTGCTTCCCGTTCCGTCGATTTTTGCGCAACAAAATCAATGGGCGGTGAAAATGTTTAGCGAACTCGGCACGGTTCGCACGCACGATTTCGGAAGCGTCGCGCTTCACGCCGAAGTCGAGCGTCGTTTCGCGTTCAAAAATATTTACAAAGAGGACGTCGTTATTTCGTCCGTTTCGTCGAACTGCGGTTGCACGAAGGCAAGCGCGTCGAAGTCGGTAATTCGTTCGGGCGAAACCGCCGAAATTATCGCTCGCGTCGACACGTCCGGCCGACAGCACACCAAAGGGCGCAAAGCGACGATCACGGTCGTTTTCAGCAAACCCGCGCTCGCCGAAGTGCAGATGCAGGTGAAGACGTACATCCGCGCCGACGTCGGTTTCGACCCCGGCTCGATCGAGTTCGGCACGACGACGCAAGGCAAAAGCGTCGTCAAGCGCGCCTACCTCCAATACGAAGGGCGCCCGGACTGGAAGCTGATCGGCGTTCAAAAAACGAATCCCGGGATTCGCGCCGAAGCTCGCGAAGCGCGCCGCACGGCGACCGGCGTCGTTTACGAAATCCTCGTCGAGTTGAAAGCGAACGCGGAACCGGGCTACATTCACGACCTGCTCAAATTCAAAACGAACGATCCCGACCCGGCGACCGCGTCGATTTTCCTCCCGATTCGCGGCGTCGTTACCGCGCCGTTGACGGCGAAACCGTCCTATTTGCAACTCGGCGTCGTTCCGAAAAACACGACGATCACGAAAAACCTCGTCGTTTGCGGCGCGACTCCGTTCCAAATCCTCCGCGTCGACTCGAACGACAAACGGATGAGCTTTTTGAAAACCGATCTGAAACGAACGGTTCACGTCGTTCCGGTGACTTTCCGCGCGGGCGACCAAACCGGCGCGATTAGCGAAACGATCGTCGTTTCGACCTCCCAAAAGAACGAAGCGCCCCTTCGCGTCGCCGCGACCGGTTACGTCGTCGACGCCGACGCTTCCGCGCCCGCGCCGCAAGACGACGCCCTTCCGCTCGACGCGACCGTCTCCGACGAGAGCGAACCGTCCTTGACGTCGGCGAAAACCGCTCCGAAAGTCGCCGCGCTCCTCTCGACCGACGACGAGGAAAACGCCGAGCCGATTCGATTGGAAACGGTCGACGAAACCGACGCGCTCCGCCTTGAAAGCGACGCCGCGACCGTCGAAACCGCTCCGACGCCCCAAACGCCCCGACGCGGCGCCCGCATTTTCGACGAGTTCCCGCGCCGCGCTCCGCCGGTTAAAAAGCGTCTCGGCTCCGTCGAGCGTTCCAATCTCGACGCGCGACTCGACGGCGTCGTTTCGGCGTCCGCGACGGTTTCCGAGCGCTCGTTTCAAGCGTCGCCGGTCTCCGCCGCTCTCGCCTCCGACGCGACGAACGCCGTTCGACCGGCCTCGTTGACCGCGCCCGCCTCCCCGGCTCTCGCGCCCGCTCGCAAACTCCCGCCGACTCCGTCGCCCGCTCCGGTCGCGTAACCGGTTCGACGACGCTCGATTCCGCGCGACCTCCTTCCGGCGACGATCCCCAACGCTTGAGTCTCCGGCCTCCGCGCTCCGTTTTTCGATTTTTCGAGCGCTATAGTATATATTGACAAAATCGGCCCCGATCGCCGACTTTCGACCGCGTTCGTTTCGTTCGCGGTCGTTTTTTATTCCCCTTTTCTCCGGCGCGCCTCCTTCCCTATTTTACGCGTCGCCCGCCGTCCTCCTATTTTAACGTCGCGACGCGGAAAAACTCGTTAAATTGCTCTTCCCGCGCCGTTAAAAATTTGTTATTAATCCTCCGCGCGCTCTCGTCGAACGCGTCCCGAAGTCGTTCGCGCTCGCAACATTCGAGCCGAACCGACGTTAACGACCTCGAACGAACCGAGTCGCCGTTTTGAGCGAACGCGTTTTCCGTTTTCGCCGATTTACCCGCAAAGAAATCAAACGACGACCAAAAATCAAAAATGGCTCAACAATGAAACGTTCAGCGATTCAATGCGCCGCCGGCCTTGTCGGCGCGACCCTCGTCGTCGGCGGCGTCTTTTGGACCTGCCGTCAACTCGCCTCGCCGACGCAAGTCAACGCGGCCTCCGACGTCGCGACTGCGGAAGTCGCTTTCTTCGACGACGCGCCGTCTCGAACCGCGTCTTCCCCCGTTCGGCCCGAAAGTTCGTTAACGTTGTCGCCGCCCCGTTCGACGACGCGTCCGGTCGCCCCCGCCTCCGGCTCGCGTCTTCGTTCTCGCGCCGACGAACGCGCCGTGATTCGCCCGACTTCCGGCTCGGAACTGCGCCTCGCGCTTGTCGACGAAGACGCCGAAACGTCCGACGACGAAGCGTCGACGTTCGCCGAAGTTCCGCAAACGCTCGAAACGTTCGACGCGGCGGCTCCGGTCGAGGCGCCCCTCGCCGACTTCCCGAGCGCGCTCGACGCTCCGACGGCTCTCGCCGCCCCGCTCGACGGCGAATCGCTCGAAGACGCCCCGTTAGCTCCGGCCCTCGAAGACGCCCCGTTAGCTCCGCCTCTCGAAGACGCCCCGTTAGCTCCGGCCCTCGAAGACGCCCCGTTAGCTCCGGCTCTCGAAGACGCCCCGTTAGCTCCGGCTCTTGAAGACGCCCCGTTAGCTCCGGCGTCCCCTTCGGTCGACGCGGCCCCGCTCGCGCCGTCTTCGCTTGAACCGCTCGCGCCGTCTTCGCTTGAACCGATCGCGCCGCCCGCTCCCGTCGAACCGACGTTCGTCGCCGCGCCGCAAGAAACCGTCGCGCCGGTCGTCGAATCGGTCGAACCGGTCGGAACCGGCGTCCCGGGCGACAAGAAACTCGAAGGCGCGCAAACGACGCAAGTCGTCGTCGAGAAAATCGCGCCGAAAGAAATTCAAGTCGACCGCGAGGCGAAATTCGTCGTTAAGGTGAAGAACGTCGGCGCCGCGCCGGTTCGCAACCTCGTTTTGCGCGACGTTCTCCCGGTCGGCGCTCGTTTCGTCGGCGCCGACGTCGCGTCGGTCGTCCCGAACGCTCGCGGCGAGTTCGCTTGGCCGCCGTTCGACCTCGCGCCTTGCTCCGAAAAAACGTTCGAATATCGAATCGTCCCGACGCAAGAGGGCGAAATCGGTTCCGTCGCGACCCTTGCCTTCGCCGCCGAAGCCTCCTGCCGCGTCCGTTGCGTCCGCCCGGCGCTCGAAGTCGAGGTCGTCGCGCCGCAAGAAGCGACGCTCGGCGCCAATATCGACCTGAACGTCGTCGTCGCGAACGTCGGCACCGGCGCCGCGACGAACGTCGCGCTCCTCGAAACGATTCCGGAAGGTCTCCGCCACCCGAGCGGCTCCGTCCTCGATCACGCGCTCGGAACGCTCGCGCCCGGCGAGAAAAAACGCGTCCCGCTGACGCTCCAATGCGTCGCGCCCGGAACGACCGTCAACAATCTCGTCGTTACCGCCGACGGCGACCTGCGCGAAGAAATTCAAACGGAAATCAAGATTCTCGCGCCGCAACTCGAACTTTCGATCGACGGCGCGGCGACGCCTTACCTCGAACGTCCGACGACGTATCGCTTGAAAGCCGCGAACGTCGGCGACGCGGCGGCGAAAGACGTCAAGCTCGTCGCGGAAATTCCGGAAGGAACGACGTTCGTTAAAGCGAACAACCTCGGCGTTTACAAAGCGGAAACCCGCTCCGTTTATTGGGATCTCGCCGAACTTCCGGCGGGCGCGGCGGGCGAAATCGAGCTGACGCTAACCCCGACGAAAATCGGCGCTTCCCGTTTGACGTTCGGCGGAACCGGCCCGCTCGGCTTGACGGCGCAAGTCGCTAAGGACGTAACGATCGACGGTCTCCCGGCGCTCTCGTACTCCGTTAAAACGTCGCCGAACCCGGTCGAAATCGGCCAAGAAATCGTTTACGAGATTCAACTCGCCAACCGCGGAACGAAAGCGTCGACAAACGCGACGCTGCAAATCGCCGCTCCGGACGCGCTGAAAATCGTTTCGGTCGACGGGCCGACGCGTTACTCGCAACAAAACGGCGCGTTCGTTTTCGACGTCGTTCGCGAAATCCCGGCGAAATCGGCGGTTACGTACAAAGTAAAAGCCGTTTGCGAAGCGGTCGGCGACTGCCGCGTCCGATTCCAACTCAGTTCCGACGACTTGGAACCGCTCGTCAAGGAAGAAAACGTCCGCGTTTACCGTTAAAATCCGCAAAGTCGACGTTCGCTCCGACGCGCTCTCCCGCCGTCGAGCGAGCGTCGACTTTTCCCGTTTCCCCTTATCTTCCCTTCTTTCCCTCCTTGCCTTTTCCCTTTATTTTAAGGAACCGCCAATGACCGTCGAAATCGTCGTCGACTCCGAACGGCAAACGGACGTTTTGGGCCAAATTCTCGCGGAAACCCTTCCGGACGGCGCCGTCGTCGCGCTTTTGGGCACCTTGGGCGCCGGAAAAACGCGCCTGGTGCAGGCGGTCGCCGCGGCCTCGGGCGTTCCTCGGGAAGACGTCGGGAGTCCGACCTTCGTTCTCGTCCGCGAGTACGAGGGCGACCGTCCGATTTTTCACTTCGACGCTTACCGCCTCCGCGATTCCGACGAGTTTCTCGAACTCGGTCCGGACGAATATTTCGAATCGGACGGCCTTTCGTTCGTCGAATGGGCCGACAAAGTCGAGGACGCGACGCCGGAAGACAAGCTCGAAATCGTCGTCGAGCCGATCGACGCGACCTCGCGCCGTTTCCTCGTTACGTCGCTCGGCGAGTTCGCGCCCGATTTTGAAACCGTTTTAATCGAACGCTGGAAATCCGCGACAAGCGTCGATTAACGCGACGTTTCCGATTTCAATCCCCGAAACAAAATCAAAAAAGTATCGAACGCGCTCCAACAATCGACGGTCGAAACAAAAATCGCGCCGTCGATTTCGTTTTTAACGTTTCCGGTCGACGCGACGCCGAAAGTCGCCGCCGCTCAACCGCCGCCCTCGCCGATGAACGCCCCCGATTCCGCCGCCCCGCGCCGTCTCCGCCGTTTTCCGTTTTTTCGCGTCGAAACGTTTCTTTTCTTTCTCGTTCCGACGGCGCTCCTCGCGACGTTTTTTCTCCGTCCGCTCGTCGAAAACGAACGTTTCGCTTACCGCGACGTCGGCTATTTTTATTATCCGCTTTTTGAACAAATCCAAAACGAATGGGCGCGCGGTCGACTCCCGCTTTGGGATCCGTTTGAAAATCTCGGTCAACCGCTCGCCGGAAACCCGACGTCGTCCGTTTTTTACCCGGCCAAAACGATTTTTTTCCTCGCGAGCGCCGGTTGCGTCGACTTTAACGCTTGTTTTTCGCTTTACATTATCGGACACGTCGCGTTTTCGTTTTTCGGCGTCTATTTTCTAACGCGCCGACTCCGAATTTCGCGCGTCGGAGCGGTTCTCGCGGGCTTGTCGTATTCCTTTTCCGGGCCGATTTTGTTTCAATATTCGAACGTCGTTTTCCTCGTCGGCGCCGCTTGGCTTCCTTTTCTCGCCCTTTTTTCGTTCGACTTTTTCGCGTCGGCGACGTTCGCCGGCAAACTGAAATCGGCGTTGAAACTGAGCGTCGCGCAGGCGCTCGCGATCCTCGGCGGCGAACCGCAAATCGTTTATTTATCGACGTTAGCGTTTTTCGCGTTCGCGCTCTTCGCCCCGGTTCGACTCGCCGTCAAAACCGCCCCGTTCCTCCCAAAAAACTTTACCCCCTCAACCGTTCCAACCGTTCCAAAGAGCCTATCTTCCTCCCCCAACGTTCCGTCCGCTTCCGTCCGCCGCGTTCGCGACCGTTTCCGAACCCGGCTCGCGCTCGGTCTTTTGCTCGCCGGCGGCGCGTCGACCGCGACCTTTTTCCTCGCGGCGCCGCAAATCCTCCCATCCGCCGAGTTGATCGCCCGTTCCGAACGCGCGGCGAACGGCGCTCCGCGTTCTCTTTGGGAAATCCCGGCGGCGCTTTGGCGAAATTTAGCAAAAAATAACGTCGCCCCAACCGACGCGACGCCGTCAAGCGCGCCCAACAAAAAAAACGCGTCGACTAACGAAACAACGCAAGACGACGAAATTGAGCAAAACGACAAAAAGAAGCAAAACAAAGAAATCGCGCAAAACGGCCAAAAAACACAAAATAAAGAAATTGCGCAAAACGGCGAAACGGCGTTTTACGCGTCTTTACTCGGCGGCGAAATCGAAAACAACGGTCGAAACCGCGCGACGTATCGCTTTAGCGTCGGGCCTTGGCGTTGGGCGGAACGGCTTTTCCCGAACGTCGGCGGACGGCAGTTTCCGCGCTCGTCCCGTTGGTTCGCGATTTTTCCGGAGGAAATTTCCGTTTGGACGCCGACCCTTTACTGCGGCGTCGTTCCGTATTTGTTCGCGCTCTCCGCAGCTCGCTTCCGCGTCGGCGGCGGTCGACGTTCGCGACGGCGGCGCCCGCAACGTCGTTTTTTCCGGCGCAAAAGCGTCAAAATCGCTAAAATCGCCGCCGTTGACTCGCTCCAAACGGCCCTCCCAACCGCTAAACTCCTCCTATTATCCCGCCGCGATCGCTCGACGCGCGACTCGTTCCGCGTTTGGGCGACTTGGCTCGTCGTCGTTTCGACGGCGGCGGCGCTCGGCGGTTTCGGCTTCGTTTGGGCGATTCGGTTCGGCGGCGCGCTCCTTAGCGGCGCGCAACCGGCGCAAACGTTCGTCGACGGCGACCCGGTCGGCGGGCTTTATTGGCTGTTCAATTTGACCCTTCCGAAGTTCGTCGAATTTCGCTATCCGGCGAAATTATTGACGTTAAGCGCGCTCGGTCTCGCCGTTTTGACCGGGTTCGGTTGGGACGAACGTCGATTTTCGCGACGTTTTTTCATTCTTGGCGGCGGCGTCGGAACGTTTGCGTTCGCCGCGTTCCTCGTCCTTTCGGTTTGCGGCGACGGCGTTTTTTCGACGCTTCGAGCGGTCGACCCGCTGCACGGCCCCGTTCAACCGCGCCTTGCGTTCGAATCGGTTCGCGGCGCGTTCGCGCAAACGGCGTTCGTTCTCGCCGCGACGCTCCTTTTGCTCGCTTTCGAAAGGCGCTTTTATCAAACAAAAATCGACCGATCAAACAAAATCGCCCCGCAAACTTCGCCGTTTGTTCGTTCCGGCGGCGTCGGAAGCGTCGCGTTCGCCGTTTTAGCGATTTCCGCGCTCGACCTTTACGCCGCGAACGCTTGGACGGTCGCGACGACGCCCCGTTCCTTTTTTGAAAGCCGCTCGGAAATTTCGCGAATCGTCGAAGCGGAACGCGCCGCTCGCCTCGCGTCCCAACTCGCCGACGCCCCAATCGCTCGTCCCAACCCAAACAGCTCAAACAACCCAAATAACCAAAACAATAAAACCGATTTAGACAGCCGAAACGACCAAACCAGTTTGCCTTCTCGTTTCAACGCCGTTTCGCCGTCAAACTCCGCGCGTTCCGCCCAGCCCAACGCAACGCAACCGTTAAACCCTCGGCGTTTAGCCGATTTTAACGTCGACGCCGTCCTTTCGGATCGCCTCGACGCGCCGCCGTTGCGCGTTTACCGCTTCCCGGTTTGGTTCCCCGCCGCCTTCCCGACCCGTTCGTCGAGCGCCCGAATTGCGGAGCGCGTCGTTTGGGACGCCGCGACGCTCTTCCCGAAACACCCGTTTTCTCGGGGAATCGCGACGATCGACGCTCGCGGAACGGCGATGGAAGCGGAATACGCCGTCTTTATCGACGCGTTCCCGCTCGGTTTTAACCGCGACGCCGACGCCGCCTTTTTGGACGTCGCGTTTTTCCTCGGCCCGCCGGAAGTAACGGCCCGCCTCGCCGCCCCAACCGCCCCAACCGCCCCAACCAACGCAAACAACGCAAACAACGCAAACAACGCAAACAACGCAAACAACGCAAACAACGCAAACAACGCAAACAACGCAAACAACGCAAACAACGCAAACAACGCAAACAACGCAAACAACGCAAACAACGCAACCAACGTAACCAACGTAACCAACGCAAACAACGTAAACAAAGTAAACAACGCGACTTCATCGTCGTCGGGCGAATTTTCCGCGGCCAACGTCGCTTTGCGCCGCGTCCAAGCGCCTTCAAGTCGCGTTTGGATTTTCCGCGACGGTCGCCCGGCCCCGCTTGCCAACGAACGCGCCGAAATCGTCGTTTACGAACCGAACCGAATCGTTTATTTTGTCGACTTGGACGCCCCCGCCGACCTCGTTTTCGCCGAGCAGTATTGGCCCGATTGGGAAGGGCGCGCTTATCCGCTCGCCGACGGAGCCGACGTCGCGACGCTCTTAAACGCTCGGTTCGACGCCGACGCCGCCTCCGCCTTCCTCAAAACGCGACGCGACGCGGCGTTCGACGCGCCGATCGAACCGACGCTCCGCTTTTTGCGCAAGACGACGTTTCCCGCCGGAAGTTATTGCTTCGTCTCGACTTACCGTCCCCGCCGATTGTTCGTCGGCGCGATTCTCGGCGCGGTCGCTTGGAGCGGCGTTCTCGTCGTCGCCGCGACGAACGCCCTTCGCCGCCGACGACGCAAACGCGTTTGCGTCGTCGCGGCGACAAACCAACAACGTTAACGTTCCGTCGTTTCAGTTCGTTCCGCGAAACGCCCCCGTCGTTTGCCCGGCGCCGACAAACGACGTTAATCTTCACACGTCTCGGAACGTTCCGCGAAACGGCCCCGACGTTCGACCGGCGCCGACGCAACGACGCGAACGCGGTTCGCTTTTCGCCGACCTTTCGCCGCTCGACGTTCGCCGTTCCCGACGCCAACGGGCAAGAAATAAAAAACGCCGACCGTCTCCCGACGTTCGGCGCTCGCGCGAAAATCGACGGCGACGCAAGAGGCGCGGCGACGATTACTCTTGATTTTCACCCGATTTCAATTTCTCGCAACGTTATTTCTCGTTCGGAGCCGTTTCGACGGAAAGCCGTTCTCCCCGTCGTCCGGCTCGAGCGTTCTCGAACCGCGCCAACGCGAACAGCAAGTCGCCGACGCGATTCAACCAAGCGACGACGCGGGGCGAAAACGTTTCGTCGAATCGCAACAGCGCGGTCGCCCGACGCTCCGCTCGACGGCAAATCGTCCGCGCGACGTGCAACGCCGCCGCCGACTTCGTTCCGCCGGGAGCGACAAATCCGCGTCGCGGCTCGACTTGCGCGTCCCAAAGGTCGATCGTTTGCTCCAACGCCTTCACGTCGGTTTCGCCGACCGTTCGGACGTTAAACTTTGCCGGCGTCAACGTCGCGACCTCGGCGCCGACGTCGAAAATAGCCCGTTGCAAGTCGTCTAAAACCGCGTCGACTCGCGGGTCGAGCCCCTCGGCGCGAACCCAACCGAGCCAAGCGCTCAATTCGTCGAGCGCTCCGGTCAGCTCGATTCGCCGATGATCCTTCCCGACGCGGGGCCCGAAAAGAAGCCCCGTTTCGCCCAAATCGCCGCGCCGACTGTACAACCGCGTTCTTTTTTGCGCCGCCATCGCCGTCCGTTCGTTTTCCTTTATTTACCTAAACCGTCTATTTTAACGCGTCCAACGACGAAACGCCGCGTCGAAAGCGCCCGTTCGCCGCCCGCGCCGTTTCCTCCGCCGGCTATTTTCTCCGATTTCGCTCGCCGAGAGCCCAAACCGACGCCGACGCGGCTTCCTCTTCGACTTATTTTAACCAATTTCGCTCAACGGGAATGAAAACTGACGCCGGTTCCGTTCTCGCGCGGCAAAATAATCCGCCCGCGGTCGAGCTGAACGCCGGAGCCGATCTTTTTGTCGATGAGGAGCGGCCCGTCGAGGTAGACGTAATCGAGTTGCGGCGCGAACTGCGACGTAGCGCTCGCGGCGATCGACGACTCGATCGTGTTGCCGATCATCGTTTTGAAGCCGAGCGCGCGCGCCTTTTCGAGCGCTCGCCGCGTCGGATTCAAACCGCCGAATTTCACCGGTTTCAAGTTAACGCCGTCGAAAAAACCGACGCATTTTTCAAGGTCTTCCTCGCAACGGCAACTCTCGTCCGCGATAATCGGGAACGGGCATTTCGCCTTCAACGCGGCCATTCCGTCCCAATCGTCCGGATGGAGAGGTTGCTCGATCAACTCGATGTTCAGCGTTTTCAGCTCGTCCATATAATCGAGCGCTTGCTCGAGCGTCCAACACCCGTTGACGTCGATCCGGAACGGCGCGGTCGTCCGCTTGCGCAGTTCGCGCAGGATCGTCATATCTTCGTGCGAGCCGAGTTTCACGCGGTAAAGCGGCCAATCCGGCTGCTCGTTGAATTTCTCTAAAATGCGATAAAGCGAATCGAGACCGAGCGTGTAACTCGAAATCGGGAGGTTGCGCGGATTCGTCCGCCATACGCGCCAAAGCGGCTGATTGCGCAATTTTCCCCAAAGGTCGCAGGCGGCCATTTCGATCGCCGACGCGGCGGCCGGATTGTCGCGCATAATCGGCGCGATGAAACGCCCGAACGCAAACGGGTCGGCCAAGGCGTATTTCCCCATTTTTTCGCGACACATTTCAAGCGAACGCACCATACTCTCGATGGTAATCCCCCAGTGCTGGTCTTCGTAGGCTTCGCCGTATCCCCTCAAACCGTCCTGTTCCAGTTCGACGACGACCGTTCGAATCACGCTGATCGTTCCTCGAAAAACGGTCATCACATGCTTGAGCGGGAGATCCATTCGGATGATTTTTAGTCTCATTGGTCTTTTTCGTATTTTCCAATCGTTACGATCGTTTTGCTCTCGACGTCGAAAAACTTTCCGTTCGACGCGACGTTTTTCTTCGACGTTCGGCCCGTCGCTTCGTTGTTTCCTAGGTCGTTTGCGAGATTGGGCGACGTCGATCGCGTTCGTTCCCCTCTCGCTCGACGCCGACCCGCGAACCCCTTAAGCGCGCCGCGTTCCGTCGCGACGAAATCCGAGCGAACCGCCGAGAAAAAATTCCCGCGTCGATTCTATTCATTTTCCATTTTTTTTCGTTCTTCGCAAGTCTGGAAACGCGGAAACCGGCGCTTTTTCGCCCTAAAAGCGAAAAATTTGAAAAAACTTTTTTTCGCCGCTTTAAGATAGACAAGCTCCGCAGAATATAACGGCGCCGTCGACGCGGCGCCGTCGATTCGTCGAACGTTTGCTCGGACGTCCGACGGCGTTTTGGGGGCGTCGAAACGCCTTTTTGAAGTCTCGTTTTCGCGTTTTTGAACCGACGCGCCGCTCGCCAACGACAAAAAACGCCGCGTTTCGACAAACGAAACGCGGCGGCGACGTTCGCTTCAAGCGCGTCGCGGACTCCGTCAATTATCGAGCGGCAGTTTAATCGTCGTTCCGACGTCGAAATAGGTCGCGCCGGAGCGGAAGTTGTTCAACCGTTTGATTTCGCCCCAACGGGAGCTGGCGCCGAGTTCGTTTTCGGCGATCGTTAAGAGGTTGTCTCCTTCCTTCGTAACGTACACGCGGTACCCGACGCTCTCCGAAGCCGCCGCGACCGGGGCCGAAACCGCGTCCGAAGCCGCCGCGACCGGAGTCGAAACCGCGTCCGAAGCCGCCGCGACCGGGGCCGAAACCGCTTTCGAGGTCGCCGCGACCGGGGGCGAAAGCGCTTTCAAGTTCGCCGCGACCGGGGCCGTTCCCGACGCTTCCGTCGTTCGCGTCGCGAAAGCGGCGACG
>JAGBDD010000025.1 GCA_017937685.1 Thermoguttaceae bacterium | reverse complement strand
GTTGTCGCAGAAACTTCGCAAAGCTAAAGAACCGTTTTACTTCGACTTACCGACGGAAGAGGAATGGGAATACGCCTGTCGCGCCGGAACGTCGACGCCGTTCTTTTGGGGCGATACTTGGAGCCCCGATAAAGCGAACTGCAACGGTCGCTCGCCTTACGGCCCGACGGCGCCGCTTTGGGACGACAACGGTTTCACCTTGGAACGCCCGACGCCGGTCGGAAGTTACCCGCCGAACGCTTGGGGCATTTACGATATGCACGGCAATATTTCGGAATGGGTCGCCGATTGGTATCCCGCCTACGAAGACTCTCCGGACTGTCCGGAGTTGTTCGCCGATTGGCGACTCCCCGATTCCACCGAGGAAAGCCTCGCCCGAGAATTCCCGCGCGAAAGATACAAAATCTTCCGCGGCGGGAGTTGGCGCGAAGGGGCTTGGGCGGCAAGATCGGCGGCGCGAGCTTTTGTATCTTCCGACTTAAAAGACGAGACCTTTGGTTTTCGCGTCGTTTTGCGCGACGCCGAGTAACGGTCGCGCTTCAAAAAAAGGGCGACGCTCTTTTCGTCGAGCGCCGCCCTTCGTCTTTCGCTTGCGAGACGCCGCAAACGCCTATTTCGCCGACGTTTCCGACGGTTCTTCGTCCGCCGTTTCGCCGTTCGCTTCGGCGAGTTCTTGCGCGACCGCCGCCGCTTTCGCCGCGTCCGCCGCCGCGTCGGCGTTCGTTTTCGTCAACATTTCCTCGACCTCCGGAACCGCGATGGGGTCGTAAAAGACGAGCAAATCGTCTCCGGCCTCGACGACCGTTTCGCCGCGCGGGACGATAAAGCGGTTGTCGCGCCGAATCAGCAACACGAGCGCCCCGCCCGGTAAACTCAACTGCGCCAACGACTTGCCGACGCTCGCCGCGTCCGCCGAAATCGGGAACTCGTACATTCGCTCATGTCCGCAACCGGTTTCCTCAAATTCGAGCGGCGCTCGCGTCCGGAACGGCTCTTCGCTCGCCAAACGCAACCGCTTCGCCAGCGCCGGGAACGTCTTCCCTTGAATGAAAATCGAAACCAAAACGACGAAAAAGACGAGGTTGAACAGCTCCCGCGCCCCCTCGACGCCGGAAATCGCCGGAAACGTCGCCAACACGATCGGCGCCGCGCCGCGGAACCCGCCCCAGTCGATCGCCAACCGCTCTTTCAGCGTCCAACGGCTACCGATCAAGCACAACTCGACCGCCAACGGACGCGCGACAAAAAGTAACGCCGCCGCGACCGCCAAGCCGGACGGTATCGTCGCGACGAGTTCCGACGGCGTTACGAGCAAGCCTAACATCAAGAATACGGTCGCTTGCATCAGCCAAGCGATCCCGTCGTTGAAGCGCGCGAGGCCGTGTCGGTACGGAAAACGCCGATTCCCGAGCGCCATTCCGCCGACGTAAGCCGCCATAAACCCGTTCCCGCCGGCGAACTCCGCCAAGCTGTACAGGAGGAAAACGGTCGCGATCCCGAAGACGTAATAAAGGCCCTCGTACTCGAGCCGGAGCCGCTTAAACAACGTCGCCGCGCCCTTTGCGATCAGGAGCCCCGCCGCGACGCCGACGCCCATTTTCAAGAGGAAGTTCGGCAAAATCGTCAGGTACCCCAACGCCGACGCGTCGCCGGACGCGATCTTCTCGATCATGAAGAGCGTCAAAAACGCCGCCATCGGGTCGTTCGAACCGGACTCGAACTCCAACATCGGGCGCAGGTTCCCCTTCAAGCCGAAGCCGCGCGACCGGAAAATCGCGAAGACCGCCGCCGCGTCCGTCGACGAAACGACCGCCCCGCAAAGAAGCGAATATTCGAGCGGCAAGCCCAGCGCCCAATGAATGAAGAAGCCGAGAAGCGCCGCCGTCGCTAAAACGCCTAAGCTAGCTAAAAGCGTCCCGCGGAAAAGAACGCGCTTCGCCGACTTCCACTCCGCGTCGTACCCGCCGGAAAAGAGGATGAACGCCAGCGCCAACGAGCCGATAAAGTTCGACGTTTCAAAGTCGTCGAACTCGACGCCGAGCAGACCGTCCGTCCCGGCGAGCATTCCGACCGCCAAAAAGACGAGAAGCGTCGGCGCGCGCAAAATCGTCGAAATTTTACTCGCCAAAATCCCGGCGAAAAGGAAAAAACCGGCGACAAAAAAGACTTGCGTCGTTGCCAAACGTCGACTCCCTTCGTTGCGTTTGTTTACTTAATTTTCTCTTAATTCTTTTATACGGCGACTTAACGCGCCAAACGCCGTCAATTTTCGAGCGCGGCGAACGCTCGGCGGTACGCGTCGGCGGTCTTTTCGTCGAAGCAAACCATCGTCGCCCGTTCGACGCTCTTCGCTTGCGACGCGAAGTCGCGGAACGTTTCGGCGACGATTCGCGCCGCGTCGGAGAGCGGAAAGGCGTAAATTCCGGTCGAAATCGACGCGAACCCGACCGTTTTCAAGCCGCGCTCTTCGGCGATTTTGAGCGAATTTTCGTAACAGTTTCGCAAGAGCCGCGCCGCTTCCTCCGGCTTGTACGAGCGGTAAACCGGCCCCGGCGTATGAATTACGAACGACGCCGGGAGACGATAGCCGCCGGTGATTTTCGCTTCGCCGGTTTCGCATCCGCCGAGCGTCGCACATTCGGCCAACAACTCCGGGCCCGCCGCGCGGTGAATCGCGCCGTCGACGCCGCCTCCGCCGAGAAGCGTTCGGTTCGCCGCGTTGACGATCGCGTCCGCCTCAAACTTAGTAATATCGCCGATTACGACGTCGAACTTCATCGCGTTTTCCTCCGTTTTCTTTCGCTTTTCCGCTCGCGTTTCTCCGCTTTTTTGAAAATTCGTTCAAAACGCCGGAACAAGAGCGTTTTGCAACCCGTTTCTTTTCAACGGTTAAGAAAGCGCCGCGTACATTTCGACGGTCTTCGCGACCATTCGCGCCAACGCTTCGTCGAGTCCGCAGTCGAACGTCGCGCCCGCCGCCGCTTTGTGCCCGCCGCCGCCGAACGCCGCCGCCAGCTGCGAACAGTCGAGCGCGCAACGACTGCGAAAACTCGACTTAACGCTTCCGTCCGTTTGCTCGATCGCGATCTCCGCGACCTCGACGCCCGCGACTTGCAGCGCCATATTCACAATGTCTTCGCTGTCCGACGGGAGCGCCCCGGCGTCGTCGAAGTCCTTGCGGCGCAACGACGTAACGATTCCCTTGCCGTCGAGGAAGCGTTCGCAACGGCTCAACGCGGCGCCGACCAGCTTCAGCCGCCCGAACGACTCTTGCTCGTAAAGAATCTTGTAAACGAAATCGACCGCGACGCCCGCGTCGATCAGCTCCGCGACGCGACGGAACGTCGCCGCTTTCGTCGACGCGAATCGGAACCAACCGGAGTCGGTCGAAATCGCGACGAAAATCGGAAGCGCGATCTCCGGCGTCAGCTCGACGCCGAGCGCTTTAACCGCCTGGAAGACAAGGCTTCCGGTCGACTCGGAGCTTGTGTCGACGAAACGTCGGTCGCCGATGGGGTCGCTCTTCGCGTGGTGGTCGATCACGACTTTGAGGCTTCCCGGCGCTTTGAAGAGTTCGCCGGAATCGCCGAGCTGCGCCCAGGCGCTCGTGTCGAGCGAAACGCGGAGGTCGGCGGACGCGATAAACGCCCGTTCTTCGTCGGTTAGCTCCGAGAATTTGCGGATTTCGTTCGCCGGGTCGAGGAACGCGAGATTCGGCGGAACCGCGTGTCCGTTGACGAGCAAAACCGTTTTGCCGAGCGACTTTAAGGCGCGCCCAAACGCGACGACGCTTCCGATCGCGTCGCCGTCCGGACGAATGTGCCCGGTCAAAACGACCGTTCGCGCGGCGTCGAACGTTTCCTTAAAAAGAGCCCAATCGATCGGCGACGCGTTTTCGACGGTCATAACTTCCTCGTTTTCTCGGTTTGCGGTTGTTGCGTTGAATCGAATACGATTAGCGGAACGACGGCGAACGCAAACGCGCCGTCTTTTTTATTTTAGCTTCGCGGGCGGAAAAGTCAACCGGGGGCGTCGCGTTTACCGGCTCGCCTTTTCTTATCGCCGGTCGTTTGAACAAATGTAAAGCGCTGTTACGCAACAATTAACGTTTGTGAATATCCATCGCGACGCGAAAACCTAAATTGACGGCGCGCACCGAAGGCGCCGCGGCGCCGCGAGTCGCGGAACGGCAGTATTCGGCGACGTTGTCCCAAGAGCCGCCGCGCACCGTTCGCAAAGCGCCGTACGTCGGGCCGCTTGGATTCCGAAGAGAACCGAACCAAGTCGCGGCGTAAGGGGCGTACCAATCCGAACACCACTCCCACACGTTGCCGTGCATATCGAACAAGCCAAAGTCGTTCGCAAGGAAACTTTTCACGGGCGAAGCGAAAGTAAAACCGTCTTCGCCGTCGTAATTCCCGTACTCCGCTAACCGCGAAACATCGTCGCCAAAAAAATAAGCGCTCGACGTTCCGCAACGACAGGCCGCCTCCCACTCGGCCTCGGTCGGGAGCCGAAAAGTCAGCGTTTCATCCGCGGCGACGTCGACTCGCCGGCAGTTTTTTATTTCCTCGGTTAACCAAGCGCAGAAGGCGAACGCGCCGCTCCAATCAACGCAAGTCGCTGGATAACTCGCTTTAAGCATCGACATTTCAAAATCGGGAAAACCGGGATTCGCAAAATTGAATCGTTTGTCGAACCTTATTTCGTTGGTTTCGGCGTCGTATCCAAACGCGCCCTCGGGAACGGCGCGTCCCGTCGCTCGCAGAAAAACGTCGAAAGCCGCGACCGTTACCGGCGTGTCCATCAGCCAAAAATCGCGCGTAATTTTGACCGTTCGCATCGTCGCTTCGTCATCCGACATAGCGTAACAAACCGTCGGTTTTTTCTTCTTCGGACAAAAGGGGAAATCCGGCGTATTTTTCTCGCCGCATCTCCACTTTTCTCTGCATTCCGACAGTCGCTCGCTAACGTCGAATCCCATCGTAAACTTTTGCGCCGGAATCCGATAGAAGCAGAAATCGACGCCTTTCGCCGACACAAGCCAGCGCCCGTTTGGCTCGCCTCCCCCCGTTTTACGAACGACGCTTTGACGCTTCGCGTTTTTTTCCCAAATTTTTTGCGGGCTCCACATCGCGTCTTCCTCCTCTTCGACCGGCTCGTTCTCTTCGGTCGGCGTCGTCGACCAATCCGGCGCTTTTATCGTATACGTCGCGTCGTTCGCTCGCCCTTTCCCAGCCGAATTTCCGTTTTTTTCGTTTGCTTTCGCCATACTTTCTCCCGCGAGTCCGTCGCAACGTCGTTTTTATCGCCCGTCAATAATTTCCGTCGAATATACGAGGTTCGCAAAGTAAGATTTGCCAACCTTTTCGAATTTTTCGATTATTTTATCGCGTTTACGCTCGCGCTCGAGAACGTCGATAAAAAACGTCGGCGGCTCTTGACAAACCGCCGACGCTTTGTCGCTAAAACGCTAACTCTCTAGCGCGTCGCAACTTATTTGAACTCCATTTTCAGGACGCCGCCGGAGAGACCGTCTTGAAGTTGAACTTCGACGCGGACGCGAACCGCTTCGACCTCCGCGAAATTGACGACGATTTCCTTGTCGCGCTCGACCGAGTAGGCGTCGGTCGTTTCGACTTCTTGCCAGTCGGCGCCGTCGGCGGTTTGGTACGTCAGTTTCCACGACTTCGGCGTCGCGCAACCGCCGCGTTCCTTAGTGTCGTCGAACCAGTAAATCGTCGCGCTCTTGATTTTACGCGCTTTCGGATACTCGATTTGGAACCATTCCTTCGAGCCCTTGCGCGGCCACCAGGTCGCGCGCGGAACGTTTTGGTCGCCCGAGTTTTTCGGATTTCCGGCGTTCGTTCCGTCGAAGAGGGAGCGTTCGTCGGTGAAGAACGAACCGGTAAGTTCCGGCGAATTCGCGACTTGCGGGACTTCGTCCGTCAGGAGCGACGCGTCGAGCGGTTTGTACAGAATCGGCAGACCTTCGGCGTCGATCCAGTTCGCTTCTTTGCCGAGTTCGGAATCGGCGGCCGGCGCGTCGGTCAGACCGACTTGGCGAACCCAAACGGCCATTTTACCGGCGGCGCGGTTGTCCCAAACGCAGTACGGAATCGCGACGAGCGTCCGGCCTTCGTAATCCTTCGCGAGGATAACGTCGACTTTGCGCGCGGCGCTGTTTTTCGTCGCGGCGTTGGCGTTGTTCCCGGTAATAACGCGTTGTTCGATCTTGAATTGCGGGTCTTTCGCGAGGATAATGCGGTCGACGCGAACGCCCGGGTTGTCGACTTGTTCGAAGCAGTAAACGACCGGGCCGCGTTTCAGCGCGACGCGTCCGAGGTCGTCTTTCACTTTCGGGTTAGCGATCGTGCGGACGACCGGCGTTTCGAAAACAAGCGCTTCGACGGCGCCGTCGAACGAGTCGGCGCCGCGAGCGAAGGAGCGGTAACCGTCCGCTTCGGCTTCGGCCAGCGCCCAACCGGGGACGCGAACTTTCAACGTAAACGGCGTTTTTTCGGCGTTTTCGTCCTTCATACGAGCGGTCGTTTTGATGAAAACTTTACCGTCGTAGGGATAACGGGTCGTTTGCGCGATTTCGACGATTTTGTCGGCGAGTTCGACGGTCGCTTTGCCTTCGACGAACATATTGACGACGACGGTATCGTCGGCGCCGTTGTCCTTCGAAGAAGCGGTCGCGTAGACGTAACCCGGAACCGACGGGAGCGCGCGGATGACGTTCGACGGGCAGCAGGCGCAACCGAAGAACGGTTGACGGTGATGGCCGCCGTCCGACGCGAGCGGGTTGACGTAGAAATAGGAGTCGCCGTTCAGGCCGTAACCGGACATAAAGCCGTTGTACATCGCGAGTTCCATCACGTCGGCGTATTTCGCTTCGCCGGTCGCGAGGTTCATACGGTGCGCCCAGAACATCATCCCGATAGCGGCGCAGGTTTCGCAGTACGCGCTCTTGTTCGGGAGCTTAAAGTTTTCTTCGAAACCTTCGTTCGAGGCCGAGGAGCCGATCCCGCCCGTGATATACATCTTGTGGCGCGTAACGTTGTTGAAGATGCGCTTCATCGCGGCCATCAGTTCCGGGTCGCGATAATAACCGGCGACGTCGGTCGCGCCGCAATAGAGATACATCGCGCGGACGGCGTGCCCGACGATTTCCGATTGTTCGCGAACCGGCGCGTGGTCTTGGCAATATTCGCCGAAGAGACCGTTGCGGCTGTTCTTTTCAATTTGACGATCTTTCGCGACGCCGCGAATGTCGACGAAGAATTTCGCTTGGTCGAGGTACTTGCGGTCGCCGGTCAGTTGGTACATCTTGACGAGCGCGAGTTCGATTTCTTCGTGTCCCGGGACGTTTTTCAGTTGGCCTTCGTTCGGGCCGTAACGCTTGCAGATCAGGTCGAGAACGCGACGGTTGATTTTCAGGAACTTATCGTCGCCGGTCGCGCGGTAGTAGGCGACCGCCGCTTCGGCCATATGCCCGGCGCAGTAGAGTTCGTGCATATGCGCGAGGTTCGTCCACTTTTCGTTCGGCTTCATCAGCGTGAAGTACGCCATCAGGTAGCCGTCTTCTTCTTGCGCGGAACCAATCGCGTCGATCCATTCGTCGGCCTTCTTTTGAAGTTCGGCGTCCGGATGCGCGGAAAGGGAGTACGCGAACCCTTCGAGAATCTTGTAAACGTCGGAATCGTCGAAGTAAATGCCGCCGAAGTCGCCGTGTTCTTTGCCTTGCAGTTTGGCGCCGGCGTTGCGGAAGTTGGCGATGCGCTTCGTTTCGGTTTCGCACCACTTAATATTGTGCGGAACGGAGACGACGCGGTTCGCTTCGATGCGCGGCGCCCAGAAATCGTCCGTCAACTTGACTTCCGTAAACGGAACCTCCGTCAACGCTTGCTTCGGACGGTCGGCTTGCGCCGCGTCTTGGGCGAAAGCGTTCGCCGTCGAAACGACGCTGGCGCCGAGGAGCGCGACCGTCGTCAGGATAGAAAATCGTTTCATCAATATCTCCTAAATCGAGGTGAAAATTTTATCGATTTCGTCGTTTATTACTATAAAGGGGGACAAACCGCGACGCGTTCGCCGTCGAGCGCCGTCCCCCTTCTTCTTTTCGCCGCTTACTTGCCGCTCGAGAAACCGAGGTCTTTGCCGTCGCGGGTAACGACGCCGATTTGCTCGACGCTCCCGTTGCGCCCGTTGTACCAAAGGAGCCAGCGGTCGGTTTGTTCGTCGTACATCGCGTAGGGTTTGTAACAGGCGGACGCGTCCCAAGTTCCGGCGTCGGGCCCGATAATCGGGTTGGCCGGAAGGCGTTCCCAAGCGGTTGCGCCGTCCTTCGACCGGACGATTCCAATGCGCGCCAAATGCTCGTTTTCGAACCCAATGTAAAACATCAGATAGCCGCCCTCCCAAGGGAAGACTTGACACGCCGTAACCTTGTGTTGTTCCCAAGCGGAATTTTTATCCGCCGTGAAAATCGGGTTGGTCGCGAGCTTCTTCCACTTAACGCCGTCGACGCTTTCGGCGTACCCGATCGCGTTCGGCTCGTATTGGTCGCCGGCGGAGTACCACATTTGGAAGACCTTTTTCTCGTCGTTCCAAAGGACGTGCGGGCACATCGCGGAGCCCTTTTCCCAAGCCTCTTCCGAAACCAAGACCGGTTCGCTTTGGACGCGCTTCCACTCGATTCCGTCGTCGCTTACGGCGAGCCCGATCCGCGAACGGTCGCGAGTTTGGCCGGTGTACCACATATAATACTTGCCGTCTTTTTTCAGGACGGACGCCCTATTGACGCGAACTTCCCAACCGCAATCCGGATCGGGCGCCAAGACGACGCGCGGTTCCGACCACTTCACGCCGTCGCGACTCTCCGTATAACCGATCGATTCTTTCGTCCGCCAAGAGAACCACATCTTGTACGTATCGCCTTCTTTGAGAAGCGTTACGTCGAAGCAGACGCCCAAATCGCCGCCGAGAACCGGGTTTGCCGGATGCTTGACCCAGCCGCCCGCCGTTTCGGCGTAAAGTCGCGACGTTCCAAAACAAACGCAAGCGAGGAACGCCAGCGTTAACGCAAGTCGTTTCATCGTTGTTCCGCCTTTCCAAAAGATTCGAAAACGACGCTCCGAACGCCGCCGAAGCGCCGTCGTTTTCGTTAGTTCCGTCGTTGATTCGCCGCTTTTTTTCGCTTTCGCTCAAACGCCGCCGCGCGAGTCGAACGGGCCGTAAACCGCGGTAACGGTCATACTTTCGTCTTCGGCGGTCAGGTAGTACACCTTGTACTTTTTGCCGCCGTCGTAAACCTTCACGACGACGGAACCGGTGCGCTCGACGAGCTTTTTAAGCCAAGGTTTCCCTTCCATCATCGGAGCGTTCCCCGGGTGAATCGTCGTCGGACAGATAAGACGGTCGCCCGGATACGACGCTTCGTCGGTCATCGCCGACGCGGTGTTGTTCTGCAGGTGCCAACGGTCCCAAACGCAAGTAACGTAAACGCGAGGTTTAGTCGCCTTAACGAAACCGGGCGACATCGCGTCGCGGTACGAGTGGTGGTTCGACTTGCAAACGTCGACCGGCCCGGCGGCGCGCCCGACGGCTCCTTCGTAGTCGACCAGCTCGCCCTTCTCGTCGAGAAGCGGGCAGCTGACGTCGCCGCCGCTGAAGAAGCGGAACGGCCCGAACGACGTAACGGTCGCCACGCTGCAGGTGTTTTCGTTGATCGAACCGGCCGCGTTTTTCGGGTTTTTCGCGTAATAGTCGACCGTCTCGTCCCCTTGCCCGGTCCAAACGACGCCGTTGCGGCAAATGTTGCGGACGTGATAATCGTATTTTTCCGGTTCGTTGACCAACTTGATTTGGTCGAGCGCGCCGACGACGAACGCCTCGCGCTTGAGCCCTTCGTTCTTTTCCTTGTAATCCAAGAACTTGCGCCAGTTGTCGCGGTCGCGCGGCGCTCGGTCGTTCGGTTGATTGTAGTCCGGGTAGCCGCGGTCGAACGCCGCGCCGATCGCGTAATATTCGGCGACTTGCGTAATCCCGCTGATTTGGTAATCGCCGCGCCCCTCCGCGACGCCGACGCCGTGTCGCCAACTGCCGATGTGGTCGTCGTGGTAGTGCGACGCGACGACGTAGTCGATTTTCTCGATTCCCGGCTTGGCGCGACCGATGTAACGAGCGATCCACTCGCCCGGGCGGCGCGATTCGTTCGGCTTGATCGCGACTTTATCTTTGTACGACGCCGCGTCGCGGTCGCCCGCGTCGGTCAGAATCGTCGTGCCGTCCGGGCAGATTTGGAAGCAGCTTTCGCCGACGCCGGTGTGAATGAAGTTGAGGTCGAGTTCGCCTTCCTTCCAACCGCGATACGGCTTCCCGACTTCGCCGTCCGGGTCGGAACCGGCGACCTCGAGCAAGTTCGCCAATTGCGCGGCGTCGGCGTTTTGCGCGTTCGCGCCCAAAAGTCCCGCGACGCTAAAAAAAGCCGCCGCCCCGATAAATTCTCTGCGATTCGTTTTCATTTCGACGCTCTCCCTAATTTGACAAAGCCGATAAAACCGTCGCGCCGCCCGCCGTTCGAAACCGACGCGGCGCGCTTTTCCGACATTGTACCAAATCGACGCCGCAAACGCAAGAAACCGCGTCCGAAATTTTCGAAAAAACCGCCGTTTTTCGCCGTTTAACGCCGCTTCGCTCCGCCGACGCCCAATAAAAAACGCGTCCGACGTTCCGCCGTCGGGCGCGTTTTCGTTTGCGTTCAGTTAAACGCCGAGAATCATTCTTCGGTCGTCAACGCGAAGTCGACCGGGTCTTTTTGCCCTTCGACGATATCCGCTTCGAGGGTCGAGGCGCGGTTGTATTTCGCCGGGATAATGTCGACGATGTCTTCGGTGATTCCGCGTTCGACTTCCTCCGGCGTCGGGTTTTCTTTCGGAATCGCTTTTTGAGCGTAAATCGTAACCGCCATTTTGCCCGGAGAAACGCGCGCTTCGTACTTGCCGTTCACGATCGGGCCGCCGGTCGCCGTGCCGGGAGCGCCGCCCTTCGGCGCGAAGTTAACCGTTCCCTTTTCGATCGGTTCGCCGTCGAGGGTAACCGTTCCCGTGATCGGAACCAACCCGTCGCTCGGTTTGCAACCGACGAACGCGACGCAACAAACCGCCAACGCCAACGCGAAACCCGTTTTCCAACTCGCTTTCAACATCGTTATTCTCTCCTTTCTTCGTCGAGATTCTGCAACGCGCCCCGTCGCCGCCGACGCGAAAAGTCGCCGTCAACGCGGAAACGGAGCGCGATTTCGTTCAAACGTCGCTAAAATCAGTCGATATCGGTTTCGCCGCCGTCGGACGTCGAGAGCGCGCGCCAAGTTTGCAGGTTGATCGTGTCGCTGAAGTAACGGACGGAACCGTCGCACATCGAGGCGTTGACGCCGCCGGAGTGGTGGGATTTCGCCGGATAGGTCGCGCTGTACCAACGATTGTAACCGTGGCAGTAGAACGGCGGGTTGAAGTCTTCCGGCGTCCAAGCGGCGCGCCCGTAGTCGGTCGACGCGGTCGTGTTCGGGCCGTTCCAAGTGGTGAAACCGCAACCGGCGGAGAAGATAACGCAACCGTAGTTCCCTTTGTAACCGCTGGTGTTCGGGTTGATCACCGCTTCGGAGAGGCAAAGGGTGTTCGAGGTGCCGTCGGT
>JAGBDD010000191.1 GCA_017937685.1 Thermoguttaceae bacterium | reverse complement strand
GCCCGCCGACCGGGCGACCTCGCGTCCGCCGCGCTTTCGTTGTCGCAAGAGCTTATTTCGCTTGCGTTCCGTTCCGAGCGTTCGTCGAGCGTCGACGCCGAAACGCCGAAACGTCGCGAAATCGACCGTCCGCGCCTCGCCCTCTTCTCGCCCGAATCGCCCTCCGACGCCGAACCGACGATTCCGCGCTTCGACGCGTTCCGCTCGACGCCGCGAACCGCCGCCGCTTCGCAATCGGAGCCGAATCGCGCTCCGACGCTCAAAATTTTCGCCGCCGACGCCGAACCGCCGCGCCGCGCCGCCTTCCCTCGCCTCTTCGTTCCCGCCGACGAGCGCCCGCGTCTCCGCGTCGTCGCCGCCGACTAAAACGCTTGGCGGCCGCCTCTTTCGCCGTCGAATCTTAAACGCGAATTTCAATAAAAAAGACGCTTCTCCCTTCGGAAAAGCGCCTTCTCCATCCGACGTCGCGCTTGCGACGCGCCGTCAAACCGCTTTAATGGTAAAGCGGCCCCGGCGTCGATCCGCCTCCTCCCCCTTGGATGTAATTTCGCCCCGGCGCGGCGCCGGTCGACGCGTTGTAATCGACGACTCGTCCCGTCGCTTGCAAGTCCGTCGCGGTGATCGCTCGCGACGCGAGCCGCCAATCCCAAACGGTCGCCTCAAGCGGAATCCAACCGGCGTTTTCGCCGAGCGCGACGTTGTTTTTCTCGACGACGAGCCCTCGGCGCGCCCCCTTCGCGTCCGTTTGGATTTCCGCAAAGGTCAGCAAATCGAGCGACGCGACGGAAACGCCGGTTTCTCGCCCGTTTTCGCCGTCGGTCAAACGGAACGTTAACTTTTCCGCGTCGTTTCGCGGCGGTTTCGCGGGATCGTCCGAACGCAGCGACTTCACATAAAGCTGAAATTTTTGTCCGACTTTATTCCAATCGTCGAACGAACCGACGTAATCGCCCAACTTGCGCCGCAAACTTCCGCGCAGCGACAACGCGAGCGAGTTGTTCGGCGCGCCCTCTAAAACGCAATCCAACGCCTGCGCGCCGACCTCGTTGACGGAACGCGTCCATTTAACGTCCGACAACACGCGCCCGACGTACAGCAAATACGCTTGATCTTCCCAAGCGTCGACGTCGACCGTCTTCAAGTCGGCGAGTTTAACGCGCGCCAACGTCGGCGCTTTGCGCAAACCGACGTTCGCCATAAAGAGTTCCGGCGTCTGCGTCGCGCCGGTTCCTTCGCTCCGCGCCTCTTCCGCCGTCTTCGAATAAGCGTAATTGTACGCCTCCACCAACGTAACGGCGCCGTCGCAACAGCCGACGTAATCGGCCGGCCCGGCGAGCCCTTCGACAAAGTAATACCCGAACGCGCCGCGCCATTCGCGGTTCTTGACGATTTCTCGCGCCTTCTCGCCCAACGAGCAACTCGTCAAGACGTAAAACGCGCCGCCGTCGGTCTTTTTGAAGTTTTGGTCGGCGTTTTTGAGCAAATCCGCGAACTCGCGCATAAACGCGTTCTCGTCGTCGCCGCTTCGACACGCGTCCAAAAGCAAAATGACCTCTTTCGCTTTCGCGCCTTTCAAAATTTCGAGTATTTCCGAAACGGCGACTAAATTCAGCGCGCTCGCGTTTCCCGCTTCCGTCGCCGCGTTCCGAGCGTTTCCGTCGTCGCCCGACTCCTCGGCTTCCTCCGTCGAGGCGAACCTCGCGGGATTTAAAGCGTCGACCGCGCAAAAATAGCTCTTGCCGTCGACGGCGACGCCGTGTCCTGCGAAAGACACGAACAGCCGGTCGCACGACAAATTCGCCTTTTGCCGCAAGACGTTCAAAATATTCTCGCGATTCGGCGTCGCGACGGCGTTTTCCTCTTCGGTCAACGTCGCGACTTTGCGTCGATAAGCGTCCGTTTGCCGATACTCTTCGCTAAAATTAGCGTCGAACCAACCTTGCAGCGCGCGGAGGTCGTTAACGCAACCGCTCAGCGGAGCGAACTCGCCGCTTTCGTACCGTTCGACCGCGACGAGAATCGCTTCCAACGACACCGTTTCCGCTTCGCCGGAATTATCGCTTGCGCCGCTTCTTGCGTTCGCGTTCGTTCCGTTCGTCGTTTGGCGCGCCGCCTCGATAGCTTGACGCTGGTTCGCCAACTGCGGTTGAACGGCGCCGGAATAATACCCGGGAACCTGCGCCCAACACGGCGCCGCGCCAAGCGCGACCGCCAACGCCGCCGCGCCTCTCTTCCAACGTTTTTTCGTTTTTTTTCGCCTTGTTTGCGTCATCGCGTCGCGCCTCCGTTCTTCGTTTTCATTTGCGTGTAACGCGTCTTCGCGGAATCGCGCAACTTCTTATATTCCGGTCGGGTAAAGGTTTGTTCAATCTTCCGATAAAGCTCCGCCGGGACGCTCGACTCGCGCCGAGACGGACAAAGGGTGTAAACCGCGTTCCCGTTCAACGCGATCGCGACCTCGCCCTCGCGACCGTTCGCTCGAACGTACTCGAGCAACTCGCCGACTTCGACCCAACCGTTTCGGTCGCCCGTTAAATCGGCGCATCCGCTCATCCCTTCGCTCATCGTTGAATAAAACGAATCGACCGTCCGCGCGTCCCAACGCTCGTTTTTCGTCGACGCGCGAGCGTGTCGGTAACGCTCGGTCGACTCCGCGTTTCCGTCGTCGACGTTTCGAGCGACGGAGCGTTCCAAGTCGACTTCGCTCGCCGGATTGTCGCTCGCTCCGTCGCGCGTCGCCGCCTTGAGCGTTAGAAAATTAATCGCCAAAAACGTTCGCTGAATCGGCGTTTTCCGCTCGTCTTCCGGTCGAGTCAACGCGTCTTCGATTTCGGCGACGCGCAACCAACGTTCGGCGAGAACCGTTTCGTCGACATTTTCCAACGGCGCGTCGCAGGGCGCGAACCAATCGCTTCCGCCGTCGTTCGCCGCGACGGCGGGCGCCGTCAGGTAAATCTGCGCTTCGCAAGGCGCGTTTCCGTCGTCGTTTTCGTCTCCGCGCCAAAACGGCTTGTCTTCGTCGGGGCGTTCCGGATAAAGCTCGCAAACGCCGTCGACGTCGCGCAACGTTTCCAACGCGCTCAAGATCGCTTCTCTCGTCGGGCGGCGCGATTCGTCCTCCGCCGTCGACGTAAAAAAGAAGATACGATCGGGCAGAATCCCGCTCGCCTCCAAATCGGCGCGAAACTTTTCGCGCGCCGCGTCGATTCGAGCTTGCGCTTCGACCGACTCGGCGGGCCGCGACGCGTCGAACACGACGACCCAGCGATTGGTCGCGACGATCGGTTCGTTCTCGCCGCCGCCCTCGACGGCTCGAGCCGCGCCCAAATTCGTTCCCAACGCCAACGCGACAAACGCCGAAAGCGCCGCGCTCTTTCCTATCCAACGTTTCATTGTTTTTCCTCCCGTTTGCCCAAACGCCGTCTCTAACTCCGTCGTTTAAACGTTTTCCGCGCTAATCGCCCGAATCGCCGACCATCGGAATCGACGGCGCGTTCGTCTCTTCGAGCCGCGCAAGCCACGCCGCCGACGCGTACCGCAACCGCAAAATCCCCAAGGGCGCGCCCGGTTCAAGCCCTTTGACGACGATCGTCGAATATTTTTTTCTCGGGCCGGGAACCGTCATCGCGTCCCCATTAGCGTCGACGTTCGTGTCGCGCGACGCTTTCGTCTCGTAAAACGCGACGACAATCAAACCGCGTTCCTCCTCCGGCGGCGCGTCGGCGACCGTCGCGTCGTCCGCTCTTGCGACGGTAAAAACGTCGCTCGTTTGCGAGAACTGGTCGCAAAAACCGTCGATAACATACGAATTGCGCGGTTCCAAGACCCAATATTTCGCGTGGTCGAGCGGAACGACGGGCGCGACGACGATTTTCGGTTTCTCTTGCGCTTCCTCCGGTTGCGTCGTTTCGCCGAAATTCGCGGCGTCTTTTTCGAGTTGCCAACTAAAATCGCTCGGCGGCGACACGCTCGGCTCGTACTGCGCCAACGAGTTGCGTCCGTCGACCAAAAGCCGCATAATCGTTTGTTCGCCGTTCGTCGCGGCGCCGTTCGGTTCGAAAACGACGCGGTACGTTTCGCCGGGATTCAACTCGACCCATTGAACGCCGCCGATTTCGCGAATCGGACGCGTCCGCCAAACGTTTTCGTTCGCGCCTCGCGCTTCGATCCGCGCGTTCATCGGCAAGCCGTTTCTTCCCGTCGCGGCGTCAAATCCTTTTAAGGCTTTTTCCGGCGCGGCTTTAAATCCGAGAATCGCGGCGGCGTCGAGGGGCGCGGATTTTTGCGCCGCTTCGTTATTATTTATTCTTAACTCGTACTCCACTTCTTGCTTCGCGTTCAACCGCGCCGCGACGACGCCCTTCGCGACGAAAAGTCGATCGGCGGCTATCCCTTCGGTTCGCATCACCGTTCCTCGCGCCATCGTCTTCCATTTTTCCCGAACGCTCGCGCGCAACTGCTCGGTCGCGCTCGCGGCGAACGAATACAACGCGCCGGCCTCGCCGCTCTTGTTCCGCAACTCCGCCGACGCGAACTTAACGTCGAAATCTTCGACGTCAACCTTTAGTTTCCCTAAAATTAACGCTTTCGTTACGATCTGTTCGGCGAGCGCGTCGATCGTTTCCCAGTAATCGCGTTGCAAAACGCCGCACAGCCCGAACGGTTTTTCGTCTTTCGCTGCGACGATCGCCGGCGTTTGCCAGTGCCGTCCGCAAGAGCGCATCCACTCAAAGTTCCGCTCGACGTAAGCGAAAAGCTCGTCGGAACCGACGACGCCGTCCGCGCGCCCGTCGACGACGCCGTCCGCGAAACCCGTCAGCGCTTCGTTAACCCAATACGTAAAGGCGGAAACGGCGCGCTTCTTTTGCGATTCGTCGAACCGTTTCACATACGGAGCGAGCATACCGCTAACGTCGTTGCCTCTATCGTTGTAAAACGCGCAACTGGCGAACGTCGCCACGCCGTCGACGCCCCCTTCTCGAAAAACTCGGGCGAAGAGTTCGGAATACGCGTTTTCTTCGCCTCTTGTTCCCGCCGCGTGGCAGGCGTCGAGCAAAAGCAGGCGACGCTTGCACTCCGCCGCGCTCGTCATTTCGCGCAACGCTTGAGCGCTCAACATCGTATCCGCGGCGAGTCCGGAATTATTCCTGTTTTTGAGCTTGGAATCGCGCAGAACAAGCCAAGTTTTCTCGTTAATTTGCGACGTAAAAGTTCCGTGCCCGCTAAAGTAGACGAGAAGAGTCGCGTTTTTTCTCTTAAGGATCGTTCGCAACGCGCCGTTTTGCGGATCGGTAAAGGCGCGCTCGATATTCTCTTTCGTCGGGAGTTGCGGCTTGGCGATTTTTTTGTCGTATCGCGAATCGAACTTTACGGACGCTTCGCAAAACGGATAGACCGAGTACCCGAGCGCCGCCAAAGTTTCGACCATCGTAACGACGTCGTTCTTGACAAAAGGCAACGGCGCGATCTCGCTGTCGTCGAAATCAGAAACGCCGATCACGACCGCGTATTTTTCCCCCGTCGGCGACGTTGCGTCCGCCGCGCGCACCGTCGGCGCGACGACGAGCGCCCACGCAAGCGTCCAAACGTTCGTCCAACGCAACAAAGCGACGTCGAACATTTCTCCGTCCTTTCTTAAAAAAACAAACTTTATTACGCAAAAATTAAGAAATTCAACTATTTTAATCGTTTTAAACAACGATCGCGAATAAACGTTATTTTAACGGCGCCGTCGGCGCGCGTCAAGAGCCGCGAACGCGCCTTTCTTCGTCGAAACGATAAAAAACGGGAAATTCTTATTCGCCGTTCGCGTCTATTTTAACGTTTGTTTCTAAAAAAAAAGACGCGCGTTTTTGAAATAAACTCCAAAAAGTTCTTGAAAAACACAAGATTTTTTCGTCGAACTACCGATAGAAATTTTACGTCGGAAAACGTTTCGGTCGCCGTTCGTTTTTTCCGACGCGCAAGCCAAAACGGAGTTTGGCGCGACCGACCGACGAAGGAGCGTCGTTTCTTGCCTTTTAACGCCGCCGAGCGTTCGTTTTTTTTCGCTCGACCGACGCAAGCCGCGTTTTCTTTCCGTTTCGTTTGTTTACATTTTTTTTCGCGATTCGCATTTTTGCTTCGTTGTTCAAGCGTCCGTTGAAAGGACTCGTCGTTATGTCGCCCGCCGTTTCCCGTTCCGCCGTTGTCGAGCGCCTCCGCCGCGTTCTTTTTTCGCCGTCGAAAGCGCTCGCCGTCGGCGCGTTAACATTAGCCTTTGTCAATGGAAACGCCGCGTTCGCGCAGACGCCGTCCGGCGTCGTTACGGGAACGCTCGCCAATCGAAACTACAACGCAACCGACTACGCCGATTCGACGCTCGACCTAACCGACGCGCGTTACGATATTAATACGAATTACGATTCGACGATTACGCTCGGCGGAGGCACGCTTAAACTCTCGACCGGCACGAGCGGCCCCGTCTACGACGCGGAAAACGAAACGCTTTATATGCGCGGTTTCTTTAAGGATCTCGACGTATTAACGCCGGAAGAAGAACAGGCTTTCGCGCAAGAAAACGCTTACCTCGAAATGTATTACGGCGGCCCGATTTCCCGTTACGTCGAAATTCGCGGACACCATATCGACGCGAGCGCCGGAGGCGAAATCTGCGTCTCGAACACGTTCGACCAAAATTTCGATATGCCAAGCTACGTTCAAGACGCGTTAGGCGTTTATATGTCGACGCAAAAGATCGACGGCAATTTCGTTAAAAGCGGCGAAGGCACGTTGACAATGCTTTCTTACGACGCCGCGCTCGACGATTGGGGCCTATCCCAATTAACGCAAACAGGTCAAACGCAAATTAACGGCGTTCTAACCGTCGGCGGCGGAACGCTTAACATTTTTGGCGTGGGCGACTATCAAAATGTTAAAGTGGACGCGGAGGGAATTTTGGGCCTTAATTACGGATCGCATAAAATCAACGGCGATCTCGTAAACGACGGCGGCGTTCTCCTTGCCTACGGAGCAGACGCAAACGGCTTTCCTTACTCCTACGAGCTCCATGGAACGCTCGACAACGGCGGAACGTTGATCAACAATTCGGAGCTACATATTGGAGGCGGCGACCACGTCGTTAGCGGAATTGTTCAAAACAATTACGAACTCTACCTTTACGGCGGAACCTACGATGTCGACGGCGCAATCGTTAATAACGGAATAACCTTTTTAGCCGATGCGACTCACACGTTTACCGGAGAAGGATCGTTCGTAAACGAATACGGCGTCGTTAACTACGGACGTTTCAAAATCGACGGCGGCGAAGCGCGAAACAATTTTACGTTCGACGGCGGCGGCGTCTTCTACAATCACAATTCCGCGCTTATATTCAACGGAAATCATACGATTCGCTCCGATATCGGCAATCTCGGCAAGTTGGTCCTTGCTTACGGCGACCACGTTTTGGAAGGCGACCTAGACAACAAAGGAACCGTCGATTTCTTCTTCGGCAACCATACCGTTAACGGCAATATTTACAACGATACGGATGCCAAACTTAACTTCGCCAGCGGCGACGACGTAATAGACGGTAATGTTTACAACTACGGAGAATTAAACTTCGCCGAAGGTAATCATATCGTCAACGGTAATTTTGCCAACCTCGGCGGTTTAACGCGATTTTACGGTCTGCGTCAAGCCGGCGCGTCCGTAGTTTTTAACGGCGAAGTCTCTTCGTTAGGCGGCAACTTAAATTCGTGGGGCGACGTCGTGTATAACGACGACGTAACGATTCGCGACGGTTCAGCCTGGTTTTCGCACGACCTTAACGGCGAAGGCCAAAATATCTTCGCTGACAACGCGCTCCTCACGGTCGTCAATTCTCAAGTAACGGGCAACGCGAATTGTCTCGGCGTCGCCGTTCAACTTAACGCAGGAAGCGAAGTACTTTACTGCAACATAATTCAAGGAATGGAGATAGGCGAAGACAACGCGTTTTATCTCACCTACGACGAATACCGAACGCCGACCGTCTTAGAATGGAACGCCGGTCGCAACAATATATCGACCGCGCTTGCCAACGGCAACGTTGTTAACAAAGCGATTTACGGAGAAACGGGAAGTTATGTTTCGTTCTACACCTACGGCAAAGAAAACGTCGAAATAGGCCAATCGGCCAACGGTTACGCCGTCGTGTTCGATTCCAATTCGCAACCCGACCTCTTCCAGCACGCTGGCGACACGCATGTAATGAACGCGTTCGCAATCCTCGCCGGAGATACGAATTTCGGCGTCAAGAACGATGAAAATATGTTCAGCGTTTGGGGCGAATCGTACCGCTTGGTCGACGCCGAAGAAGGACGTTACGAATGGTTGATCAACACGTGCGGTATGCTCGGTTTCTACCGCGACGGCGAAACCGACGTTAACGTCGCCCCGTCGGTTACGTCGAGTACTGTTGGTTTTCTGAACGGCATTGACGATCCGCGCCTTCCTAGCGATTATATTGGCGGCTCCCGAATTTGGGTGGATGCCGTCTACCGCGACGAAAACGGCGCCGTCGCGCAAGTCGACCGCAAACTCGGCGCAATCAACGCCAACACGATTATTTTCGGCGACTTAACGCAAGTTTGGTACGACGGCGTTTCCAGCGTCGATTCCAACGTCGAAATGACGTTCGACTTAAACGCTGAAAAAGCAATCCAATACGGCGACACCAACGCTCGTATGCACGGCGACGATTCCGCGCTCCACGACGCAACGAAAGAAGAAATCGAAAGCGTTTTCGGCGCGGCGCAACTCGTCGACGCGACCTTTACGCAAACGTCCGCAAACTCCGCCGCCGGGGTCGTTACCGTCCGCGCCAAAGACGTCGCCGATTACGCCGCCGAACAAAATATGAGCGAACGCGAACGCGAACTCGCCGCAAAACTCGACGGCGCCCGACTCGAAGGAGGACGCGCCCTCGGTTTCTACGACGCCCTGTACAACGAAGCCGACCAAGGCAAAGTGCGCCAAACGATTCACAACCTGTCGCTCCTCGGATACAATATGTTGAACGCCCAAGGGCACTTCGGCAATCCGACAAGCTCCTTTTTCGGCGGCTCCAGCGTCTCCGGAGAAGCCAAGCGCGGACAGCCCGCCGAACGCGACTGGGACTCCTTGGACTTAAACCAACAAACGCAAGAAAGCGTCGTTGAGCAAACGACTTACGAACCGAAACGAAGTCTTTGGGCCGCGTACGCCCACACGTCGGTCGACGGCGACGACTACGAGTTCGGCGGCGTTACGACGCGCGGTTACGAGTTGCGACGCGACGGCGTAATCGGCGGCGTTCGGCGACAAATCGACGCGACGACTTCCGCCGGGCTTTTCTTCGGGGTGTCGTCGCCGGAAATCCAATCCGCGAACGATTTAGAGGGCGGTTACGGCGTCGTCGGCTCCCAGATGGAAATGACCGACTTCCAGTTCGCCGGGCACTTTGAAAAAGTTCTCGCCGACGTCTGGGAACTCGCCGTATACGTCGGCGGCGGCTCGCAATCGATGGATTGGGAACGCTTCGCCGACTTCGGCCCCGACGCCGGAGGACTTTACCGATACGAAGCCGAAGGAACCGGAAACACCGTAACCGGAACGATTTACCTCTCGTATCGCGCCGACGTCGGCGACGCCTTGGTTCTGCGTCCGACCATCGGCGTCGACTCGGAACATTCGTGGTTGTACGGTTTTAGCGAAACGGCGACGGTCGCGAACGCCGGTTCCGCAAGCGTTTTGTTGAACCCGTATATGGACATGTTCGCGCAAAGTTATTCTTATACCAAGACTTACTACAACCGCAACACCGCCCGCGCCGGGGTTTCGCTCGCGTATTCCGACCCGCGGCACGGTCTGGTCGGCTTGAACGGTCGCGTTTTCTACGGGTACAAACTCGGCGGCGACGACGCGCCGGAGTTGACGTATTATAGCGACGCGTACCGCTGGGAAGACATGACGTCGCACGAAATGGGCGCCGGTTCGTTAAACGTCGGGGGCGGCGGCTTTATTCACCTTAACCCCTTAAAAACGTTGACCGCGACCGGCGACGTCAACGCGATTTGGTACAAAAACGCTCAAACGTTCAACGTTACCGGCGGCGTCTCGTACCGATTCTAACCCCGGCGCGTTAAAAACTTAACTCCTTTCCGCCGCGAACGAAACGTTTTCGACGTTTCTTCGCGGCGTTTTGCGTTCCTTGCCGCCGTGTTCTTTCCCGCCGTTAGCTTTTTTTTCTTCGCGTCCCTCCTTCTTTTGCACGTCGCTTTCGGGTTCGCCGTTCAACTTTTATATTGCGCTTGCGTTCGCGGCCCTTTTTTGCTATACTTGCGAAGCGCGCGGCGCCTCCGTCCGCGTTTCGCGCCAACCTGTTACAGTTCAACGCTTTAATCGGCGACGTTTTTTTACGTCGCCGCGAAGGAATTTCGTATGTTCGCCCCTCGCCCCTCCGTTTCCCGCGCCTCGTTCGCTCTGCTTCTTGCGCTCGGTCTCGCCGTCGACGCTCCGTCCGCGTTCGCGCAAACGTCCAAACCTCGCGCCGTCGCGTCCGCGAACCAATCCGCGCCTCGAACCGTCGCCAAAGTCGCGCAAACGCCGTCCGCTCGACCGACGCAAACTTTGCCAAACGCGCCCGCCGCCGACGCGCCCAAGTTGTCGCCCGCCGAAGAAGCGAAGTATCAAGAAGCGTTGCAACACTTTAATTCGCAAAATTTAGCGAAAGCGCTCGCGTCGCTCCAAGAACTCGCCGCCTCGAACCCCGCCGCGACGCCGCCGCGTCTGATTTTGGCGCGTTGGTTCGCCGAACTCAAAAATCCGAAAGCGGTGCGAACGTCGCTCGAACTCGCGACCGAAGAATCGCCGAACGACCCGGAAGCGTTCCTTTCGCTCGCCGAAATTTCGCTCCTCGAAGGTTCCTTAACCGCCGCCGAGCTGTTGACGGTTCAAGGACGCCGCGTTCTCGAACAATACTCCGCCAATCCGACGCGCAAGCAAAACCTTACTCGCAAAGCGCTTACGTTGCAACTCGCTTACTCGAACGCTCGTCGACGTTGGGCGAACGCGCAAGAAGCGATTCTCGCGCTGATAAAACTCGACGGCGAAACGGCGGAGCTGGATCGCGCGCTCGGTCGCGTCTTATTCCAACAAAATCAAGAGGATAAAGCCCGCGAAATGTTCGTTCGCGCCGACAAATTAACGCCCGCCGACGCCGCGTCGACGACGCTTCCGGCCGACGCGTTGATTTCGCAACTTTACGCCGAACGCGGCGACCTCGCCAACGCGAAAAAATATCTCGACGCCGCGTTAAAAACATCGCCTAAGTCCGTGCCGACGTTGGCGTTGTCGATTTCGACGGCGCTCGAAGAAAACGATCTCGAAACCGCTTGGACGCGCGCTCGCCAACTTTACGCCAACGACAAAAGCGCCGACGTGTTAAAGATTTACGGCAAGGTCGCGCTCTTCCGCTCCGACTATCCGCAAGCCGAAGGCGCGTTCCAAGAGGTCGTCCGTCAAAATCCGCTCGACGCCGAAGCGGTCGCCGGGCTCGCGCTCGCGCTCTGCGAACAAGACGACGTCGAGAAGCGCAAACGAGCCGTTCAATACGCGACGAGCAACGTCCAAAAGCAAGCGAACAACCGCGATTACCTCGCGACGCTCGGCTGGACGCTTTACCGCTCCGGCGACGCCGACGCCGCGATTCAAGTTCTGCAACAGTCGGTCGCCGACGGTCAAATCAACGCCGCCGCCGCGTATTACTTCGCCGTCGCGCTCGTCGAAAAGGGCCAAACCGAAGCGGCGAAACAACTTCTGAACGCCGCGCTCGCGACGAAACCGCCGTTCGCCAAACGCGCCGCGGCCGCCGCGCTTGCAAAACAGCTGGAATCGGCGCCCGCTCAACCGCAAAAATAAAACGAGTTAACGTTCGGCGCCGCGACTTAGACAAAATGTCGCGGCGCCTTTTTTAACGCGTCGACGTTCGCGCATCTTGCGTTTAACGTCGAAGCAACTTTTTTTACCGTCCGATTTAGGAGACCAATAAATGTTCGTCGTCGAGCAGCCTTTCGCGTCCGATTTCTTTTTCCGTTCGTTGGAAAAACTGCAAGCGCCCGTTCTCGCGAGCGCCGCCGTCGAGGAATACAACGTCGCGAACCGCAACCTTAACTTGGTTTCGGACAAGGAGTTCGTCGAATATTACCGCAAAATCCCCGAACCCCTGTACAGCAATTCGGAAAACGGGCTAAGCCGCGTCGCGTCTCTTTTGCCCGACGCGCCGTTCGTTCGCTTCGCCGAATTGTTCAAAAACAAAACAAAATTTCGACAAGCCGTCGCGCCGCTTTACCCGAATTTTACTTTTCGCGAAGTCGACTTAACGGAATTACAAACGTTGCGATACGAAGACTTGCCGCGACGTTTCGTTATTAAGCCGTCGGTCGGATTTTTAAGCGTCGGCGTTCGTTTCGTCGACTCGACGGAGGATTGGGAGCGCGTCCGAGCCGAGATTCTCCGCGAAAGCGCCGCGACCGTCGACGGCAAACCCGACGATTTTCCGCGCGAAGTCGTCGACCTAACCCGTTATTTGATCGAAGAAACGATCGACGGCGAGGAAATCGCGGTCGACGCCTATTTCGCCGTCGACGGAACATCGGTCGTTCTCGACGTTTTGCGACATCCGTTCGCCGACGCGACCGACGTTCGCGACCGAATTTACACGACGTCGAAAAAGTTCGTTCGCCGTCTTTTGCCGACGCTTGAAACGACGCTCGCTCGAATCGGCGCAACCGTTGCGAACGCGTTGGATACGACGCTCGACCGCGCGTTTCCGTTGCACGCCGAGTTCCGCGTCGCCGCCGACGGTTCGCTCGTTCCGATCGAAATCAACCCGGGTCGTTTCGCCGGTTGGCACACGACGGAGCTGGCGTTTTACGCTTACGGCGTCGACGTTTACGAAACGCTGACGCGCGGCTTGCGCCCCGATTGGAACCGGATTCTCGCCGACGCCGAAACCGACGACGTCGTTTCGTATTTCGCGATTTTCGAAACGCCGCGCTCGCTCGGCAAAATCGACGCAAGCGCCGAAGTCGCCTTCGATTACGACGCGCTTGCCCGAGAATTTTCGACGTTGTTCGAGTTGCGTCGAATCGATTGGCGCCGTCGCCCGCTCGCCGCAATCGCGTTCGCGCAAACGTCGAAGCCGCAAGAACTTGAACGCGTTTTACGACTCGACGTCGAACGCTTTGTTTGTCGTTAAGTTTTTAAACGTCGACGGTCGCCCGTTCTCTTGGAACGCGCGACCGTTTTTCTTCTTCGCCGCCGTTAATCAAATAAAAAAAGAGCGATCCAACGACCGCTCTTTTCTCGTTTTACGTCGGCTTATTAAGCGACGCGCTCCCAATCAACGCACTTTACAGATGAAGCGAACGACGCCAAACTCTTTCGGTTCAAGAGGTTCGGTAATTTCCCAACGCAAATTCAGCGAACCTTGTTCGTTCAGCTCCGCGAGGAACTCCGCCGGAACCGACGATTTCGCGGTGTTGTCGACGTAAGCGAGGCGCGCCGACAAGTTGTCGAGAATCGTTACGTTCCCAATCGGTTCGTCGCCGATATTTTCGAAACGCAGGGTGAACTCGACCAATTCGCCCGGTCGCGCCGCGTCTTTGTTCGCGATCTTAATCACCCGCAGTTTCGAGGTTTTGGTGTCGTCTTTGACCGAGTAAATCGTCGAAGCGCCGTCGAGGTAAGTATTCGAAAACGCGTTGACCGTATCGAGCGCGACCGCGACCTTTTGCTCGCCGCTCCACCCTTGCGCCGCCTGGGCGCCTTCGAGCATCAGCGACGCGTCGTTCGTCGCCAAATCGTCGACCGTCGCCGACGTAAGCAACGCGTGCAGGCGGAGTTGCGCGTCCGCCTCCATCAGCATAACGCGCGACGTTCCGATCGTCGGCGCCGCCAACGATTCCGCGCTCGCGACGCCCGCGTTTTGCGACGCGCCAAGCGGCTTCGTTTCGGCGGCTCGAGCGTCGACCGTTTGAACTCCTTCCCGTTGAACGACTTGCGTCGTCGTATTCGCGCTTTCCAACATCACGCGGCTTTCGCCGGAAATCGGGCCGACAACCTGTCGCGCGGCTCCGAAACGCGGGCTGTACAGGAATAAACGGTTCGTCGGTTCGCTCAAAATGCGCCCGTCGACGGTGTCGAAGTGCGCGACGGAGTCCTCTTTGTCGAGATTTTCGACCGACCAGTCTTCGCGAGAATACATCGGGCCCTTCGAGTCGCCGCCGGTAACGACGTATTCGCCAAACTCGGAGCGCGACGCGTTCGGAGCGTCGGCGTCGAGCGGTCGCGACGTCGGGCGATTCACGTTCGCATAAGGCGCGGCGATCGACGGATCCACTTGCAACGGAAGGACTTGGCCGCCGATTCGATTCGACGGAGCCGACGCGACGGGCGCCGAAACGACGGCGTTCGGAGCGACGCGCGTCGTTTTAACGTTTTCCGTTTTCAGTTCGACGACCGGTTTAATTTCCGGCGCGACGTTTTTTCCTTCGCCCGCAACCTCTTCCGTTTCAACAGTTTCCGCGTTTTCCGCTTCCTCGTCGGCGAACGGATCGTCGTCTTGCGTTTGTCCGCGAAGAATCCAACCAGCGGTTCGATCGACGCTCGCTCCTTGATAAGGCGCTTGCGGATAAACGCTTTGCGTCGGTTGCGCGGCGGGAGCGGCGCTCGGGTCGACGGTCGGAGCCGGCGTTTCAACCGTTTGCGGCGCAACGTTTTGCGACGCGGTCGGCGCGTAAATCGGCGTCGCGGACGTTTGCGGAGCGACGGTCGAAGGCGCAACCTCCGTCGTTTGCGGAACTTGCGAAACGAAAACGGTCGTCGGCGCCTGCGCTTGCGGATAAGTCAACGATTGCGTCGCGGGCGGAGTCGGCGTCGGATAAGCGTCGGCGCCTTGGAGGGTCGGCGTTTGCGACGGCGCGCCATACGCCGCTTGCGTCGCGGCCGGAACGAACGGAGCGTTCGCAAACGGTTGCGACGGCGCGTTTTGCATTGCTCCTAAACGACGCGTTTGCTCGACGTTCCGACGCGCCGCTTCGTAACGAATTTCGGCGAGGTCTTTCGCGCCTTCCGGTCGCGTTCCCCAGTGCGGCGGCGGATTCGTCGAACCGATCTTCTTAACGACCGACGAGCCCATTCCGAAAACGTTCGTTTGCTCGCGCCATTCGCCGGAGTAAACGTCGCGATAATACGCCTCTTCTTCCGGCGTTTTCGGTTCGAATTGCGCGTAAGGGTTCTCGTTTTGCGCGTAAGGATTCGAACCGCCGACTTGCGAATCGGTCGACTGACAAGAGCAAAAGATCAACGGGCAGACCAACGTCGCCGTCGCGAGTCGAGCCGACCAATCGCCGACGCTTCGGCGCGCCGCGTCGCTTTCGAAACGCTTACCGTTAAAGAACTTCATGACGAGCTTCCTTTCCAAAATCGACGCGACCGAGCGCCGACGATTGTCAACCAAATGAACGCGCTTCCGCGCGGCGTCGCGCCGCGTTCTCGAAAAAGCTCGCGATACGAAAGGCGCTTCTATCGAAATTATCGGCAAAACCGTTTAAACATTTAACGATTTTCGACAAAATCGAAAAATTTTCTTCATTTTAACGCAAAAAACGCCGCCGCTCGACCGTCTCGCTCCTTCGTCGCTTAATTTTCGCCCGTTTTGCCCTTATTAATAAGGCGGTTTCAACCGACGCAAAACGAAAACGCCAACCGCGCCGCTTCGGTCGCCGCCGAGTCGAAAAATCCGAGCTTTTCGCAACCCAACCAAACGAAACGCAACGCGACGACCGTCAAGAAAACGCTCAGCGCGCGGTTGACGTAAACAAGCCAACGTGCGTTAAAAAACGTCTTCAAACCGGCGACGAGACAAACAATCGCGAGATTGCAAAGCGTTATCGAAACAAAAAACGCTATTAAGTACGTTGCCGCGACGCCCCAACCGGAATCGCGTTGAAAAGCGGAAACGTTCAGCGCGTTGACGGTAAAGGAGTATATCCAAAGGTTGGGATTCAAGAAGTTAAGCGCGACGATCAAGTAAAAGGGACGACGCGGTTTTTGGCTAAAGTCGAAGTCCGCCTCCGTCGTTCGGAACTCGGCCCAAGCGATGCGGAAGAGGAGCGCCGCCCCCGCGAACGCGACGCAGGCCAACGCGCCGTCGGTAATATTCGAAACGACAAACAACGCCAACGCCAACGCGAAAGGATCGGTGCAGACCGGCGCGAACGCCGCTCGCCAAGCGGAGCGCGCGCCGTTCGCCAGCGTTTCCGAAACGATAATCGTTTGAAGCGGGCCCGGCGAAACCGCTCCGAAAAAGCCCAAACCCGCGCCCATCGCGATCGCACCGACGAGCGACGACGTCAACTCGGCCGCCATCAGACGTTCTCCTTATCTCTTCTGTTATAACGTTTTAACGCGACTTCGACGTCGTTCGAGCGTTTAGCGTTCGGCGGCGCTCCGCTTTCGTCGCGTAAAAAATTTCCGTTATTTTAACAGATTTTCGCAAAAACGCAACGTCCGGCGCGCTCCGATTCTTGCCAAAATTCGCCGACGCGTTATCATTAAGAAATAAGGACGGCGGCGCCGGCAAAGGCTCGACGCCGAAGACCGACGCGTCCAAACGCAACGCAACCCGTTTTACCGCAACGCTTAACAAAGACCGATGCTCGATTCGAACCTCTCGCCGCCGGAAATCGCCGCTTGGCTCCGCGAAACGAACGCGGAGCGCCTCCAAACGCTTTGGGACGCCGCCGACCAAATTCGCCGCGAACGCGTCGCCGACGCCGTTTGGCTCCGCGGTCTCGTCGAAATCTCCAACCGCTGTTCTCGCAACTGTTTATATTGCGGCGTCCGAGCGGAGCGACGCGTCGAACGCTATCGAATGACGCAAGAGGAAATCCTCGAATGCGCGAAGTTTGCGAAAAAAAACGGCCTCGCGACGCTCGTGTTGCAAGCGGGCGAAGATCGAACGCTCGACGCGGGCTTCGTCGCCGAAACGGTTCGAGCGATTCGCGACGACTTCGGCTTGATAGTAACGCTAAGTCTCGGCGAACGAACGGATTCCGAACTCGTCCG
>JAGBDD010000190.1 GCA_017937685.1 Thermoguttaceae bacterium | reverse complement strand
TTTTTCGATAATCTTCACGACGTCGGTTTCGAAAAACGCTTCGGCGTACATCGCGCCGACGAACTGACCGGCGTACATCCCGTCGCCGTAATTCATCAGCCGCCCGAATTTCTCGCCCATTCGAATCGCGTTGTTCGGCAGGCCCGGCGAAATCAAGCCGGAAAAGTCCGCTTCGATTTGATAGTCGATGTCGTCGGCGCACTTGTTGAGCGTCGGATAGCTCGAATACGGCGGCGCGATCCCGCAACGCAAGTTGTGTCGCCCGGCGACGTTGGCGTGCCAAAGCGCGTATTCGCTGTTGGCGAAATCGATCCCGGCTTGGCGGATCGAAACGTCGAGCCCGTGTTCCTCCATCGAGCGCAGGAACGTCATTTCGACGTAAAGGTCGTCTTGGCCGAACGCGTTGTTGATCATTTCCGGCGTCCATTTCGGCATATCGGCGTCCGGAATGATTCGGTCGCAGAAGCGGAACTCGGTCGGCGCGCCCCAGCAGACCCCGGCGATTTGGCCGATCCAGCCGGCTTTCATTTTGTCGCGGTACTCGGCGACCGGAAGCGTTCGGTAAAGTTTGCCGTCGATTTCGACGGGTTCGGCGGCGAGCGACGCGGCGGCGGAACCGAAAAGCGTCGCGGTTCCCAACAGAGCGGCCCAAAGTTTTTTCATCGGCGCAAATCCTTTAATGAAAACGGGTTAACTCGACGGCTTTCGCTCCGGCGCGACGTTTTCCCCTTTCCCTTCTCTCTTTCCTGAAAAGTCCGAAAACGCCGTCCGACGCCGCCGCAAGAAAACAAAAAACGCGGAGCCGAAACTCCGCGTTCATTATACCCGAATCGGGCGGCGATTTCAAACGGTTTCGCCGCCGTTTCGTCAAAATTCGGATTTTATTTTAAACCGTCGCTCAACGAACGATCGTCTGCTCGCGGCCCGGGCCGACCGAAACGATCGAAATCGGACGCCCGAGAATTTCTTCGAGGCGCGCGACGTATTTTTTCGCGTTTTCCGGAAGGTCGTCGTATTTCGAGATTTGGTCGATCTCTTCCGTCCAACCCGGCAGCGATTCGTAAATCGGTTTCGCGCGAGCCAAGTCGTCGACGTCGGCCGGGAACGACTCGATTCGCTTGCCGTCGAGTTCGTAAGCGACGCAAACGTTAATCGTTTCGAAACCGCTCAAGACGTCGAGCAACATCAGCGAAAGCTCGGTCGCGCCGCTCAAACGGCTCGTGTAACGGACGGCGACGGCGTCGAACCAACCGCAACGGCGCGGGCGCTTCGTCACGGTGCCGTATTCGTTGCCGCGGTCGCGAATGCGTTGACCGATTTCGTCGTCGAGTTCCGTCGGGAACGGGCCGCCGCCGACGCGAGTCGAGTAGGCCTTGATAATCCCGACGACGCGTTTGACGAAGGTCGCCGGAAGGCCCGATCCGGCGGTAACGCCGACCCCGGAGCTGTTGCTGCTCGTAACGTAGGGGAACGTCCCGTAATCGACGTCGAGGAGCGCGCCTTGGGCGCCTTCGAGCAAAATTTTCTTGTCGGCGTCGACCGCGTCGAGAAGGTAGTCGACGACGTCCGCGACAAACGGCTTCAAGCGCGCCGCGTAATCGGAATATTGCGCGATAATTTCTTCCGCGTCAAATTTTTTGACCGTCGCTTTGACTTCGTCGTCGCGAGCCATTCCCGGGAGCGCGCGGTTCTTCAGCTCGACGATTTTGCGGATTTTTTCCGGGAAGTCGGCGCGGTACATATCGCCGACGCGCACCGCCGTCGAACGCCCGACTTTGTCGCGGTAACAAGGGCCGATCCCGCGCATCGTCGTCCCGATCGCTTCCGAACGGACGCCGGCGTCGTTCATCAGGCGGTCTTCCTCTTTATGCCAAGGGAAGATGACGTGCGCCCGCGAACTCAGCGTCAAGTTCTTTTCGATTTCGACGCCCGCTTCGCGCAGACGGTCGATTTCGCCGAGAATCGATTCCGGGTCGACGACGACGCCGTTGGCGATGACGGACTGCACTTCCGGACGGAAAATACCGCTCGGAATCAGCGACAACTTGTATTTTTTCCCGTCGAAGACAACCGTGTGTCCGGCGTTCGCGCCCCCTTGATAGCGGACGACGATTTCGTTTTGAGCGGTCAACAAGTCGACGATTTTACCTTTCGCCTCGTCGCCCCATTGCAATCCGATAACGCAAGTTGCGGGCATTTTACTTCCTTAATTTTTTTTGGGTTTCCGGCGCCGAACCTTCGACGCTCAATATTTTTCGGGAACCGCGCGGCGAACGCGCTTTGAAAAACGGCGTTTGGCGCAAAATTTCCACGCTGCTACCGTCCAAAAGTTTTAGTTTACCACAAACGCGCGACGCCGCAAGGGGGGGCGCTTTCCAAACGGCGTTCGAAGCGTCGAAAACGTTTATTTTTCCCAACTTTACCGAGAACGCCGCCGATTTCGCGCGTTTTAAAGCGATTTTTTCCCAAATAAGCGTCAAAAATCCGATTTTCTCGATTTTTTAGCCGCGCCGCCCCGAAATCGCTTGATTTTCGCCGTTAAACCGGTTATCCTTAAGAGGTCGTTTCGTCGTTTTGCGCGACTTTTCCGCCGTTTTCCCGTTCGTTGAAGGTGTTCGAATGACGTTCCCGCGTTTCCGAGCCGTTTTCGCTCTTTTATCCTTATTATTAATAGCGCCCGTTTGCGGAGTCTTCGCCGACTCGCCCGCTTCCGAACGCCGGGTCGCGTTGATTCTCGACCAGCCGCCGGTCGTCCCGATGCAACTCGAGTCCGACTTCGTCGCCGAGATCGCGTCCGACCTCGACGCCGCCGACGAAACGCTCGCGATTACCGTCCTGAACGTTTCCACCGACGCCGGCGTCGTCGCCCGCTCCGGCGAGCTGGTCGATCTCGCCGCGTTCGACGCCGTTTGGCTCCATCAAGGGGACGCGATCTCCGCTTCGACCGCGCTCTTTGCGGAACCGGTCGTTTCGGCGTTGCGTTCGTTCGTCGAGTCGGCGCCGGAACGCGGCGTCTTCTTGACCGGCGGAGCGGCCGCGCTCCTCGACCCGCTCGGTTTCGGCCCGATTAAAACCGCTCCGGTTACTTTCGGCGACGACCGCGCGCAAGCGGGCCTTGTCCCGGTTAACCCCGACGCCGCCTTCTTCGCCGACGTCGAACCGGATCGCGGAACCTGCTGGATAACGAACGCCGCGTTCCCCGCCTTCGCCGATTTCTCCGCGACCGGGCCGAACGTCCGAACGCTTGCGACGACGCCGGGCGGCCCCGCGCTTCCGCTCTTGGTCGCGCTCGACGAAAGCGGAAAAACCGCCGAAACCGCCGGTCGCGTCAAGGCGGCGGCGTTCGCTTGGCGCGTCTCCCCGCTCTTCGACCGCGCCGCGCCCCTTTTTAAAGACAACCTCAAAGCGTTTTTCCGCAACGGTTTAAAACAAATCGGCGGTTCGATCGCCGCGTCCGATTTCGTCGCGCCCGCTTTCGTTCTCCCCGATTTCGACGCGCTCGAACGCTCTGTTTCTCATCTCGTCGAGACGTTCGCCGACGACTACCCGAACGGCGCCCAATACCTCGAACGCCTCGCCGAACTGCGCGAAACCGCGAAAACGGTCGCCGACGCCGAAAACGCCGCCGCGTTGACCGCCGACTTTGCCGCGCTCCAAAAAGAAGCGCTCCTCGCGAACCCCGACCTCGACTTCGACGCGTTCCTCGCCGTCCGCCGCGACCCCGGCAAACTCGGTTTCCCCGACAATTTCAACAGCAACTCCGTCCTTCCGACGACCGGCTACCGCGACGCGCTCGTTCGCGTCGACGTCCGAACCGGCGCCAAATCCGACGTTTACGTTCCGAAACACGGCGAGTTCGTCGGCGACCTCGAACTCCATTACGACGCCGACAAGGTGATGTTCTCCGCGCCGGACGCCGGAAACGCCGACCCGGAACTCGCGAAGCGTTGGCGCCTTTGGGAACTTCCGCTCGATTCGGAAGGGAACGCGACCGGCGCCCCCGCCCTCCTTCCGACCGTCGAAGCGCCGGACGTCGACAACTACGACGCTTGCTACCTTCCCGACGGGCGAATCGTCTTTTGCTCGACCGCTTGCCAAACCGGCGTTCCTTGCATCGACGGAAGCGGACACGTTTGCAACCTTTACCTCCGCGAAAAAGACGGCGCCGTCCGCCAACTGACGCTCGAGCAAGACCACGACTGGAACCCGGTCGTTCTTAACAACGGGCGCGTTATGTACTTGCGTTGGGAATACGTCGACCTGCCGCACGCCTTTTCCCGCATTATGTTCCATATGAACCCGGACGGGACGAACCAATCGGAACTTTACGGAAGCGGTTCTTACTGGCCGACCGCGATGTTCGGCGCGCGCCCGCTCCCCGGCGACTCCTCGAAGTTCGTCGCGATCGTCGGCGGACACCACGAAACGCCCCGGGTCGGCGATCTCGTTATCTTCGACCCGGCGCAAGGCCGACAAGAGGCGACCGGCGCCGTCCAGCGAATCCCCGGTTACGGCAAGGAAGTTCAGCCGACCGTTATCGACCTGCCGATCGCGCAAACTTGGCCGAAATTCGTTCATCCCTTCCCGATTTCGGAGGAATTTTTCCTCGTTTCCTGCAAGCGTTCCGCGTCGGAGCCTTGGGAAATCTGCCTCGTCGACATATTCGACAACATCGTTACCCTTTGTCGCGACGCTGAGAACGCGCTCCTCGAACCGATTCCGCTCCGCCCGACCGAGCGCCAACCGATCGTTCCGGATCGCGTTATCCCCGACGCCCCGGAAGCCGACGTTTTCATCGCCGATATTTACGAAGGGCGCGGTTTGCCCGGCGTCGAACGGGGCGAAGTCGCCGCGTTGCGCGTTTTCAGCTATCATTTTAGCTATCAAGGAATGGGCGCCGAGCCGCACGGCGTCGGCCTCGACGGGCCTTGGGATCCGCGCCGCGTTATCGGAACGGTTCCTGTTCTCGAAGACGGTTCCGCGACCTTCAAAATCCCCGCGATGACGCCGATCGCGCTCCAACCGATCGACAAAAACGGCAAGGCGCTCCAACTGATGCGCAGCTGGATCACCGCGCTTCCGGGCGAGTCGGTCTCTTGCGTCGGCTGCCACGAAGACCAAAACGAGACGTCGCCGACGACGCCGCGAACGCTCGCCGGTCAAACGAAGCCGCTCGAACTCGAACCGTTCTTCGGCGAACCGCGCGGTTTCTCGTTCGAACGCGAAATTCAGCCGATTCTCGACCGTTACTGCGTCGACTGCCATCGCCCGGACTCCGAAACGGTCGCGCAACTGATCGCCGACGGCAAACTCCCCGCCGACGTTCGCTCGACCGAAAAGCGGCCCGGCCAAACGTTCGGTTTCGACCGAATCCCCGATTTCCGCCGCACGGAGCCGCAACGCCTCTTGGAAGCGGGCAACTACATCGACGCGAACTCGCGTTATTCCAACGCTTACTACCAACTGCGTCGTTTCGTCAACGTCTCGACGAAAGAGAGCCAAATGGCGGTTCTTACGCCGCGCGAGTTCCACGCCGACTCGAGCGCGCTCGTTCAGCTCCTTGAAGCGGGCCACTTCGGCGTCGAACTCGACCAAGAGTCTTGGGCGAAATTGATCGCTTGGATCGACCTGACCGCGCCGTATTACGGCAACTGGGGCGAAATCCGCAATTACGCCATTCCGGAACGCGTCGAAAGCCAATGGTCGCGCCGCGAAGAACTCCGCCGACTTTACGCCGGCAACGTTCCGCGCCTCGACGACGACCCGACCGTTCCGGTCAAACCGTCCGAACCGGCGCAGGCGTCCCCCGAGTCGAAGCGCCGTCTCCGCTTTTCGCTTGAAAAACGCGCCGACGCCGACGCCTCGACCTGGCGCCGCGACGGAGCGGACGAGCGCGAACCGTTTTCGGTCGACCTCGGCGACGGCGTTAAGCTCGAAATGGTTCCGATTCCCGGGACGAATTTCTTCGCGAGCCGTTTCGAAATCTCCAACGAGCAGTACCGCGTCTTCGACCCGTCGTTCGACTCCGGGCTCGAATTTGGCGACTTTATCCAATTCAGCCCGGGCGAAATCGGTTGGCTTCTCTCGCGCAAAAAGCAGCCGGTCGCGCGAACGACTTGGAACGACGCCGCCGAGTTCTGCGTTTGGTTGAGCGAAAAAACCGGGCGCAAGTTCCGGCTTCCGACCGCGTCCGAATGGCGTTTCGCGGCGTCCGGCGGCGTTGAGAACGCGAAAAACTGGTTCGGCGACGCCGCCGATTACGCGCCGTTCGAAAACTTCGCCGACTCGACGTTCGCGAAAGTCGACCCGTTCTCTTGGGCCGGTCGCGTCGACGCGTTGCCCGCTTGGCGTCCGGCCGACTGGAACGTCGACGACCGAAGTCGCGTTTCGGCGCCGATCGGCTCGTACTCGGCGAACCCGTTCGGCCTGTTCGACGTTCAAGGGAACGCCGCCGAATGGACGTCGTCGGAAGTCGTTCAACGCCGCGAAGTCGTCGACGAAACCGGCGCGGTCGTCGAGCGTTCGGAAACGCCGAAAAAGATTCTTTGCGGCGGGTCTTGGCGCTCCGAAGCGCGCAAAGGGACGCTCGACGCCGAGCGTTATTTCCCGGCGAACTTCCCCGTTCGCGACGCCGGTTTCCGCGTTATCTGCGTCGACTGACCGTCGCGAACCGTTAAAAACGCGTTTCGTCGTTTTTGCCGGCCTCGACGAAGCGCGTTCCCCGCCCCTTCCTTATCGCCGCCCAAGTGAAATTGAGCGACAACGCAAGCGACCGACGGGAGCGAAGAAACCGAGTTCGCGCGGAAGCGCGGGCCCGGAGCGCCCGGCGGCGCCCCGGTTCGCGACGCCGGTTTCCGCGTTATCTGCGTCGACCGACCGCCGCGAACCGTTAAAAACGCGTTTCGTCGTTTTTGCCGGCCTCGACGAAGCGCGTTCCCCGCCCCTTCCTTATCGCCGCCGGTTTCCTTCGCAATTCCGGCGGCGTTTTTGTTTCTCGCAACGCAAACGCAAAAAAAGCGGAAAACGCGCCGCTCGGTTCCTTTAAGAGCGCGTTTTCCGCTTTCTTTGCTTAACTTCTTTTCGGGGCGGAACTTGTCCGTTTCGTCGAAAAGACGTTTTTACGCGTTTTCGATTTCTTCGCGAGTCGGCAAGGACGGTTGCGCCCCGAACTTTTGAACGCTTAGCGACGCCGCCTTCGACGCGAACGCGACCGCGTCGGTCAACGCTCGCCCCTCCGCCAACGCGACCGCCAACGCTCCGGAGTAAGAGTCGCCCGCCGCCGTCGCGTCGACCGCTTCGACGCGGAGCGCCGGAACCTTTTCCCGAACGCCGTCCTTCGTCGCGACGAAAGAGCCCGCCGCGCCGAGCGTTACGATCGCCGTTGAAACGCCGAGTTCGAGCAACTTTTCCGCCGCCGCTCGCGCCGTCGCGTCGTCGACGACCTCGATTCCGGTCAAACGCGTCGCCTCCGATTCGTTTGGTTTAATAACCGCGACGTTTTTCAAGAGTTCCGCCGGGAGCGGTTCGCTCGGCGCCGGGGCCGGGTCGAGAAGCAACGGAACCCCCGCTTCCGCCGCGATTTCCGCGACGCGAAGAACCGTCTCCATCGGCGTTTCCAACTGAACGACGACGCCTTGCGCCGACCGGATAACGTCCGCCGCCGCGTCGACGTCCGCCGGAGAAAGCGCGAAGTTGGCGCCCGACGCGACCGAAATCAAGTTCTCGCCTTGCGCGTCGACCAAAATCAACGCGACGCCGGTCGCCAACTTCTCGTCGCGGCGAATCCAAGAAACGTCGATTCCCTCGCGCTCGTATCCCTCGACCGCGCTCGCGCCGAACACGTCGTTCCCGACCCGAGCGATAAAAACGACGTCGCCCCCCGCGCGAGCCGCCGCGACCGCTTGGTTCGCGCCCTTGCCGCCCGGAACCATCGCGAACGTTCCGCCGACGACCGTTTCGCCCGGCGCCGGAATCCGCTCCGACTTCACGACCATATCCGCGTTCGAACTCCCGACGACGACAATCTTCGGTTTCCCCATTTTCACTCTCCTTCGGTCGTTGTCCGTTTTAACGATTTCGCCGCGACCGTTCCAACGAACGTTCGCCGACGCAAAATCGCCCTTTTCCGTTGAATCGAAGCGTCGTTTTCTCCGCGCTTCTCGTCGACGACGCGGCGTCGAGAAGCGTTTTCCAACCGGCGGCGTTCGGGCGCGCCCGTCGGTCGATCAAATCGGTTAATTTTAACGAGCTAAACGTCTTAACAAACCTTGCCGTTCGCCCGAACGCGTCAATAATTCGGCGTCGGCGGACGAAACTCCGCGACGTCGATCGAGCGGAACCAGTCGACCGTCTTGCGCAACCCCTCCTCGATTTGCACTTTAGGCTCCCAACCAAGTTTCTCTTTCGCCAACGAAATATCGGGACGGCGGCGGCAAGGGTCGTCGACCGGCAATTCTTTGAAAATGAATTTCGGCTCTTTTCCGAGCGTCTTCCAAACCAGCTCGCCGAGTTCGCGGATCGTAAACTCGTTCGGATTCCCAAGGTTCACCGGCCCGATAAACCCGGTTTCGTCCTCCATCAGGCGCACCAATCCGTCGAGCAAATCGGAATAATAGCAGAACGAACGCGTTTGCGAACCGTCGCCGAAGATAGTGATCGGCTCGTCGGTCAGCGCCTGCCGGATAAAATTCGAGACGACGCGCCCGTCGTAAGGATGCATTTTCGGGCCGTAAGTGTTGAAAATTCGCGCGACGCAAATTTTCGTCCCGTACATTCGAAACTCGTCCATAAAGAGCGACTCGGCGGCGCGTTTGCCTTCGTCGTAACAGGAGCGCGGCCCGATCGGGTTGACGGCGCCGCGATAATCCTCCCGCTGCGGGTGAACTTCCGGGTCGCCGTAAACTTCGCTCGTCGACGCTTGCAGAATCTTCGCTCGGCAGTTGCGCGCCAACTCCAGCAAATTGATCGCGCCGAGCAAGGAGGTTTTCATCGTCTTGAGCGGATTGTACTGATAGTGCCCCGGAGCCGCCGGACACGCTAGATTGTAGATTTCGTCGACTTCCAACGTCAACGGAAGCGTTACGTCGTGCCGAATTAGCTCGAAATTTGGTCGCCCGATCAGGCGCGCGACGTTCGCTTTTTGACTCGTAAAAAAGTTGTCGACGCAAATGACGTCGTGTCGCCGTTCGACCAATTTCTCGCAAAGATGCGATCCGAGAAATCCGGCGCCCCCCGCGACTAAAATGCGTTTAATCTTTGCCATTGCGTTCCTTATTCAACGCCCGCCGACGACGCGCCAACGCCGCCGCGTTCGAAAAAACGTCGAAGCGCGAACCGCCCCAAACGGACGTCGCGCTTCGTCGAACGCCGTTTCCAACGTTCGCGTTTAAAAGAAAAGAGGGCCGTCGGGCCCCCTTAGCTTCGCCGACAATTTCTCAACCGTCGACAGGGCCGCCGTTTAGCGACCGTTTATTTTCTCCGGGCGACGCGAGCCGAGAGGCGTTTCCCCCGCTCGACTCGCCGCCGATTTTTCCCGAAAATTCGCTTCGTCTCAGTCGCCGAAGAGTTCGCTCAAAAACGCGTCGTCGAACGCGGTTTCGTTCGCCGCGTCTTCGACCGCAAAGTCGACGTCGACCGTTTCGAACTCGTCCGCGCCAAATTCGGCGAACGCGGCGCCGAGCGCTTCGAAGACGACGGCGCGTTCGACGCGAGTCGTCGGCGCGGCAGCGAGAACGACGCCCGAATCGACGGTCGTTTCGACCGCGAGCGACTCGGCGATTTCGTTCCAAGCGACCGTTTCGTCGGCGAGGAGCGCGGCGCTAACCGCGATTTCTTCCGCTTGCGTCGCGGCGTTTTCGACGGCGACCGGAGCGACGTTCGAGAAGACGTTCGTCGTTTCGGCGGTCAAGGTTTCGAGAACCGCGCTCGAAGCGACGGTCGCGTCGAAGACGCCAAGCTCGTACCCGACTTCGTCGTTGTTGACGAAGAGCGTCATTTCGTAGGAACCGGACGCGGCGTAAACGTGCCCGAAGACGCGTTGCGTCGAGAGCCCGTTGACGACCGTTTCGGTTCCGTCGCCCCAAGCGACTCGCCAGTAAGCGACCGCCGAGAGGTTGGAGTCGATCGTCAGCGAAACGAGCGCGCCGGAACCGGTCGTCGCCACTTCGAACGCCTTCGGCGGTTCCGCGACGACGTAAGTTTCGACTTCGGACCAGTCGGAACCGTTCTTGTCGACGCCGCCGACCGCGCGGATACGAACTTGAACGACGTCGCCGACGTTGAAGTCGCCTTCGATCGTCCCGTGTTCGCCGGTCAGGGCGTTCGTTTCGACCCAAGCGCCGTCGCCGACGCGGTACGAAACGACGTATTCCTTCGCCGGGTCGCCGGTCGCCCAGAAGACTTCCAGCGCGGATTCGGAGTAATTCGCGACGCTCGTAATCGTCGGCGCGGCGTAATTTTCCGCGGCCGGATTGACGACGACGAAGCGAACCGTTTCCTCGACGCTCTTGCCCCCTTGGTCGGTCGAACGAACGACGAGTTCGTAAGAACCGGCCGGGACGTTTTGCGTCGCGACGATCTTGTCGCCGTCGAGCGCGAAGTAGTCGGACGCGCCGAGAAGTTCGTACTCGTAAACGTCTTCGTCGCCGTTCGCGTCTTCGGTCGTCAAGGTCGCGACAACCGTTCCGGCGGTCAAGGTTTCGGTCGTCAATTCGCCGTTGAACTCGACGACGATTCCGGTCGGAGCGACGTTGCCTTGCTCTTCGTAAGCGCCCATATCGACCGCTCTTCCGACGACGCGCTTATCGCCCGCCAAGTCGGTCGTCAGCGGCAGACCGTTCGCGTCGACCGCGAGGTTTTCGGCGCCCGCGTCGATCGCCGGCGAACCGACGGTCAACTCGAGATTCCAAGCCTTCCAAGCGTTCGCCGTCCAGGAACCGGCGGTCGGAGCCGCGAAGTCGACGAAGTTCGGATCGACGTTCGTCTTGACGCCGACGCCGGAGAGCTTCGCGTTCGCAACGTCGACAAGCGAGTAACGAACGTCCGCTTTCGCCGAACCGGTCAAGTAAAGGTCGGCGGCGGTATTCGCGACGTTCCCCGCGACGATCGTGTTGACGACGTTCAAAACGTCGTTCGCCCAAACGCCGCCGCCCGCGCTCGTCGCGACGTTGCCCGCGACGGTGCAGTTGGTCAACGTCGTTTCCGGCGCGACTTGCGAACCGGAAACGTTGGCCAACGCCAAGACGCCGGCGCCGGTTTCAGCGCGGTTGCCGACGACGGCGGTTCCGACGAGCGTCGCCGCCGCAAAGTTGCCGACGCCGCCGCCGTTATAGGTCGCTTCATTGCCGGCGATCGTCGAGTTTTCGACGTAAAGTTCGCCGCGGTTGTAAACGCCGCCGTAGTACAGCGCGACGTTGTTCGCGATCGTCGAATTATAGACGCGCATAACGCCGAGGTTATACAAACCGCCGCCGTAAGCCGCGACGTTGCCGGTAATCGTCGCGTCGCGGAGGATAACTTCGCCCGCGTTCCAAACGGCGCCGCCGGAGTAATCCGGGCGGTCGTTGTCCGGACGCAACCAATCCCGCGCGTTCGCCGAGGAGTTCGTGATCGTCAAGGAGACGAGCGAAACCTTCGCGCCTTCGTTGATTTCGATCGCCGACGCGGCGTCGACGAAGCGGCAAGCGTCGAGAACGACGCCGCCGACCGCGGACGCGTCGAGCGTAATCGACGAATCGAGTTCCAGCGTCGAATCGAGGTAAATCGTCGCCAACCCTTCGGAGAAGGAGACGGTCGATTCGCCGAGTTGCGCGGCGTATTCGATCGCTTCGCGGAGCGAAATCTTGCCGTCGGTAACGTCGACGACGTCGAGGTCGGTCGTAACGACGGTCGACGGTTCCTCGAATTGGAATTCGTAGGCGCCCATATCGACGTTCGCCAACTTCGTCGCGACGCGAGCGCCGCCGTCGAGGTCGGTCGTCAGGGTCGTCGTGCCGGTCGCGTCCTTGGCGTAGGCGTTGTTGCCCGCGTCGACGGCGACCGAGTTGTAAACGAGGCTCAGGTCGAGCGCGTCGCCGTTGGCGAGCGTTCCGTCGCCGTTGAAGACCGGCGCGACGGCGAAGCCCGGATCGACGTTCAGGAGCGAGTTCGTCGCGGTCGGTTTCGTTCCGACGCCTTCGGTCGACCCGACGAGCGAGTTCAGCAGTTTCGCGGAACCGTTCGAGTAAAGGTCGACGGCGGTCGTCGCGGAGTTCGCGGCGATAATCGTATTGTGCGCGTTCAGCGTTCCGATGTTGTAAACGCCGCCGGCGGTCGTCGCGACGTTCGCGGCGATCGTGGCGTTGCGCAGGTCGAGGTTCGCGCCCTTGACGTTCGCGATCGCGCCGCCGTCGATCGCGACGTTTTGCGCGACGAGAGCGTTGGCGAGACTCGCTTTGCCGAGGTTGTAAAGGGCGCCGCCGAACCCGTTCGCTTCGTTGGCGACAAATTCGCTCGTCGTCGCGTAGAACGTTCCGACGTTGGCGACCGCGCCGCCGTCCTTCGTCGCGACGTTGCCGTCGAACTTGGCGCCGGTCAAGGTCGCGGTTCCGGCGTTGAAGATCGCGCCGCCGGTCGCCGCGGAGTTCGCGGAGAACGTCGCGTCGGTCGCGAAGGTCGCGGTTCCAGCGTTGTAAATCGCGCCGCCTTCGGTCGCGGCGGAGTTCGATTCAAACGCAACCGCGCCGGTCGCTTCGACGACGGAGCCCTTGGCGTTGTAAATCGCGCCGCCGGTCGTCGCGGAGTTGCCGTTGAAGACGACGTCTTGGAGCGCGACGGAGTAAGCGTCGGCGCTCGCGGCGCTTTCGCTGTTGTAAATCGCGCCGCCGGCGACCGCCGCTTCGTTGTTTTCGAACGAAACGCCGTTGAGCGTCAATTCGCCGTAGTTGTCGATCGCGCCCGCGGAACCGGTCGCTTTGTTGGCGACGAAGTCCGCGCCGACGATCGTCGCGACGCCTTGGTAGTTGACGATCGCGCCGCCGTAAACGGCTTGGTTGCCGACGAACGAGGAGTTTTCGACGCCGCCGTCGACGACGAGTTCGCCGCCGTCGTTGTAAATCGCGCCGCCTTGCGCCGTCGCGACGCCGTCGACGAACGAAACGCCCGCGAAGACCGCCTCTCCGACGTTGCACAGGCCCGCGCCGTAAGCGGCGTTGGCGCCGGAGATCGCGACTTCTTCGCCGAAGAGGTTTCCGGCGTTGTAAATCGCGCCGCCGTTCGTCGCCGCCGCGCCGAGAATTTCGACGTTCGTCAGCGTCAGGTCGCCGCCGAGCGCGTTGTAAATCGCGCCGCCGTCTTCCGTCGCGGAGCTGTTCTTAACGGAAACGTTCGTCAACGTCAAGTTCGCGGCGTTGTAAATCGCGCCGCCGAGGTTCGCGGAACCGTTTTCGAAGGTCAAACCGAAGACGGAGACCGTTCCGCGAGCGACCGTCGCGATTCGCGAGGCGTTCGCGCCGGAAACGACGACGTTCGCGCCGGTTCCGTCGATCGTCATCGAACGGTCGATCGTCAGTTCGCTCGTCAGACTAATCGTCTTGCCGTAAACCGATTCGGCGAACGTAATCGCGGACCCGATCGCGTCGCCGCGCGTCGCGACCGCGCAACCGAGGTGTTCTTGCCAAGCGAACGTCGTTCCGTCGGCCAACGCGTATTCAACGTTTTGCGCCAATTCGACCGTTCCTTCGCCGACCGCGACGGTAATCTTGCCGTCGGCGTAAGTCGCGACCGCGTTCGCCGGGATTCCAAGCGCGGCGTTTTCGGCCAAGACGAACGTTTCGCCTTCGGTCAAAACTTCGTTCAACTGCATCCCGACCGAACCGTCGGCGCCGACGAGAGCGATCGCTTCGCGGAGCGAGATTTCGCCGTCGTAAGGATTAACGACGTCTTGTTCGGTCGTAACGACGAGGCTCGGACGTTCGCGAACCGCGAAGTTCGTTTCGAAGACGTTGTTCGTTTCGTCGAGTTCGACGACCGAGTCGGCGGCGTCGACCGTCAGCGTCAGTTTGTATTGACCGGCTTCGTAAGCCGCGCCGAGGTTCCAAAGTTCGACGAACGCTTCGCCGGACGCGAGCCAATCTTCGACGTCGAAGTAGCCGGACTCGTCGCCGAAGACGCGGGTCAGAACCGTTTCGGTTCCTTCGATCGCGTTTCCGTCGGCGTCGAGGCGAACCGTCTTCAACTCGACCGCGAACGACTCGAAGCAGTAGGCGTTCCCCGCGTTGCCGTAACCGACCGCGAAGGAGACGTCCCAACCTTCGACGAAATCGCCGGTGTTGGAGAAGCCTTCGCCGCCAAGCCCGGAAAGCGACAGGGTGAAGCCGGCGACCGGTTGTTCGCCGCCGTACAGGAACGACGAACCGTCTTCGCGGTAGAAGCCGAGGTCCGGAGCGGCGACCGTTTGGAATTCGAGCGCGCCCATATCGACCGAGTAAATCGTTCCGTCCTTTTCGACGCCGACGATACGATCGGCGCCGGACGCGTCGGCGGTCAACGCGGAACCGTCGGTCGCCGTCGCCAGCGCGTTCGAGCCGGAGTTGAGCGCCGGGGAGACGACGGTCGGGCGACCTTCGGCGTCGAGTTTCGGGTCGACCGGGTTTTCGGTCGTTCCGTAGAACGAACGGGTTCCGGCGTCGAAGTTGAGCGACGCGCCGCAATCGTCCGCGACGCCGATCAAGCTCGCGTAAACGGTCGCGGTCGCGGCGCCGACGAGCGCGATATCGGTCGCGCCTTCGGTCGCTTCGTTCGTCGCGACGATCGAGTTCTTCAAGGTCAACGCGGCGTCGCCGACGTAAATCGCGCCGCCTTGTTCCGCGACGTTGGCGATCAACGTCGATTGCGTCGCTTCGATCGAGGCGTTCGCGCCCCAAGCGTAGAGCGCGCCGCCGAGCGTTCCGATATTTTCGGTAAAGATCGAGTTCGCGGCTTTCAGCGAAACGTTCGTCGCGACCGCGCCGCCGTATTGCGCTTTGTTGCCTTTGAAGACGCTCGTATCGACCGTCGCGGTTCCGTCTTGGACGTAAATCGCGCCGCCGTAATATTCGGAAACGTTGCCTTCGAACGTCGCGTTCTTAATCGCCAAGGAGCCGACCGAGTAAATCGCGCCGCCGTGGAAGGTCGAAACGTTGTTCGCGAAGGAGCCGCCGTCGACGGAAAGCGAACCGGCGTTGTAAATCGCGGCGCCGACGCCTTCGGTCAAAATCTTGTCGGCGAACGGTTCGTCCGCTTCGCTCGTCGCTTTCGTTCCGCTAATCGAAACGTCGACCAACGAGAGCGTTCCGTAGTTCGCGACGCCCGCGCCGATTTGCGCGACGGCGTTTTTGATCGACAGCGAAGCGATCGACGCGGTCGCGCCTTCGGCGATAACGAAGACGTTCGTCTTGTTCGCGCCGGAAACCGAAACGTTCGTTCGGTCGGACGCGTCGATCGTCAGGTCGCGGTCGACGGTAATCGCGGATTCGAGCTTGATCGTCGCTTTGTCGAGGTTCGCGGCGAACGTAACGTCCGTTCCGACTTGCGTCGAAACGTTCGCGGAACCGTCGCCGAGGAATTCGACGCGGCGACCGTTTTCGAGGTCGAGGACGCCCGAAACGATTTCGTCGACTTGCGTCATCGCGACCGTCGAACCGTTTTCGCAAACGAGCGTTTCGCCCGCGACGAACTCGACGACTTCGCCGGTCGGCAGGACGAACGCGGCGCCGACGAAGGTCGCCGCGACGCCGTCGATTTCAATCGCGGCGCCGTCGGTCAAGCGCGCGAACGAACCGTCTTCGAAGCGAACCGCGCCGTTTTGATAAACGCCCGCTTTGCCGTCGAGGATCAACGCCGCGCCTTCGGCGAACGAAATCGCGTTCCCTTCGGCGTCGACCGCGGCGAGTTCGTAGTAGGTCGCAAACGTTTCGCCGTAGTAGAACTCGGTTTGTTCGAAGTGTTCGAGCGCGATCATATCGCCGTTCGGCATAAC
>JAGBDD010000024.1 GCA_017937685.1 Thermoguttaceae bacterium | reverse complement strand
GGTCGGTTCCGAATTGTTCGAGGTAAGAAAAGAGGACGGAGCCGCCCATCGAGTACCCGACGACGCAAACGTCGCGGGCGTCGAGGCGTTCGATCAGCGCGCGCAAGTCGGCGGCGGAGCGTTCGACGCCGACGGCGGAAGCCGGCAAGGTCGACGGCGTTTGCCCGTATCCGCGTTGGTCGAAGGCGACCGTTCGGAACGCGCCGCTCTTGCTAAAGCGTTCGATAATCCCGTTCGCCGTCGCGACGGAACCGCCGAACCCGTCGATATAAAAGAGAAACCGCCCTTCCCCGACGTCGACGTAAGCGATTTCCGCGCCGTCGTCGACCGTCGCCGTTCGATATTCGAGTTTCATTTAAGTTTTCGCGACGCGATTCGAACCGCCGCGCTCCGCTTGTCGCGTTGTTTCGCCGAATCGGGCAAAAAGCCGACGCAAACGTTCTAAACATCCTAGGCGCCCGAAACATTCTAAGCGCCCTAAACGTCCTAAACGCCCGAAACGAAGCGAACGCCGAACGCGCCCGACGCTCGCCGAGTCCGATTTTAACGATTTTAACCCCAAAACGCAAGAGAAAAGCCGTCGAAAAACGCCTGAAACGCCGCTTTTCAACCGTCGAGCCAGTTTTCGCCGCCCAAACGCGCCGTCAAACGAGCGGTTTTATACGCCGTATCGAGCGTGTAAACGGTGTGCCCCTGGTAAACGCCGGTCTCCGGAAGCCGTTCGACGACGAGCGCGACGTCGGCGCGTTCCGGCGCTTCGCGTCGAGCGGTCAAAGTCAGCGGGAGAAGATAGCAAACGTTGCGTTTTCTTGGATTAAAAGAAGGAACCGCCGTTCGAAAGTTCGCCGCGACGCGCTTTTTCGCCAGCTCGACCGCCGCGTCGAACCGCAATTTCATCTCGAACAACTCGCTCGAACCGGGCAACCTTTTCTCCAACGCTTTAAAATATCGACGGCGCGCCGGGTCTTTTTCCGGTCGAGCGGCGACGTCGTCGAGCGTTCGCGTTTCGCCGTCGATTTCCAAGGTCAAAAACGCGGACGAACAATAACGGCGCAAAAATTCGCTCGGCAGCCGGGCGACGTTTTCGACGAGGCAATGCTCGACGTCGCAAAGAATCGCCGCGTCGCCGTCGAAAACAAGGTCTTCGCGGCGTTCGAAAAAGCGCGCTCGTTTCGGAAGCGGCTCGAATCGCGCGACCAGCTCCTTCCCGTCGGCGTTTTCCGCGGCGACGGCGAACGACGAAAGGCGCCAAGGTTGCGGCTCCGCCCCGACGTTTTTCCGAAAAAACGCGAAAATCGGGTCGAATTTGCGGTCGAAAAGGCCGGTATTGAACGCGGCGACGTCTTCCGTCGGAGCGATTTCCAATTTCCGTTCGAACGCGAGTTGCCGAAACGTATATTTAATATACGATTCTAAAATCGGAAAACGCGGCTCGCCCGGCGCCGGTTTCGCGTCGCCGAACCGCCATTTCTCCGGAAGCGCGAGCTTCGCCAACTCGTCGAACCGCTCCGGCGCGACGACGGCCCAATCGGCAAGTTCCGCGTCGTCTTTGTTCGGCGCCAACGTCGGGCGAACCCGCCAAGCGGTCGGCTCGTTTTTGTCGAATTGAAACGTTTCCGAAAAGCGCGACTCCAACAACTTCGGATAACTCGCGCAACCGAACGCTTTGCAGTCGACGCCGTTCGCTTTCAAGCGCGGGCCGAGGACGGTGAAATCGACCCAAGCGCTCGGGTCGCGGCGTCCGGAATCGTCCTTTTGCAACGCGCGCAACGCCGCCAAAACGCGCTTTTCCAGCTCCGCGTCGGAGAGTTTGGGCGACGTTTGCGGCGTCGAAACTCTCTTCGCAACCGGAACGACCGCCGTCGTTTCCTTTTTCGGAACGGTCAAAGCGTTCGCCGCAACCGGCGTTTTTTCCGCGACGGTCGCAACGGTCGACGGCGCTTGCGCAACCGGAACGACCGCCGTCGACGCCGTTTTCGGTCGCGTTCGTCGAGCGTTTGGGTCGCCGTCAAATTCCAATTTCTCGGCGAAACGCTCCTCCACAAATTTCGCGAACGTTGAAAAACCGGCGGTTTTGCCGTCGACGCCCTTTTCTTTAAGTCGGGCGCCAAGGTTGGCGAAACGCACCCAACGGCTCGCGTCGCGCTTCCCGTCGGCGTCCGTTTGCAGTTCGCGAATCGCCGCCAAAACGCGCTTTTCGACCTCCGCGTCGGAGAGTTTTTTCGGCGCGTTCGCGGGAACGCTTGACGACGCGGACGTCGACGCCGGAGTCGCCGTTTTGACCGCGACCGTCGACTTTTTCTCGGGAACGCTCGACGTCGCGACGGCTTTTTTCGCCGGCGCTTTCGTCAAACGAACGCGACTGTTCGGGTTCGCGCCCGCTTTATTCAAGCGGAAAACGATTTCGCCGCGCTCCGCTTCGTCGCGAAACGCCGCCGCCATAAACGCGGTAAAGTTCGAGCCGAGTTCGCAAGTCTTCCAAGCGACGCCCGCTTTCGTCAACCGCGAGCCGAGCGCGCCGAAGTCGGCCCAACTTTGAGCGTCGAAAACGCCGTTTCCGTCCGTCTGCAGCGCCGCGATCTCCGCGAAAATCGCTCTTTTCATTAACGCCGGAACAGCCGCGCTCGTTTGATTCTCCATCGCCGTCTTTCGCCGCCTTCGTTTTAATATTCCATCGCTCGCGATTAACCGCTACATTTTTCATTTACATTAATCGCCGATAGGCGCGCCGACTTTTTAGCCGACGCGCCGCCCTTCGCTCGCAAGGGCTCCCTCGCGAACGCTAAATTCGCCGCCGTCGGCGACGCTCGACGCTAGAAGTCGAACGTCGCCGCGCGCTTCGCACTCGCCGAACGCTCGTTAAGCGTCCGGAATCACTCCCACTCGATCGTTGCGGGCGGTTTCGAGCTAATATCGTACGCGACGCGGTTCACGCCGTCGACTTCGCTCAAAATGCGCGACGAAATCTTCGCCAAGACCTCGTAAGGAACCGGATACCAGTTCGCTTCCATAAAGTCTTGCGTCGCGACGCAACGGACGACCACCGCCTTCTCGTAAGTGCGTTCGCCGTTCTTCGCGCCGACGCTGCGCACCGGCAACAACACCGCGAAAACTTGCGACGTTTCGCGGTAAAGCCCCGCCTTCGTAATCTCTTCGACGACGATCGCGTCCGCTTCGCGCAAGCAGTCCAAGTCCGGCTTCGAAACCGGGCCCAAGCAACGAACCGCGAGACCCGGCCCCGGGAACGGGTGCCGCCAAACCAACTCTTCCGGCAAGCCGAGTTCCAAACCGACTTGACGAACTTCGTGTTTGTACAGCTTGCGGAGCGGTTCGACCAACTCGAACTCCATATCCTCCGGCAAACCGCCGACGTTGTGATGGTACTTCACCGTCTTCGCCGGCGCGCCTTCTTCGCCGCCGCTTTCGACGACGTCCGGCCAAATCGTCCCTTGCGCCAAGAACTTCGCGCCGTCGACCTTATGCGCCTCTTCGGTGAAAACGTCGATGAACGTCTTGCCGATGATTTTGCGCTTTTCTTGCGGGTCGTCGACGTCTTTCAAGAGGGAAAGGAAGCGTTCTTCCGCGTCGACGACGACAAGGTTCGCGTCGAAATTTTCGCGGAAAACTTTCGCGACCGAGTCGATTTCGTTTTTGCGCATCAAACCGGTGTCGACGAAAATGCAGGTCAGCCGCGAACCGATCGCCCGCGAAACCAACGCCGCGACGACCGCCGAGTCGACGCCGCCGGACAAGCCGCAAATAACGCGACCGTCGCCGACTTGTTGGCGAATACTCTCAATGGAGGTTTCGACAAAATTCTTCATTGTCCAAGTTTCCTAAACTAGCCTTGCAAAATCTAACGAACGAAAGCGCGACAAGGCGCGCGCCTTTCGTTGCAAACGCCCGTCGGAACGAGCGCCGCCGTCGAACCGTTCGTCGCGACCGCCCCAAAACGCCGCCGAAAGATTTTCGACGAGGAAAGTCGCGAACGTTTTTCTCGCCGTCTATTATAACGCGCTCCGCAATTTCGAAAATACCCGCCTATCGCGCTCCCGGACGAAGCGAAACGCTCCGACGCGACGGATAATCTTACGCGAAAATTTTATTTTTGAAACCCTTTTTATTAAACGGCTTTTTTTTACGTCGTCAAATCTCCGTCGCGCTTATAACGTCATTCTTCGACGTTATAGAGCGCCCCCGATTTTCAAAAGAATCGTTTTTTCCGTCGCAATCC
>JAGBDD010000189.1 GCA_017937685.1 Thermoguttaceae bacterium | reverse complement strand
CCGTGTTGTTTGACGCCGCAGAAGCGTCCGCGCCGGTCGCGCCGGTTTTGAACGAGTTCACGCTCGACGACTACAACGTAACGACGAAAAAACTCGCGATGTCTTGGAGCAACGTGGACAACGAAGCGCGTTACCTCGTTCAATTCTCGTATGACGGAGTAACCTGGACGACTTCGCAAATTATGGACCAAAACGAAACCTCTCGTTTCGCGTCCGCGAATCGTTACGACACAACGTATTACTTCCGTGTCAGAGCGGAGAACGCTTACGGCGTCTCGGAGTGGTCCAACGTCCGCGCCTTTACCACTCCGAATCCGTACCCAACCGCGCCCGGTAAAGTTACGTTCGGCGTTTATAACGAAGAATCCGATAAAGTTGTAATGTCTTGGGGCGCTTCCGACAACGCTATTAAATATCGCGTTCAGTTTAGGATTACGGACTCCCAAAACGTTGCCGTCAACCCCTATCCCCAATGGACGCTTTCAGCTGTCGTCGACCAAGATACCATTTCGCGGCTTGCCCGTGTTTCTCTTGCCGACACGACTTATGAGTTCCGCGTCCGAGCGGAGAACGCCTACGGCGTCTCCGATTGGTCGGAAGTCTCGACGTACCGCACTCCGGCGCTCGTCGTTACGACCGAGCAAGACGTCGTCGACTGGACCGACGGTTTCCTTTCGCTCCGCGAAGCGATCGCGAAGGCGGACAACGACGAAACGATTACCTTCGCCGACGACCTGAAGGGGAAAACCCTCGAGTTGACCCAAGGTCAAATCACGGTTCAACCGACTCAATACCAAAACCAAGCGGGTAAATCGATCACGATCGACGCGTCCAACCTTATGGATTATTCGATCGTCGACGATCCGACCGATCACTCCGATCCGACCGGAATCAAAATCGACGCGGGCGGCGAGAATCGCGCGTTCGATATCGTCGCTAACTCCGCGCTCACGTTGAAGGGCGTTCACGTTACCAACGGTTCGGTCGGCGTCGACGGTTCCGGCTACGACGAGAACAATCCGGGAGACGCCGATTACCACGGCGGCGCGTTCCACGTCCTTGGTACGTTAAACCTCGAGTACTGCTACGTTTCCAACTCGTCCGCGTATTACGCCGGCGGCGCGGTCGCCGTCAGCGGCACGTTGAACGCGCAAAGCACGATTTTCGAGAACAACTACGCCGCGCAAGAATTCGGCGGCGCGATTTGGTCGAACGGCGGGAACGTTACGGTCGACGACTGTTTCTTCCACCAAAACGTCATCGCCGCCGGCAAGAGCCAAAATCACGGCGGCGGAGGCGCGATCGCGGCCGAAGGCGGAACCCTCGTTTCGCACGCCTCGACGTATTACGAAAACGGCGCGTGGTTCGGCGGAGCCCTCTTCCTCTCCGGAGCGACGGTTTACAGCGTGAACGACGTCCTCGTTCACAACGGTTCCGACGAGGGGGTCAGCCTGCAAAATCGCACCGGTTGCTACCAAGGAGGCGCCGTCAACATTCACGGCGGGGACGTCGTCTTCGTCAACGCGACGATCGCCGACAACAACGCGAGCACCGCCGGCGGCGTTTACGTCAACGCCTCCGAGTCGGACGACGGAATCGAACGCGACGTCAATCTGACGTTTGTCAACACGATTCTCGCGGGCAACTCCGCCGACATTTCCGAAAACTTCTCGTGGTTTGGCGGCGGTTCCAAGACGATCAACGCGTACAACACGTTGTCTTCCTATCGAGGTTGGGACAACGGTATGAACGACAACTATAGCTACGATTCGAGCACGCCGCTCTTCGCCGATCTCGAATCGCACGATATTACCTTGGCCGCCGATTCGCAAGCGCTCGATAAGGGCGACTTGGCGAAAGCGCTCGAAGTCCTGAACGTCGATTCGTTCCCGCACGACTGGCTTTACAACGAACGCGTCGTCGACGGCGACGGCGACGGTTCCGCCGTTATCGACCTTGGCGCGTTCGAACGCGGCGCGTCGCGCTACTATCCTTACGCGCAACCGACCGTCGACGGCGTTTACGACGCCGAAACCGGCGAAGTCGAGCTGACTTGGGAAACCGACGAAACCGAAACCGTCGCCAACTTGATGGTTCGCGTCGAATACCAAGACGGCGACGCTTGGAAGCTCGCCGCGATGGCGAAAGCCTCCGAGAACGCGGTTAAGTTCGCGCCGCAAACCGATACGACGACCTATCGCGTTCGCTTGGAACGCTACCACGAAACTTCGGACTGGGTCGAAGTCGAATTGACGGCGGCGAACGCGGAAGCGACCTCTTCCTCGACGTTGGAAGCCGACGTCTTCGCGGACTTCGACGAGTTCGACTTCTTCGGCGACGAAGACGACCTCGACGCGTTGGCGAAACGCCTCGTTTGACGTTAATTTCCGAACCGGCGGCGCTTGACGCGTCGTCGGTTTGAGCGTTCGCTTGCGACGGCGCGACGTTTTTTCGGCGGCGGTCGAAAACGCGTCGCGTTCGTCGAAACGGTTGCGCCGTCCGTTTCTTTCGAACGTTCGAAGGAAACGGGCGGCTTTTTTGCTTGCCTCGTCGAGTTTCTTACTCCTTTTTTACTTTTCCGCGTTGCTTCTCCGTTTTCCCCTCTCTCTTAGCGGCGTTCTCTTGCGTTTCTTCGCGCTTTTCTCGTTTTCCGTTTTTCGCGTCGTTTCTTGTTTTTTCGCCTTTTTGCGCCCTTTCGTTTTTTCGCGACGGCGTTTCTTGAAAAAAATTTCATTCGGAACCTTGCGATTCGCGCCGCCAAGCGTTAAAATAAAGACGGCGCCGCCTCGACGCGTTTTCGAACGCCGAACAGAAACGAAAGGTTCGCGTTTATACGGCGACCCGAAATCGCCGCCCCGAACGTTTCGCGCTCCTGCGCCGAGTCCGCGACCGCCGCGACGACGCAAGCCGTTCGCGCTTTCCTTTTCCCGTCCCCGATTCGAGGAGAAAACCAATGCCGTCCTTCCTAAAACTCGCTCTCGCCGTCGCTTTATGCTGCGCGTCTTCGACCGCTTTCGCCCAAGTTATCGATCCGGTCGCGCCGGAAACCGTCGATCCGGAAGCGCGTCCTAAATTGACCGCGTCCGCCGACGCCGCGTCGACCGACGCGAACCCGAACGCCGCCGCGACGCTCGCCGATATGCCGCGCTTCAAACCGAACGCCGTTTCGCTCTATCTCAGCCCGTCGAACCAAATTCGCAATATCGGGTTCGGCGACTACCGCAGCGAAATGGAGCGAATGAACGAAGTCGCCGACGTCGTCGAGCCAATTCTAAAAGCGCACGGCGTCGTCGTTTACCGCAACGATCCGAACAACGGCCTCCGCGATTACGTCGCCGAAGCGAACAAGCTCGACGTCGACCTCTATTTCGCGATTCACTCGAACGCCGCCAACAAGCGCGCTCGCGGAACCGAAGCGTTTTGCTTCCGTTTCGGCGGCGAGGGCGAACGTTTCGCCAAGCGCGTTCTCGACGAAATTTTAACGATTTACAACGGCCCGAATCGCGGCGTCAAAGAGTCGCACAGCCACTTCGGCCCCGGCAAACCGCTTTACGAAACGGCGAATCCGGTCGCTCCGGCGGTCTTGGTCGAGATTGCGTTTCACGACGAAGAACGCGACGCGAAATGGATTTTGGCGAACGTCGAGCCGATCGGGCAAGCGTTGGCGCGCGCCGTTTTGAAACACTTGGCGGCGGAACACCCGGACGCCGTCGCCCGTTAATCGGCGCGATTCCGACGGTCGCCGTCCAAACGTCGCGGCGCCCTTGTCGAAACGTCGGCGACCGCGCGGCGTTCGACTCGTTTTCGGGGCGTCGCGTTTTTCCTTTATTAATCGGGCGAGCGTCGGCGCGCGCCGTTTTGAAGCGCTCGGTCGCCGGACGCCCGGAAACCGTCGCGAACTAACCCGGTTCAACGCGACAAGTTAGCGTTCGACGCGTTTCAACTCGGCGACGCTTCCTCGCCGAAACGTCGCCGACGTTCGCGGCGGTTCGACGCGTTTTCGGGGGCCGGTTTTTCCTTATTTTAATCGGGCAAACGTCGGCGCCGTTTTGAAACGCTCGGTCGCCGGACGCCCGAAAGCGGTCGCGAATTAACACGTTTCGTTTCAACGCGTTAAGCGTCGACCGCAAGACGTCGGCGCCCTTTCCGTTGCGTCGACGCGGCGCCGATTACGCGGCGGTTCGACTCGTTTTCGGGCCGTCGCGTCTTTCCTTCCTTAACCTCAACCAACCTCAACACCGATATAAATCGAACAATGAAAAAGGCTTACTTAACGGCGGGCGTCCCGTCGCACAGCGCGACGCTCTATTGGAAAATGCGATTTTTGGCCCACGACCCGGCCGCGGTTCTCGAATTTGAAGAGCCGGCGACCTTTCCGGAAGCCAAACCGTCGACGAACGCCGAGCGCGCGCCGTCCGACAAAACCCGGCTCCTGATTTTGCGCGACATCGAAAACGACCGCGCCGTCCGCTCCGCCGAGGCCGACTTCGTCGCCTGTCCCGCCGACTTCGCGCCCGAAACCGGACTTTCCGGCGACCGCGAACTCGCGACCGCGCAAAGCGTCGCGGAAGCGTTCCGCCGTCAAGGCGTCGAACTCGTCGTTTCCGACCGCACGCTCCCGCTCGTTTACGTCGACGCGCTCTCGAAAGTCGGGATTTCTTGCGAATGCGACGTTTTCCGCGGCGTTTTGGAGCGTCGCTCGAAGGACTCCCGCGAAATCGCGGCGATTCGCGAAGCGCAACGGGCGACCGAAGAAGCGATGCGCGCCGCTTGCCGCCGCATCGCGAACGCGGTTCCGGACGCCGACGGCGTCCTTTGGGCGAACGGCGAAATGCTAACTTCCGAAAATATGCGGGCTTTCATCGACCGAACGCTCCTCGACGCCGGTTACTCGAACGTCCCGGCCATCGTCGCGGGTCGCAAAGACGGCGACGACTGCCACAACTACGGAACCGGCCCCTTGCGAACCGGCGAGCCGATCATCATCGATATTTTCCCGACGAACAAGGCGACGCTCTATAACGGCGACTGCACGCGCACTGTCGTAAACGGCCAAGTCAAGCCGATTTACGCGAAGATGCTCGAAGCGGTGCGCGCGGCGAAAGCGGCGGCGACGGCGACGATCAAAGCGGGCGTTTCCGCCGAAACGGTTCACCGAGCGGCGATCGCGGCTCTCGAAAAATACGGGTTCGGTTACGCCGCCCCGGGCACGCCGGAAGCGGAAACGGAAATCCGGATGACGCACGGAACCGGACACGGACTCGGCCTTTCGCTCCACGAACCGCCGCTTCTCGATTTCAAAGGGCCGGAACTCGTCGTCGGCGACGTCGTTTCGGTCGAACCTGGCCTTTACGGCGCGGGCGTCGGCGGGCTGCGCGTCGAAGACATCGTCGTCGTTACGGAAGACGGCTGCATTAATCTCGGCTCGCCCCTTCCGGAAACGTTGTCTTGGAACGACTAAGAGCCGCAACCTGTTAAACGGCGTCAAACGCAAAAACGCGACGCCGTTTAACGTCTCTTAACGCAAAAAAAGACGTTCGCCAAGCGTTCCGCGCCTCCTTGCGCTCCGCATCTCGAACGTCTTATTTTTCAACGCGTTAATAAGCCGCGTTAGCCCGCTTGCGCCGACTCGACGAAATCGCTCGCCCCGGCGCCGACGAGATCGAACGGCTTCTCGTTTTCGCGATAAGCGACTTGAATATCGCCGAACGCCGTCTCCTGCTCGACGAACGCGTATCCGTGCCGCGTCAGTTCGAGAATCGCCAAAAAAATCCCGATCAGCGTCGACTTGCGGTCGGCCTTGTCGAAGAGCGCGGTGAAACGCACTTTCCGCTCGCGTTTTAATCGATTGTAAACCCTTTGTAGATGGACGCTTATCGGAACGTCCTCGCGTTTCATCGAATGCCTAAAGACCGGCGTTTTTTCGCGCAAAATCCGTCCGAACGCGCCGACCAAGTCCCAAAGTTCGACGTCTTGAATCGGTTCCTCGGCGAAATTTCGCGTCGCTCGCGGCAAGTCGTTCGACAGTCGCGGATAGCGCCGCGCCCAAAGTCGACCGCGCTCCTCCAACACGCCGGCGTTTTCGCAAAACTTCTTATACGCTAAGAGCTGAACAACCAAGTCTTTACGCGGGTCTTCGATCGTTTCGACCGCCTCCTCTTCCGTCGGGAGCGCGTGAAACGATTTGATTTCGATCAGCGAACTCGCCAGCGACAAAAAGTCGCCGACCGCGTCAAGTTCGAGCGCTTCCAACGCTTCGACGAAAACGAGAAACTGCTCCGCAACCTCGGCGATCGGAATATCGAGAATATCCAACTCGCGTTTTCGCACCAGATAGAGCAACAAGTCGAGCGGGCCGCAAAACGCGTCGAGTTTGACGGCAAAGACGCCACCGCTCTCCTTCGCTCGGTTTTCCGCGTTTTCCATTTTCGGCCAACTCCTTATATTTCAATATTTAAACCATTCGCCGTTCTTATCGAACCGCTCGACCGCGCGTTTCGCCGAGTTCCAAACGCAACTCGTCTTCCAACGCGAACAACGGTTCGAACGCGTCCGCCGCCCGGCGCGAATCGACGGTCGACGGCGTTAACCGTTTGGAAGTCGGACGGTTGCGACGCGGCGTTTCTTGCGGCGTTCCGTTTTCCGGAGACGCGCCGAACGCGGTCGAAAAAGAGTCCAAGACGCGTCCCAACGTCGCGGCGGCTTCAGTCGCTTGCGCGGTCAACGTTTCGAGCGTCGCTCGACGCGCTTCGAGTTCGGCGTTGGCTCGAGCGTAAAAGTCGGCGAGTTCCCGACGTCGAAGCTCCAACTCCGCGGCGACTCGTTCGGAGCTTTCCCGCTCTTCGCAAGTCTTTTTTCCAATCGCGTTAACCGACTTTTTTTCTTTAACTTGCGTCAATTTATCGGGAATCGCGGGCTCGGTCGCTAACGAGCGAGAACCGCCGTTCGAACCGTTGAAGTAATAGAAAAGCGCCCCGAGCGCGATCGCGCCGCCGACCGAAGTCGCGGCAAGCGGAAGGAGTAAAAGAGCCGACATAAAGGAAAAGGACGACGAAAACCGGACAAATAGGCAAAACGGGAAAGCCGGGTAAACCGAGCGACGCCGCCGTCCGTCCGCCCGTTAAAGCCGTCCGAACGACGCGCTGATAATAACGATTTTTCCGGCTCCGTTCAAGAGCGATTTTCCGCGATTCGCTCCGCTTCTCCTTAGCTTAACCTTCTATTTTACCTAAGCGAACGGTTCCCGGCAATTCGGTAAAACGCCTCGCGCTTCTCGTCGCGTTTCGCTTTGCGAATATCGAAATCCTTCGCTTTCAGCTCGTCGATCCGGTAGAAACCGATTTTTAAAGTTTCGTTAAAACGCTCCCGACGCGCGCCGTCGGAAGCGTTGCGGAGGTCAAGCGAAACCGCCGGGCTAACGCGCCGCCGTTTACTTCCCGACGTTGTAAAACTCGACTTCCCAAAGGCGCGCCAAGTTGCCGGGCGTTTCGTCGATTTGCAGACGGAACTTCTTGCCGGAAACGGGTTTAAACTTCAAACAGACGACCGCCGCGTCGTTGTTCTCGACCGCCGCGTTTTCAACGTCGACGAACGCGCCGTCTCGCTCGACTTGCAGGCGGAACTTCGTCAGCGGCGTTTGGGCCGACGCTTGCCCGCTCGCGACGCGCAAAGCGTCGAGCGTCGTTTCCCCGGCGAACTCGAAATCGACCCAATGCGACTCGGCTTCGTCGCTGACCCAACGGCCCTCGTTCTTGTAAACGTCGAGTTTGCCGTCGTTAATCGCCGACGCCGGGTAATGCGCCTTTTTATACAGGCTCGAAACGGCGACTTTCGCGCCGAGCGCCAAGTTTTTCGCGTCTTGCGGCAGCCATTTCGGGCGCGCGAATTGCGTCGCTTTCGCGGTCGGCGGCGCGACGCCTTCGGTCATCAGCGCTTTCAGCTCGTCGAGATAAGAAGCGTAAACGTCGCGCGGCAAGCACTTACGATTCTTGCAAATCGACGCGGCCATCCCGACGACTTCCCCCATCATTCCGCCGGTGCGCATCACGCGAATCGTTCCGAGCGCGACGTGCGTAACGCTGATGTTGCGCCCCGCCATAAAGAGGTTTTCGACGTTGCGCGAGTAAAGGCAGCGGTACGGAATCGCGTAAGGCTTGATGTTCGTTTGGACGCAGTAAGCGCGGAACTCCTCGCCCGGGAAGTGTTTAGCGTTCTCCGGTTCCGGATAGTGCAGGTCGATCGACCAAGTCGTCGTAACCGACGCGTCGTCGAACGGAACCGCGTTCACGACGTCTTGTTCCTTCAAAACGACGTCCCCGAGAAGGCGCCGCGACTCCCGCTTCCCGGCGACGTAAGCGACCCAACCGAGTTTGCGATTTTTGACTTTTTCCGCCCAAGAACCGGTCGTCTTGTTCTTCATATACGACCAGTGCCCGTAAGCGGCGCGAAGTCCGTTGTCGCGGATTCGCTCGATATCCTCGATTTGATCGAGGTTCATTCCGCCTTCCCAGTCCCAGTCGCCGTGCGTCGACGGTCGAATCGTTTCCGCGCTAAACCGAATCGCCCAAGGGAGTTCCGGGAAGCTCGAATCGCCGTCCGTCTCGACGGTGTTCCACTGAACGGAGGAGCCCATCGTCATCGAGTCGGCCTTTTCCGGCGCGGTCGCTTCGCCGTATTCGGACTTCGCTTCGCGCCCCATTCGGAAGTCGGCGCCCGCAAGGAAACCGACGCCCGCGTCGCCGGTGCAGTCGGCGAACGTTTTCCCGGCGAAACGGAGGCGTTCCCCGGTCGCGACGTTTTCGCCGCAAACCGCGTTGATTCGGACGCTTCCGTTATCTTGCTTCGTCGCTTCGACGGCGTTGACGCGGACGTTCAAGTAAAGGTCGATATTTTTTTCCGCCGAAACGAGTTCGAAGCGCGTTCGGTCTTTGTAGTGCGCCGCTTCGCGACCGTTCCCGCCGCCGTGCGGGCCGAGGAGATACGTCAGGTTCCCTAAGTTCGGATACGGCGGGAGGTTAACGTCGCCGTTGAGGTGAACGCGGATTTCGGCGCTCCCGTTCCCGCCGAGAACCGGACGGTCTTGGACGAGCGCGACCGACGCTCCAAGTCGAGCCGCCGAAATCGCCGCGCACGTTCCGGCGATTCCGCCGCCGACGACGACAAGATCGTAAACCTTGCCGTTTTCGACGCTTCGGTATTCCGCCGACAACCCGCGCGCCGCCAAGCGCAGCGGCTTCATCGCGTCGATTTCCTCAGGCGGAACGAATCCGTCGGCGCTAAACACTAACGCGTCGACCCGACCGTCGAACCCGGTCATATCGCAAAGAGAAACCTCGACTTCCAGCTTGTCCGCCGAAATCGAAATCGGCGCGCCTTCCTGCCAACTCCACTCGGCGCCGTTCGTTCCGAAAATTGTTTCCGTTTTCTTACCGTCGACGGCGATTTGGAAGGTTCCGGGCGTTTCCTCCGGTCGCCAAGGCGCGACCCAGTTGCGAGTCCGCGCGTAAACCTTGTATTCTCCGGCTTTCGGAAAACGCAACGTCGTTTTTGCGTCGGCGACCGGAACGCCGATCCCGTGCGCGAGCAAATACGGCGACCCCATCACGTCCATCGCCTGCGTGTCGAGAACCCAACCGCCGCGCTCGGCGAAACTTTCCGCCTCGACCCAAAGCGTTTGCTCCCGGCTTTCCAACCGTTGCGCCGACGCGTCGCCGGGCGTCCAAAGCGCGAGCGCCGCGACGACGACGCCAAGTCGCGTTAAAAATTGCGAAGAAAATCGAATCGACATTCAGCCGAACTCCTTATCGTTAAAGGCAATAAAAGCGGCGGTTCCGTTCGAAACGGGAGCGCGCCGCTCGCTTAAAATCATCTAAAAATTCAACGTCCGCCGGCCGCGTTACTTTTCGACGGCGCTCGGCCCGACGCGGTAAAACTCGACTTCCCAAAGGCGCGCCAAGTCGTCCGGCGTTTTGTCGATTTGCAGTCGGAAACGCTTGCCGGAAATCGGGTTAAAGCGCAAATTGACGATAACGAGGTCGTTGGAGCGCGCCGCCGCGCTTTCGACGTCGACAAACGCGCCGTCTCGTTCGACTTGAAGCCGAAAGTCCGCAAGAGGCGTTTGGGCCGACGCTTGTCCGCTAACGACGCGAACGGCGTCGAGCGTCGTTTCTTCCGCGAACTCGAAGTCGACCCAATGCGTCGACGCCTTGTCGCTTACCCAGCGATCGACGTTTTGGTAAACGTCGAATTTTCCGTCGTTTATCGCCGACGCCGAATACTTCGCCGCGCCTTGGTAATCGCTCGAAACGGCGATTTTCGCGTCGCGCGCTAAGTTTTTCGCGTCTTGCGGGAGCCAACCCGGACGCTCGAACTGCGCCGCCAAGCGAACGGCTCGGCGCGCTTTCTCCGTCGGCGGCGCGACGCCTTTTCGCATCGCCGCTTTCAAGTCGTCAAGATAAGAAGCGTAAACGTCGCGCGGCAAACAGTTATGTTCTTTGCAAATCGACGCGGCCATTCCGACGACTTCGCCCATCATTCCGCCGGTTCGCATCACCCGCACCGTTCCGAGCGCGACGTGCGTAACGCTGATATTGCGCCCCGCCATCAAGAGATTTTCGACGTTGCGCGAGTAAAGGCAGCGGTAAGGGATCGCGTAAGGCTCGATTTTCGTCGTTTTACAGATCGCGCGGAACTGCTCCTCCGGGAAGTGTTTCACGTTGTCCGGCGCCGGGTAATGCAGGTCGATCGGCCAAGTCGTCGTAACCGACGCGTCCTCGAACGGCGTTTCGTCGAGAATATCCTGTTCGCGCAACACGACGTCGCCCAAAAGCCGCCGCGACTCCCGTTTCCCGGCGACAAACGCGACCCAGCCGAGCTTGCGATTCTTGACTTTAGCGGCCCAGTCGCCGGTCGTTCGGTTCTTCATGTACGACCAATGCCCGTAAGCCGCGCGGAGCCCAATATCGCGAATCCGCTCAATATCGGCGATTTGGTCGAGATTCATTCCGGCTTCCCAGTCCCAGTCGCCGTGAATCGACGGTCGAATCGTTTTTTCGCTAAACCGAATCGCCCAAGGGAGTTCCGGAAAGCGCGTTTCGGCGTCCGTCTCGACGGTGTTCCATTGCACCGACGCGCCCATCGTCATCGCGTCGGCCTCTTCCGGCGCGGACGGCTCGCCGTACTCCGCTTTCGACTCGCGCCCCATTCGGAAATCGGCGCCCGCAAGGAAACCGACGGTCGCGTCGCCGGTGCAGTCGGCGAACGTTTTTCCGATAAAACGCAAGCGTTCCCCGGTCGCGACGTTTTCGCCGCAAACCGCGTTAATTCGGACGTTTCCGCTTTCGCTCTTCGCCGACTCGACGACGTTGACGCGGACGTTCAAATAAAGATCGATATTCGTTTCGAGCGCGACCAATTCGGCGCGGGTTCGGTCGCGGTAATGCTCCGCCTCCCGAGCGTTCCCGCCGTGATGCGGGCCGAGGAGAAACGTCAGATTCCCTAAGTTCGGATACGGCGGCAAGTTAAGAAAGTGGTTCAGCCCGACGCGCACCTCCGAGCTTCCGTTCCCGCCGAGAACCGGGCGGTCTTGGACCAACGCGACCGAAAGGCCCAACCGCGCCGCCGAAAGAGCCGCCGCCGTTCCGGCGATTCCGCCGCCGACGACGACAAGATCGTAAACTTTGCCGTTTTTGACGCTTCGATACTCCGCCGACAACCCGCGCGCCGCCAACCGCAGAGGCTTCATCGCGTCGATTTCCTCCGGCGGAACGAACCCGTCGGCGCTAAAAACGAGCGCGTCGACCCGACCGTCGAACCCGGTCAAGTCGCAAAGCGCGATTTCGACTTCGAGCTTATCTTCCGCGACGACAACGCTTCCGCCCGCTTGCCAACTCCAAGGAGCGCCGTTCGTTCCGAAAACCGTTTCGAGCTTCTTGCCGTCGACGGCGACTTGGAACGTTCCGGGCGCCTCCTCCGGTCGCCAAGGCGCGACCCAGTTGCGAGTCCGCGCGTAAACCCTGTATTCTCCGGCGCTTGGGAAGCGAACCGTCGTTTTCGCGTCGGCGACCGGAACGCCGAGCCCGTGCGCGAGCAAATACGGCGACCCCATCGCGTCCATCGCCTGCGAATCGAGCGCCCAACCGCCGCGCTCGGCGAAACTTTCCGCTTCGACCCAAAGCGTTTGCGGTCGACTTTCCAACCGCTGCGCCGCCGCGTCGTCCGTCGTCAAAAGAACGATCGCGCTCAACGCCGCCGTCAACAACGTTCCCGACCGCCAAACCGTCATTTACCCCAACCCTCCGTCGTTAAAGGAAATAAAAAGCGGCGCGCCCCGAAAAACGGTCGCGCGTCGTTTGCAATCAACGTGTGTAAAAGCGCGTTCGACGACGCCGCGTCATTCGCCGAGCCGAGCGTTCAGCGCGTCGCTCGCCGCCTTCGCCTCCGCGTCGTCCGCGAGCCGCCAAACGACGTCGAAACAGCGGAGCGCAAGCGCGAAATCCCCGGCGTCGCGGGCTCGAACGGCCAACTCGCGAGCCGCTTCGACCGTTTCCGCGCTCGGGCCGACCGGAATCCCCTCCGCGTCGAAGATTTTGCGCAACTTCTCAAACGGCGGCGCTTTAGCGGGCCGGCGCGTTTTCGATTCGACGAATTTCAACTCGCGCCGCGCTTCCGCCGATTCGTCGAACGTCAAACTGAAATGGAACGCCGCCGTCGCGACGTCGTATCGTTGAACGTCGACGTAAAACGTCCCGAGATTGCGATAACAGCGGGCCAAGTCGCGCCGTCGATAAGAGAACCGAAGCGCTTGCGTCGTCGCCTTTAGATACCCGACGAAGTCGCGTTCCCGACGGGCGACGTCGGCGATTTTGCAAAGCGTTTCCGCGTCGACCGGATTGAACGCCAACGCCTTGTTCAACGCCGCTTTAGCTTCGCGAGGACGGCGCGCTTCCAGTTGAACGGCGCCTTGGGTAAAATAGAGAAGCGGATAGTCGATCGGCGCGCGCCGCCGCGTCTTTTCGGTCGGGTAAGCGCGGACGCAAATCGCCTCCTCCAACGGGTTGGCGAAATAAAAATAGCGCGTTTCCTCGTCTTCGTCGAAGAGCCCGGCGACGCGTTTTTCGAGCGCCGCCAACATTTCGAGCGCGTCGTCCAAACGCCGCTGCGCCGCGACTTGGCGCGCCTCCGCGAGAAGCGCGTCGAACCGCTCCGAAAGAAGCCGGAAATTGCGCCGCCAACGGAGCGCCGTTCGCTTTGGAGCGAGCGCCAAGCGCGAACGCCCGACCGCGCGACGTTTCGCAAGCTCGCCGGTTCCGGTCGGCTCGTCGACCGTCGCTCTTTTTTTCGTTTCGTTATTCGTCGTCATTTTCCGCGCCGTTCCTTCGGTTGCGTTCGAATCCGCCGTCTCAAGTCGGCTAATCGCGGCTTCGAACCGGTTTCGCCTTTATTATGACGCGTCGGAACGCGAAAGTCAATCGTCGAACGCCGTTAAGTTCGAAAAAAGCGGAAAATTTTCGCCGTCGAACCTCCGAAAGGGTCAAGCGTCGGGCGTTTGCGGAACCTCGACGCCGACGAACGCCAAATATTCGCGCTCTTTCGCTCGCATCGTCGGCGCGTCTTCCGGCGAGTGAT
>JAGBDD010000188.1 GCA_017937685.1 Thermoguttaceae bacterium | reverse complement strand
GACTGTTGCGATTTTAGCGGTTTTGACGGCGGCGCTTAGCGGCGGGTGTTCCGACGCCGACCGAGAAAAGATCGCGGAAGATCGGGCCCGCGCGGCGCAAGCGGTCGAGGCGCGAGCGAAAGCCGATTGGACGGCGGCGAAGGAAACGTTCGACGAGCAAAAAACGGCGCTTTGGGAAGCGTCGGCTCCGGCGCGCGAAAAAGCGGAAGAATGGAGCGAAGCGGCGGCGGCGAGAGCGGCGGAGTTAAAGGAGAACGCGGCGGAGAAAGCGGCGGAGTTGAAGGACGCGGCGACGGCGAAAGCGGAAGAATGGAGCGACGCGGCGTCCGCGAAAGCGGTCGAGGAGCGGGCGAAGGCCGATTGGGAAGCGGCGCAAGCGACGCTTTGGGAAGCGTCGGCCCCGGTTCGCGAAAAAGCGGCGGAGTTGACGGAAAAAGCGTCGGCGAAAGCGGACGAGTGGAGCGAGGCGGCGTCGGCGAAAGCGACGGAATGGTCGGAAAAGGCGGCGGACGCGGTCGAAGATTGGGCGGCGCGCCGAGAGAAATTGGCGAGCGGAGAAGAAGCGGAGAAATCGGCGAACGGAGAAGAAACGGAAAAATTGGCGAGCGGAGAAGAAGCGGAGAAATCGGCAGGCGGAGAAGAAACGAAAAAATTGGAAACGCCGGAAGAAAAAGAATAAAAAAGCCCGCCGCCGACATTGCGTCGACGACGGGCGTTTGCGCGTTCGGTTTATTGGGCCGAATTGGCGCGTTTTACTTCATTTCGGCGAGGAAACTTTCGAGTTCTTCGACGTTTGTAACGTTCGAGCGAACGACTTTGCCGGTTTTGTCGATCAAAATGATCCAAGGCGCGTTTTGAATCCCGAGGGCGGTCGCGAGCGCGCCGTCGAGCCCGGCGGGGTCGCAGACGTTTTTCCAAGGTTGACCGGCGACGAGTTCCTTATAGAACGCGCTTTGTTCTTCGGCGGTCGCTTCCGGATTCGGGGCCGCGTCGAGGTTGACGCCGACGACGTTGAACGTTCCGCCCGCCGCGAGACGCTTCATCGCGTCGACGCTGTCCGGTTCCCAACTCGCCCAACAGAAGACGACGGTCGGTTTTCCTTTGAGCGCGGCGAGGTCGCAAACGCCTCCGCCGAAGTAGCGGGCCGCCGGGAGTTTCAGTTCGCCGCCCTCCGCTTGGAGTCGAGCGAGCGCGCCCGCGGCTTTTTTGCCGAGTTGCGATTCCGGGAAGTTTTGCGCGACTTGCGAATAATAACTCGCGGCGGTCTCGTTTTCGACCATATACTCGTTGTTCATCGCGAGGCTTAGCGTCGCTTCGGCGCCGGCGCTCGTCGTCGCGTATTCTTCGACGAAGGTCGCGAGGTCTTCGGCGTATTTTTCTTGCGCGAGCGCAAGTTCGGAGTCTTTCGGACGCGGCGTCGCTTGGGCGACCGCGTAATAGTCGGCGGTGATTTGGCGATAGCGGACGTGCGCTTTCAGCTCGGCGTTCGACGAATCTTTGTAAACGTCGGTCAACGCGGCGAGTTTTTCCGCGCCCGCCGGGTAAAGTCCGGATTGGACGCCGCCGAGCGCCAAGTCGGCGGCTTGCGAAACGAGGCTCGTTTCCTCGCTCGGGGTTTGCGCCGCGAGGGTCAGGAGCAGATTGAACGTTTTTTCGCAAGCGGCGGGATATTCGGTTGGCGACGCGGCTTCGAGCGCTTGATAGGCGGCGGTCAGCTCGGCGCCGATTTCGGCGTTTCCGGCTCCTTCCGCTCCGGCGACGGCGGCGCCTTCGGCCGGGAAGAAGACGGAGGACGCGGAAACGACGCCGGTCGCTTCGCCGAACGGTTCGCCGCTCGGGAGCCCGACAATCTTCCAAACGTCGCCGACTTTAACGAGGTCGCCGACGAAAAGTTGTTGGCTTTGCGCCGCGTCGTCTCCTTTAACGACGACGACGTTGGCGTTGTAATAAACTGTCAAATCTTTCGCGAGCCCGTCTTGCCCGGCCGGAATCGTCGCCGGACGGTTGCCGTTGAACGCGCCCCAACGAACGTCGGCGGGAAGTTTCAACGCGGCGGCGAGTTTCGCGAACCCGTCGGCGTCCGCGGCGGCGATTTGACGTTCGAGTTCTTGCGCGAGCGAGCCGCCGAGCCCGAGCGTTTTCAGGTCGTCGGACGTCAGCGCGACGCGTTGGAAGCGTTCGAAGTCGTTCGTCGCGAGCGCGGCGACGATTTCGGCGGTCGCTTCTTCCGGCGAGATCGAGAGCCAAGCGACGATTTTCTTCGTTTTGTCGACCGCGCCGCGGCGGCTGCCTCCGGCGTTGAGCCAACGCGCCTCCTTGCCGAGGACGTCGCGGTAAACTTCGCGACCGTCGCGGAAGAAGCGGATTTGTTCGACCGTCGCGCGGGCGCCTTCTTTCGGAGGCGGAGCGCACCAAACGCGAAGCGGCGTCGTTCCGTTCGGCGCGTAAAGGCAAACGCCTTGATAACCGCCTTCTTTAAACGGTTTTACTTCGCAGTTCGGCGTTTCCGCGGCGGTCGGTTCGTCGATTTCGACGTCGGCTTGCGTCGGACGTTGTTTCAAAATTTGTTCCGGGGTGTATTGACCGAACGCCGTCGACGAAACGACGAGCAAACCGAGCGCGACCGCGAGACCGGCGCCGCGCGACAGACGTTCGAAAGGACGTTGAGCGAGTCGCATTGACTTAATCTCCTTGTATCGAGCGAAGACGCGACCGCGCGACCGCGGTCGACGTCGCGAAATTTTTATCGGGAAGAGCGCGTCGAACGACGCCGGCGCGCTGACTTGGGGGCGTTGAGAACTCGATTCGCGTTAAATTAACGAATCGAGACAAGACGAAGCGATATTAACGAACGTTCGTCGGGTTCGGGCGAACTTGACCGAACGTTCGCGGACGACCGGTCGCGCGTTCTTCGACGACCGGCGTCGCGTCGGCGATTTGACGCGGTTGCGCCGAGCGGACGTTCGGGACGACGGTTTGCGTCGTTTGCGGATAACGGGCGCTTTGGCGGATTTGCGTCGGTTGCGGACGACGGGCGCTTTGCTTAAGCTCCGTCGAATGCGGAACGACGGAGGCTTGGCGAATTTGCGCGTTTTGCGTCGTTTGCGTTAAGCCGGAAACTTGGCGAATCGACGAAGCGTTCGGCGCGAACGTTCGAGCGGCGTATTCTCCTTCGTAACGACCGACGCGAGTCGCCGGAAGCGGTTCGACCGGCGCGTAATTCGGCGCTTGGCGTTTATTGCCGACGAGCGTTTGAACGTCGAACGAACCGAACGCGAAGGACGGACGGCGGTATTGCGGCGCTTGCGAGAGGCCGCCGCGTTGAACCGCTTCGCGAGGAAGCGTTTCCGGCGCGACGCGGGAAGAGGTCGGAGCGGTTCCCGCCGGAGCTTTTTGGCGAGTCGGCGACGCGTCGTAAGCCTCCGAGTCGTAGGCGCCGACCGGGTAAGAGCCCGCGTCGTAACCGTAACCGCCGGCGTAATTGTTGGCGTAACCGTTGTAGCCGGCGTAACCGTTGTAACCGGCGTAACCGGCGTAACCGTTTGCGCAAACGGGCGTTTCGCACTCTTCGCCGCAACCGCCGACGAAGTTGCCGCACATATCGCAAGGATCGCAGTTCGTTTTCGGCGGACGCGGCGCGCAACCGCAGTCAGGGTAGATTCCTTCGGTCAGCATCGCGGCGGCCCAATGGAACGGCGCGGTCGCGACGTCGAGAGCGCCGCCAACGAGCGCGGCGACGTCGTAACAAGGCGCGCAGCCAAAACCGCAGTAGCCGTAACCGGGGCCGCAATAAGGATCGCAACCGAGCGTCGGGCCGCAGGACGGTTCGCAAGGCGCGACGTCGCAAGTCGGCTCGCAAGCGGCGGGCGGAACGTCGCAAACGGGCTCGCAAGCCGGGGCGACCGGTTCGCAAACGGGCGGAAGTTCGCAGTTCGGGGCGCAAGCGCCGCCGTTATATCCGAAATAACCGGTTTGACCGAACGCCGCCGACGCGCTTAACGTCGCGATCGAACCGACGAGCGACAAACTTTTCCAATATTTTTTCATTTGTAACCTCTGTTTAACCTCTGCGGACAAGCGATGCGGGAGAAGGGCCGCGCGCTTTCGACGGTGAAAACGCGGGAACGCTTAACGTTGTTAATCGTGTTATCGACGCAAAACCCCGTTGAATTGAGAAAAAACGGAATAATCGATGTTTTTAGAAAAATTTGCAAAAACGGGAAATTTTGCCTGGTTTGACAAACGCTTTTCGTTCAAGCGTCCGTTGCGGTTTTTTCAAGCGGCGCTAAAATAACGATAAAGATGAAATAGGAGGAACGGGAAAAATGACGAAAAAGAGGCGAGCGTCGAAACGGGCGATCTGGGCGTCGGCGGCGCTTCTCGGTTGGAGCGCGGAAACGGCGGTCGTCGCCGAGACGCCGCCCCAAAACGAAACGGCGCAAGTCGCGTCGAGTTTGCCGAATCCGGGGGACGATTGGATTTTGCGGGCGACCGACGGGGAAACAAAGAGCCGCGAGCGAGAAACCGGACGTTCGGCGCTCGCTTCCGTCGCGGCGGTCGGAAAAATCGTCGCGGTCGATTCGACGAGAATCGAAACGGAGGATCGACGGCGCGACCGTTGCGAACGAACGCCGAAGCGGCCCGGCGACGCGATCCTGTTTTTGCCGCCGGTCGACCCGAGCGCGGCGGAGGCGTTTTGCGCCGAGATTCGGGAAGCGTCCGGGGCCCGCGACCGCGACCGCTTTTGGCTCCGCAACGGCGACGAGTTCGACGGCGAACTGCTGAAAATCGACCGTCGCCGCGTTTGGATTCGAGCGTTCGACGTCGAGTTCGCCGTTCCGCGAGGTCGCGTTCGCGCCGTTCGGTTCGCGGCGGACGATAAAAAAGAGAAAAACGGCGGAGAATAAGAATTGGCGAGTCTCGGTTGATTTGGTTGTTTAGCGAAGATCGGACGGTTGGGCGAGACTTGATCGATCGGCGAAGAAACGTCGCGCAAGAAACGCCGTCGGCGCTCGTTTCGCGAGGGACGAGCGCCGATTTTTGACGGTTCGCGGATTTCGCCGTCGGTTTGCGCGTCGGCGGCGATTAACGGGCGCTTTGAATGCTGAAGCTGAAGACTTGCGTAACGTCCGAATCGTCTTTGACGACCGGGAAGGTGAAGTCGAGCGCGAGCGGAGCCGGGCCGAGCATCGGAATCGCGAAACGGAATCCGAAACCGGGCGCGACGCGGAACGTCCCCCAATCGTCGATGTTTCTCGCGACCGTCCCGGCGTCGACGTAAAACGCGAGTTGGAACTCGTCGCCGCCGGAGACCGGAATCAACAGCTCGGCGGTGTTGTAAAATTCGAAGTTCCCCCCGACGCCGAAACGCGTGTTGGCGTAACGCGGCGTTACTTCGCGATATTCGAACCCGCGAAGGTTTTGCGAACCGCCGCCGTAATAACGTTCGTAAATCGGCGTGTCGTCTCCCGTCCAACCGGCTCGCGACGACAGCCCGAGAACCCAACGCCCGGAACCGTCGGCGCGACGACGGAGCGTTTTGTAATAACGGGCGTCGAGGGAAGCGCGCGGGAATTGGTAGGAGCCGAGGACTTGCTCGATCGTGCCTTTGACGAGGTAACCGGCCGACGGCGTGAACGGGTGGTTGCGCGTGTCGTAGGTCGCGGTGAGGCCGAGCGCGTACATATCGTGTTTGCCGAGCGCGGAGGTTAAGTCCGGAACGTAGTCGACCGACGGGTCTTTAATATTGACGTTGTAGGCGCCGAAGTTCGCGGTCGTCGAAAAACGAGGCGTCCATTGGCGCCCGAGGCGCAACTCGCCGCCGTAACGCGACTCGAACCAATCGTCGAACGAGTGGTCGCCGTAAAGCCCGGTAACGCCGAACGTGTATTTCGTGTTGAAGACGTAAGGAACGTCCCAAGAGACCGAGTAACGTTGGACTTCGTCGCCGGGGCTCGCTTGCGCGCTGAAAATTTGACCGCCGCCGCGGAACGCGTCTTTCCAACCGTCGAGCCGCCAAAAACTGGTCGGCAAGCGGAAGAGATTGAAGTTGCGTTCGGTGAAGCTGACGTTCCCGACGAGACCGTAGTCGGAGTTGACGCCGATCGACGCTTGGAACATCCCGGTGCGCCCCTCTTGGACTTTAACCAAAACGTCGCCGTCGTAAATTTCGTCGTCCGGAACGATCGGGTCGAGGATTTCTTGCCCGACGGAGCCGTAAACGCCGTCCGAGAAACCGGGCGCGGAATCTTCGTCGAAAGTGGCGAGCGCGGCTTCGGAGTTCGCGTAATTCGACGCGTCGGCGTATTGAGACGGCGCGTCGGAGACCGAACCGTCGTCGTAAGCGCGATAACCGGCGTAACCGTAATCGCCGTCGCCGTTGACGTTCCCGACGTTTTGCGTCGTAACGTTCGAAAAACCGGTCGGAATTTGCCGCGTTTGCGCTCGAACGACCGGCGCGGAAGCGGGCGTCGGCGTTTGCGTTGTTTGCGCCGAATAAGTCGAATAGGCCGACGGGGCGTAAGCGCGGTAAGTCGCGGGCGTCGCGGCGTCGGCGACCGACGGAGCGGACGGGGCGGAATAGGCGACTTGACGAAGCTCGGCGGTTTGCGCGGCTCGGCTCGACGTCGCGCCGGTCGACGCGTCGTCGTTTTCGCGAAGTTTGCCGTTAAAATAGGTTTTTCCGCTTTTTTCGGCGTCGGTTTTAGGGGCGGCGTCGAGCGGGATTTCGTTCCCGTCTTCGTCGAAGCGGCGCGCTTCCTTGACGACGCTGACGTTCGGGCGGTCGTTTTCTTGGCGGACGCGGAAGGAACGGCTTTCGTCCGGAACGACCGCGATTTCCGGGAGTTGCCCTTCTTCCGGCTTGTCGTTGAAATAGCCGGATTGGCGGAGCGAGTTTTCGCTCATTCGGATTTTCTTCCCGTTGAGGAGTTCGCCCGGCGCGACGTCGAGCATATTCAGGACGACCGACGTCATCGTGCGCGACTCCGTGCCGACGTAGTCGACGATCACGTCGCGAACGCGGTAGCGGTGGTCTTCCGAAATCGTGTAACGAATATCGACGACGCCCGGTTCGTCCGTGAAAAGTTGCGTCGGGACGACGTCGGCGCGAACGTAGCCCAAGTCTTGATATTTGTAACGGAGCGCGATGCGGTCGAGTTCGATATCCGTTTGATTGTAGTGCGAACCGCGTTTCACTTTCAGGAGCTTTTCCAGTTCGTCGGTTTTGACGACTTTATTGCCTTCAAAAATGAAATTGCGAATTTTGTAACGCGGGCCTTCGTCGATGATAAATCGAACGGAAACCCAAGCGTTTTCTTTGCCGAGTCCGCCGAGACCGTCGCCTTCTTCGTACCCGTAGTCGACGCGAGCGTCGAAAAATCCGAGCGCGCGGTAATATTCGAGGAGTTTCGCGACGTCCTCGTCCAACCGTTGACGCGTAAAGTTGCCGCCGATAAAATACAGGAAACCGGGTTTGACGCTAACGAGACTGCGGAGGCGCGCCGCGCTGGCGATCGTGTTTCCGACGAACTTCGTGCTAAGGACTTTCTGTTTGCGCCCTTCGTCGACGAGGTAAACGACGCCGACGTCTTCCGGGCGGTCGCCGCGCAAAATTTCGACGTGCGGCTCCGGATATTCCTTACTTTTGTAAAGTTCGATAATGCGGAGGCGACCGTTTTCGACTTCGTAAGGGTCCATTCTCGTTTCGCCCGGTTTGATTCCGAGTTCGTCGAGAATGTCGAGTTTAGCGATTTTGCGGTTGCCGACGATCAGGATATAACGCATCATCCGGCGCGGCGTCAAGTCGAAATTGACGACGACCTTGTCCGGCGCGTCGGGGCGCCAAGAGGTGGAAATCGCGACGTCGACGAATTGCTTCGTTTGCAGAAGCGCGCGCTTGTCCTCTTCGAGACGTTGGCGACTGAAACGGGCGCCGATTCGCGTTTTGATGATTTGGTTGAACTGTTGCGTCGTCATTTCGAGTCCGGAGACGCGAACGTCTTCAACGATCAACTTTTGCTCGTCCTCTTCCGAAAGGCGCGCTTCTTCGAGCGTTTGCGCGATCGGTTCGGCGTTTTCCGGCGTCGGCGCGGACGGTTCGACCGATTCGCCGGTTTCGAGCGAAATCGGCGGTCGAGGCGCGTCGACCGGATCGACGAACTCCTCGAAGTGGCGGCGGACTTCCTCCGGAGCGTTGTTCGGCGAATTGATCGGCGAGTCGGCGGACGGCAAAACGACTTCCGGGCCGGAAAAACCGGCGGCGTCGGACGCGACCGGAGCGGCGAAGTCGAGCGAAACGTCGGCCGGAGCGGTCGGGAAATCGACGCGCGGGGCGATTTCCGGCGTCGCCGCGGCGACCGTTTCGACGCGGGACGGCGTCGGCGTCGTTTGCGGAAGCGCGAACCCTTCGAAACCGCCGGTTTGGGGCGGAGTTTGAGCGTTTTGCGTCGTTTGCGGAAGCGCGAACCCTTCGAAACCGCCGGTTTGCGGCGAGGTTTGAGCTGTTTGCGTAGTTTGCGCCGTTTGCGGGGGAAGGGACGGCGCGGGAGCGTAATCCGCGAAACCGCCGGACGTCGGCGCGACGCGGTTCGGAGCGTTCGGAGCCGCGTCGTAACGAGCGGAAGCGACGCCGGGCGCGGGCGTTTGGCGGGTTTGCGCGGGTTGCGTTTGCGGGGCGTTTTGAGGTTTTAGGGCGTTTTGCGTCGTTTGCGAAGTTTGGGCGCCGCGCGTTTCCGTCGTTACTTTGTCGCCTTGGAACGAAATGACGCGGACGCCGTTCGAGGACGCTTTTTTCGCGTTCGGCCCGGCCAGCGACATTTCCGGGAACCAGTCGGCGTCTTTGTCGACCGGAATCTCGCCGCCGTCCGGATTGCGCAAATATTCGTCGTCGAGCGCGGCGAAAGCGTCGAAATCGCGGAGCGAGGAGCCGGAAACTTCTTCCGGGGTCAACGGAGCCGACGTTTGAGCGAACGCGGTTTCGCTCGACGTCAACAGGCAAAACGCAAGGAACGAAACGATCGTCGTCGCGCTCGACTTGCGAACCGACGAGAAAAACGAGCGTTTGCGGAGATCGACGGACGAAAGCCGCGCGTCGTCGATCGCGTAAAAATCGGGGGTCGGGCAGGCGTTAAACCGCATTCGTTTCGAACCTTTGCAATGCGTCCTGAAAATAATACCGTCGCCGTCGGCGTTTTCGAAAAAACGTCGAACGGGGCGCCGCCGCTTCGCGTTCCTTGCGAAAAGAAACGACGCTTGGGAAGAATACCGAAAAAAAGCGCTTGCGACAAGTCGAATTTTCTCTTTTTTCGCAAAAACGCCGCCCGGCGCGAAGATTTTTTAAAGTTAGAAAATTGAAGCGCCGAGCGACGGTTGTTTCGTTAAGTCGATTTAACGCCGAGAAACGATTGCAAGGCGCGTAAAAACGCCGTTGTAAACAATCGGGTTTGCGTATTTTATTCGGTCTGTTTTTCTCGCCTATTTTTGCCGACGTAACTTTTCGCGTTCATCTTCTCTATTTTGAAGAAGCGGCGCGTTTTAGACGATACGTTGGAAGAGAGATTTTCGAGCGAAACGAGCGGAACCGTCGCGCCGCGTCGAGAATTTCCGGATTCCCCCTCCCTTCTTGCGAAACAAAAAAGGAAACGTGGAACGCTTATGAAAGACGAACAAAACGCGTCGACCGCGACGGCGGAGCTTTATTACGAACCGTCCGCCGCGCAATCGCCGTTGGAAACGTATCTTCGAGACATCAACGCGACGCCGCTTTTGTCGGCGAACGAAGAGCTGAAACTTGCGCGAGCGGTCGGCGCGGGCGATCCTTGGGCTCGAGATTTGATGGTGCGCGCCAACTTGCGGCTCGTCGTCAACATCGCTCGCGGATACGTCGGAAAAGGGTTGGCGCTCTCCGACCTCATCGAAGAGGGCAACCTCGGGCTCCTGCGCGCCGTCGAAGGGTTCGATCCCGACGTCGGGACGCGCTTCTCGACTTACGCGAGTTATTGGATTAAACAATCGATCAAGCGGGCGCTGATTAATTCGTCGAAAACGATCCGGATTCCGGCGTATATGGTCGAGTTGCTGTCGAAATGGCGGCGGGCGAGCGCGCGGCTAACGGACGAACTCGGGCGAGCGCCGACGCCGAGCGAAGTCGCGAGGTCGCTGGGGCTTCCCCGAAAAAAACTCCCGATCGTGAAAAAAGCGATCCTGATTCATAATCTGACGCCGCAGACCGACCAAACCGAGGCCGGGTGGACGCTCGGCGAAATGTTGATGGACGACCGCGGACGCAGTCCGGAAGATTTAACGCTCGAAAGCGATAATTTGAAGTTTGTGATGCGCGAACTCGACACGATGGAGCCGCGCGAGGCCGCCGTCTTGCGGATGCGGTTCGGCGTCGGCGATTACGCGCCGCAAACGCTCAAGGAAATCGGCGAAACGCTCGGGTTGACCCGCGAACGAGTGCGGCAGATCGAAACGGACGCGCTCAACCGACTCGCCGAAGCGTTAGAAACCGGAAAACCGGTAACGTCGATCGAAACGACGTGGCGAACGTTGACCGCCGAAGAAATTGGACGTTGAAATAGGCAAAATAGCGAAGAAACGAGAAGGCCGACGCGGCGGAAGAAACGAACGTCGCGTCGGTCGAGCGGCGAACGAACGTTAATTTTCGTTTGAATCGTCGCGGCGCTTCGAGCGGAGCCGATGTTTCAGCGCGACGCGGAGTTTGCGATAACGGTGATAAACGTCGTCCCAAAGGGTCGGCTCCGGCGCGTCGCCGCAACAGGCGCGGCGGATCGCGTCGAGCGTTTCAAGTCGACGACGCTTTGTTTGGGGCGCTCGCGTCGGCGGCGAGCAGTCGTAAGGCGTTTTTTCAAGGCGCAAGCCGTCGAGCGCGGCGAGGTAAGCGTCGAACGTTCGGCGTTTATGTCGGAGGAGTTCGGCGTTGCGCGGAGCGATTTCTTCGGCGATTCGGTCGATTTTGCGTTCAAAATCGCGATAGTCGACGCGATAATCGAGAAATTCCGACAAAAAGCCGCGACACGTTCCGGCGCGGGCGTCCGTTCCGAAAAAGACGCCGGGAACGCCGAGCGACGCGCTCAACCCGCAAGCGTGAACGCGGGCCGAGACGGTTAAGTCGGCGCGACCGTAAATCTCTTCGTATTCGGCGGAGTCGTAAGCGTAAAAAACGGGGACGCCGAACTCGCCGAAAAATCGCGTCGCTTCCGAAAGTTCGTCGATATAATGGCAAACGCCGAAAAATTCGACGCGTTCGGAGCGATTTTCGAGGAGGCGGCGGTAAAGAGCGAGAATCGCGTCGGCGACTTCGTTCGGAACGCTGTTGGCGCGAATCGAGTCCCGCTCCGGAGCGCTGTAAACGAGCGCGATTCGGCGAACCGCGTCGATTTGGCGCTCGTTTTTTTCGTCGGCGGAGAAGAGCGCCGGGCAGGGAAGGTAGACCGCTCCGGCGTCGCGCGCCCAATCGCGGTCGACGAGCAAATCTTCCGAACGAACCGAGAAAAAACGCGCTTTTTTAGCGACTTCGCGGACGAACGGCGGCGGCGTTTCTTCAAGGTAGCCGACGCCGAGAATAACGACCGGCGTCGCGTTCTTGACGACGTGTTCGAAAAAATTGTAACAACGCGGCGTCGTCCATTCCGGCGAACCGGCGACGACGGCCAGGTCGACGAACGAGAAATCGCCGTCCGGTTTGACGCTGTTGTCGTGAAAACCGTAGCGTAAATACGCTTCCGTGTCGCCGTAAAGTCCGCGCATAACGTTTTTGTCGCCGCGGAGCGCGAGTTCGAACGAATTGGGGCGCGCGTCGGGATTGCGATTGTAAAGAATCGCGTTCGACGGGCCGATTTTCGTTTCAATAACGCGTCGGACGCCGCGAAGGATAAATTCGTCGCCGGGGTTCCATTGGCGCGTGGCGCTGTAAACGACGTTTTTTCGTCGCGACATAAACTTGGCTCCTAAAACCGGTAAAAACTTCGCCGACTATCGATATAAAGGCGATGAAATATAACGATTGTAGGGAGTTGGCGCAAGACGGAAATCGTCGCGGCGCGGCGGAAAGGGCGAAGCGAAAAACGCGGTCTCGCTTCGCCCGGAGGAAACGCGGACCTTACTTCGTCGGCGCGCTTTGGCGGTCGGCTTGCGGAACGTAAGCCGGAAGCGTTTGCGGCGCGAAAATCGGCGCGAAACGGGTCAGCCGTTGGCGACCGTTTTCCATCGGCAACGACGGCATATCTTCGCCGATTAGCGGTTTTAGGTATTTTAGGAAGGCGTCGGTAACGTCGGCGCCGTTCGGAGCGATCCATTCCGCCGGGAAGACGCGCTCGCTGTTGGCGACCTCCGATAGCGGGGCTTTGTCGTAACGAACGCTATATACGAGGCCAGGGTCGCGCAAAATCGTCGACATATAGCCGCCTTGCCCGGTCGCGGCCAACTCGACCGCTTTTTGACCGAGACGGTAGGCTTCGTCGAGGTCGACCGTCGACGCGTACCCGATCGAGCCGCGTTGGTCGGTGCCCGGAACGTTGCAGCGCGCCGCGCCTTTGGCCGCCAAGCCGACCGAGTTCAGGTAGTTGACGACCGTTTGCGCGACCGTAACTTTGCTCGCGCCGAAGTTCGTGTGCCCGAACGAATCCTTGACCGCGCCGACGTCGCCGACGTCGAACCCTTCGCTGACGACGACGACGCAACGGCCCGCTTCGCGGAGCTTGTCGTTGACCTGGTCGGCCATTTCGGCGAGAGTTCGGGGGGACTCGGCAAGATAGATAAGGAGCGGCGTTTCGCGTTTCGGGTCGGCGAAGCGCGCCGCGGCGGGAATGAAGCCGATTTTGCGCCCCATCGCCTGCAGGATGAGAACCGGGTCGGCGGGGGACGAACCGCGGTTTTCCTCTTCGGCGTACTGAACCGTATGCGACCAATATTTCGCCGTCGACGCGTAGCCGGGCGTGTGGTCGATGAGCTGGAACTCCGCGTCGCCAATATCGTTGTCGATCGTCTTCGGAACGCCGACCGCCTGCAAGTCGAGACCGCGAGCGCGAGCGAGTTTGGCGATTTTGTCGGCGGTGTCCATCGAATCGTTCCCGCCGTTGTAGAGGAAATAGCCGACGTCGTGCGCCTTAAAAACTTCGACGACGCGCTCGAAATCTTCGTTTTGCCAAGACTTCAGCTTGTAACGGCAGGTTCCGATCGACCCGGCGACCGGCGTGTAGCGCAAGAGCGCGATTTCCTCCTCCGACTGCGCCGAGAGGTCGAGCAGCTCTTCTTTGAGGACGCCTTCGATTCCGTGCGCCGCGCCGTAGACGGTTCCGATATTGTCGAACTCGCGCGCCGCTTCGACGACGCCGCGCAAACTGGAGTTGATGACGCAGGTCGGGCCGCCGCTCTGAGCGACGACGAGGTTTTTACGTCGAGCCATTTTTTATCCTCGAGACGTTAAAATAGGGGAAATGGGGAACGTTGGGGAACGCGGAGACCGTTGACGCCGTCTGTCGCGTCGCCGCGTTGCGTTCTTTCGCTTTAGTATAACGTCGCGAAGACGAAAATCAACGAGTTTTCGGCGCCGCGTTTCTTTTTTTCGCGAATTTTTTGAGCGTCGCGTCGGCGAGCGAGCGGACGAAGTCGCGGAGAAAAAGGGAAAAATAAACTGGGTGAAATAGGCGAAAGAAACGGAACAGGTGGAGCGGGGGGATAGGGGGAGTTGGAAAACCGGCGTCGCGCAAACGTCGCGACGTTTTTATCGTTCCTTATTAATATTAATGACAAAACGCGAAAAAAACGCTTGGCGGAGCGTCGCTCGGAAGAAGCGAAGGACGCGAGGGAGCGTCGGCGCCAAAGAGAAACGCGAAAGAACTAAAAGAGCGCAAAACGCGAAACGCCGAAGCGCGTCGAGGACGCGACTCCGGCGAACGACGTTCGCGGCGTCAAACGCGCGCCGTATTTTCTTCGATCTCGTCGCGGATTCCGGCGTAAACTTCGTCCGTTTCGCCGCGTTCGGCTTCTTCGCGACGGGCCTTTTGCGCTTTTTCCCGTTCTTCGCGCCGTTCGTCGCCGCAACCGACGCGGGTTCGTTTATTTTTTTTGGCGTTTTCGGCGAAATGCGAATTGAGATCGCGGAAATAATCGTCGCGACCGAGATTTTCGGAATTTTCGGCGCGTTCGTATCCGCGTTCGAAAGAGCCGTCGTCGTCTTCCTCTTCGTCGTCGATTTTGCGTTCGAACGCGTCGAGTCCGCGAGCGAGCGTTTCGGCTTTCGTCGCTTCGAGTTCGGCGTCTTTTTCGACGGCGCGCAGGTCTTCGACGAACGATTCGGCGTCTTTTTCGGTTTTTTCGAGGTCTTCGGCGAACATTTGCGGCTCCTTATCGAGGGTTTGCGGACGGGCGGTTTCGGCGTCCGTTTCGTAATTGCGGACGTCGTTTTCGATCGTTTCGGCGGTTTGCGCGGAGACGGTCGAATTTTGCGATTCGTTGGATTCGGACGATTGGGAAGATTCGGCGGATTCGGCGGTTTGCGCGTTTTCGTTCGAACGTTCCGGCGGCGCGAGCGCTTCGGCGCGAACGAGACCGCGGAGGCTTGGCGGAATCGGCGTTTCGGCGAGAATGTGAACGACGCCGTTCGAGCATTCGACGTCGGCTTCGACGATTTTGATTCCGTTGACCTCCAGCCCGCGGGAGGCGGTAATTTCGAGCGGTTCGCCGCCGAGCGTTTCGACGGAGTCGAGGCGGGCGAGGGAGTCGGCGGCGAGGGCGCCGCGAACGATCGTGTATTGCATCAATCGCCGGAGCGCGTCGAAATCTGCGTCGAGCGCGTCGAGTTCGCTCGTCGTGAAGCGTTCGAACGCGGCGTCGAGCGGAACGAAGAGGGTGAACGGGCCTTTGGCTTCGAGTTCGGAGCGGAGCCCGGCGGATTCGAGCGCGACCAAATAGGCGCCGAGTTCGCGTTCGCGAGCGGTTGTTAGCAGGTCTTTCGTCATATTGCTTGTTCTCAACTTTTATCGGAGGGGGGAAACGCGCCGCGAACGACGCGGGGAAACGGGGGAAAGGGGAGGAATGGAAAAATTGGGAAAGAGACGCGAATCGTCGACCGCGTCGCGTCGGCGGTCGACGATTCGCGCTCCGGCGAAACGGAGCGTCAACGGCTCGCGGCGGTCGTTTCCGGTTCGCCGTTCGAGCCGTTCGGCGTTTCGGAGTCGTTTTTTTCCTCTTTTGGCGCGGCGGCTTCTTCGACTTTTTCCTCCGCTTTCTCGGCGGCTGTTTCCGCTTTCTCTTCCGCTTTCTCGACGGCGGCGTCGGCTTTTTCTTCGGCTTTTTCGACCGCTTCGCGCGCTTCCTGTTTCGCGTCTTCAAGTTTTTGTTCCGCTTTTTCGACCGCTTCTTGCGCTTTTATTTCCGCTTTGTCGGCGGACTTTTGCGCGGCGTTCTCGGCGACGTTTCCGGCGCCCGCTTGGAGAGCGTTCGCGGCGGACGCGACTCCTTGCGCGCCCTTTTCGACGACGCGAGCCGCTCCGCCTTTAACGGCGTTCGCCGCGTCGACGACCGCTTGCGCGCCCGTTTGCGCCGCGTCGGCCGTTCGGTTTTTGACCGTTTCGGCGGCGTTTTCTAAAGCGGCGTCGACTTGCGCTTCGCGTTTCGGATCGGCGAGCGGAGCGGCGCCGGCGACAATTTCTTCGGACGCGACGATCGCAAGCTCTTCGGGCGCGCGTTGCGGCGGGGCGACGAAACCGTTTTGCTCCATAAAGGGCGGAATTTGCACCGCGTCGACGACGTAAACGACGCCGTTGACGCAAGGAACGTCTTTGCGAACGAAGGACGCGTCGCCGTATTTTTCGGTCGACGTCGCGATCGAAGTCGCCGGAACAACGCAAGTTTTAAGCTCGGACGGACGCGTCAACTCTTTGACGGAAAGCGCTTCCGGAGACATATGATAAAGGAGAACCGCGGAGAGCGCCGCGCGGTCGCCGGAGATTTTCGCCAAGCGCTCTTGCGGGATTTTCGCGAACGCTTCGTTGGTCGGGATGAAGACGGTGAAAGGGCCGTCTTTCGCCAAAACCGTCGTCATTCCGGCTTTGTCGACTAAGTCGACGAACGTCGAACATTCCGGGAAAGAGGCGGCCGTTTTCAAAATATCCTTGCGGCGTTGCATCGTCGCCCAAAGCAAGGCTCCGAGCGCAAGCGCGAAAACAAGCGCGATCGCAGGCCAGTTCCGACAACAAGAACGAGCGTGTTCGTTAATTTCCGTTTTTTTCATTTGTTTTCCTTTCTTTTGGCTAAAACGTTGCGACGTCGGCGTCGCGCGTCTCCCAAGGAGAGACGTTTTAACGATAAAATAGAGTCGTTGAGATAAAATAGGTAAAAGGAGTAAAATTTTTAGAAAGCGGAAAACTAAAAAAATAAGAAAAAAAAGAAAAAAAGGGACTTTTCGTCGACAATAGAGGTTGGCAAGAAGCCGACGATTGTTTAAAATAAAGAGTATAAGGCGATTCGCGAAAACAAAACGAAAAAAAGTCTTGGCAAAACGCGAAGATTTGGAGAAATTGCGCGTTATGTAGTAAAGCGGCGAAAAATATCGACGTTTGTCGCCCCGTCGCTTTCCTCGTTCCCGACGAAATTTCTTCGAGCGCCAATGTTTTCGGGAAAAATGAAAATATCGACCGCGCAAGGTTAAAGACCGTTTTTTGATGTTGACGCCGACGTTAAAATAGGTATAATTAGCGTTGCGCGCAAGATTGGTAAAAAAAAAGTTTTGGAAAGAATTGCGGCGTTGCGCAAAAAAGGAATAACGCGTAAATTCTGCGAGTCGCCAAAACGACGTAATTTGCAATTTTGCGAAAGACGCGACGGCAAAGTTTAACGTCGAGCGATTTTAACCTAAATCGGCGGCGTTATTCGTTAATTGGCGCGTCGACGACGTTAGACAAAGGAACCGTAAACGCTTTTTGTCGCGTTAAATAAAAAGCGTCGCCGGTTTGGACGTTTGAGAAGATCGGCGCCGACCGTCGTCGGGCGTTTGGGTCGACGATTCGAAGCTTTTTCCGGTTGACGGACGAGGGCATTTAGAAAAGGATTGAACCTGAAATGGGTATTAAAACTGTTTTTACGACCGGCGAAGCCGCGAAAATCTGCAAGGTTAGCCAACAAACGATTATTCGTTGCTTTGATTCCGGCGGTTTGAAAGGTTTTCGCGTTCCGGGAAGTCGTTTTCGTCGCATTCCGCGCGAACATTTGTACGCCTTTATGAAGGAAAACAACATTCCGACCGACGCGTTGGAAAGCGGCAAGCGCAAGGTGCTGGTCGTCGACGACGACCGCGACTTGGTCGAATTGCTCGTCGACGTTCTCGAACGCGACGGACGTTTCGAAACCCGCGCCGTCAACAACGGTTTCGAAGCCGGGATGATGGTCAAGGAATATCGGCCCGACCTCATTATTCTCGACGTGATGCTTCCGGACATCAACGGCAAAGACGTTTGCGTGCGCGTTCGCAACGATAAATCGCTCGAAGCGGTCAAAATCATCTGCGTTTCGGGGATGGTCGAAGAAGACAAGATCGAAGAACTGCATCGCGCCGGCGCCAACGAGTTCCTCGCGAAACCGTTCGAAACGGAACGTTTGATTGAGCGCATTTGCGCGCTTCTCGAAATCGAAACCTTCGCGTAATTGCGGCGGATTTAGGTAAAACGCGGCGATAATACCGCTTAAAACGTTGGAGCCGTCGAACTCCAACGTTTTTTGCGTTTGCGATTGTTAAGACGCGTAAATTAGGCAAGACGGTTAAAGTTTTAAAAACGGCGAGCGCGATATGAACGACGAAACAAAAAAAAACGATCGTTTCGGAAAACCAGGGTTGGAGCAAAAACTCTTCGACGCGTGCGCCGAAACCGCCGCCGGAATCGGACACGAGCTGAACAATCCGTTGGCGATTATCGGCGGACACGCGCAATTTCTTTTGAAAAATGAAACGTCGGAAGAAAAACGTCGACGTTTGGCGGCGATCGTGGAGCAGACGGCGCGCGCTTACGAGATGATCGTCGACTTGCGAACGTTCGCTCGCCCGCCTCGACCGGAGCCGACCGAGGTCGAACTTGAAAAATTTTGCGAAAATTGGGCGCGCCGCGAAGCGAAACGTTGCGAAGAAAGCGACGTTCGTTTGGACGTTGCGTTTGAATTTGCGGAAAACGCGCCGACTTTAACGATCGACGAGGCGATGTTGGCGGCGATTTTGAACGCGTTGACGAAAAACGCCGTCGAAGCGACCGGGCCCGGCGGCGCAATGCGGATTTTTGCGCGCGAACGCTCGGCGGAGACGACGCTTAGCGGAAACGACGTTTCCGGATTAAAAACGAAATTAAGCGACGGAAACGAGATTTCGAAGCGCGTTTTTGAGGCGACGCGTTCCCCAAACGCCTGTTTTTGGGAAATCGGCGTCGAAGACGACGGGCCCGGGTTGAGTTCGGAAGCGCGAGAATTGCTCTTCGCGCCCTATTTTTCCGGTCGGCAAGCTGGGCGAGGGCTGGGCGTCGGATTGGCGAAGGCGCGTCGTTTCGCGGACGCGCTTGGCGTCGAGTTGGTTTGTCTCGATTCCGAAACTTTTGAAACCGGTCTTTGTTGGCGCGTCGTTTTGCGTTCTTAGAACCGATTTTAGTTCTTAATTTGAATGTTGTGTGAAGAATGCCGGCGCGTTTTAAGCGTTTGAACGATTAATTTCGCTCAAAAACGGTTTGAACCGTCGTTAGCTTTTGCGCGTTTTCTCCAATTTGAATCGTTCCGAGCGTTCCTTTAACGCCGACCGAACGTCCGACGTAAGGTTCGAGCGAAACGCCTTTTTCCGTTTCGAGGTAAGAAACGACTTCGAACCGACCGCCGTCGACCGGACGCGTCAAGGCGTATTGCGGCGCGCCCTTGGGGGCTTTCGGCAAGCGAGCGAGGACGCCGACGGCGTCGAACGCGGCGGAACCCTGCGACGAAACCGGTTGAAACTTGTTTGGTTTTGCCGTCGCGTTTTGACGTTTGATTTTCGGGACGGTCGCGCCGGTCAACGCGGGCGTTTTCGCGGACGCCGCCGCGGCGATGGGGGACGCTTGCCCGGTTTGAGCGGAAGCGACGGGGAGCGACGCCGTCGCGGAAACAATCTTGGACGGCGAGTTGGCGGCGGAAACGTTCGTCGTTTGGTCGACGGCGCGCCAGCGGACGGCGTCGACCGTTAATTCTTGCGCGGTTTCGCTAACTTGACTCGAAGTTTTGGCTTTTTCCGTTTTTTTCGTCGGCGTTTTGGTCGCGGCGACGAGCCCGGCGTTCTTGCGGACGTTTTGGCCTAACGGCGTCGAACGATAATTCGGCGGAGGAACGATTAACTGTTTTTGCGTCGGCAAAAGGGGCGGAAGTTTGGAAATTCCGGTCGCGCGACCTCCGTTTTGCGGCGCGACGGGCGCGACTTGAACCTCTTTGCCGCTTTTCGACGAGCGAGAGCGGAACGGGTTGTTGGCGTTGGAAAACGCGAAGGCGAGACGCGGGCGTTTTTCCGGTTGGGCGCCGCCGTTTCCGTCGAAGCCGTTCGACGAACGAGCGTTCGCGGCCTGCGGAAAGAATTGCGAAACGTCGATTTGCCTGTTAAAGTCGGCGTTTTGGGCGGTCGGGGGGAAATAAACGCCGTTCGAACCGTCGAAAAAAGCCGCTCCGGCGCGCGCGTCGGCGGACGGTTCGAAACTTGAATCGGGAAGGACGAGGAGGGGCGCGTCGCCTTCAAACCGAGACTCGCCGAAGCGACCGTCGTCGTTAATTTCGGAGGGGTCGGGCGAATTGGGGGAAACGGGGCGTTGGGGTTGGTTAAGCGGATTGGGGAAAACAGGGGGATTGGGAGCGCCGGCGCCGTCGAATCGAGCGCGGTTGCGACGTTCGGCGATTTTGATCGCGTCGTAAATCGATTGGACGACGAAACGTTCTCCGTCGGTCGGCGCGGCGTCGAAAAGCGTTTCGGCGCGCGACGCGAGCAGGGCGAGTTCCGCGTCCGACGGCGGATTTTGTCGCAACGTTTGAAAAACGTCCGCGTTCAGTCGGGCGAGTTCCATTTTGAATTGCGTCGCGGATTCTTCCGAAACGGGCGTCGGCGCGACGTCGGCGGCGCTTTGCGTCGTTTGCGGCGAGTTTGCGGGCGTTGGGGACGGGGGACCGGCGACTTGCGGAGGCGCGGAAGGGGCGAGAAGCGCGGCGCCGGGCGCGTCGAAAGCGGAACGAGCGGAAGCGTCGTCGGGCGTTTCGCCGTTCGTTTTTTGCGCGAGTCGTTCGAGAAATTCGCGTTGAAACGTTAATTTCGTCGGCAGCTGCGCGATCGCGGGGTCGGCGATCAGGTCGTTAGCGCGAATCCAACGAAATTCGCCCGACGGCGGCGCGATTTTCAGCCAAGTCGAGCCGTCCGACAAGCGGGTTTCGTCCAAAATTTTGATCGCCGTTCCGTTTTTGAGCCCGACTTGAACGAGCGCGCTTTCCTCGACCGTCGCGCCGCCGACTCGCGACGGAACCGCTTTGCCGCCGGTCGCGACGATTCGACCGGTCGAATCGGTTTCGCGGCGGACAAATTTCGCGTTCACCCAAGAAAAGCTCCCTTGCGGCGGACGAATCGCGCACCAACCGTCGGCGGAACGGAAATAAGCCTCGACGTATCGGTTTTTCCCGACGCTTCCGGTCGGATAGGCGTCTTCGCTCGGGCCGGAGCGGACGACGGCGGCGTCGACGGCGACCGGAATCGAGAAGAAAACGACTTGATTTTGCGCGGGCGCTTGCGGCGCTCCGACGGCGGTTTGCGAGGATTGCGGGCGTTGCGCAAAGTTGACGGGGCGGCGAGGCGGTTGCGTCGCGTTCGTTGGGACGGGGGTTTGCGCGTAAAGGCGGGACGCGGCGCCTAAGTCGGCGAGGTTGGGAAAAGTCGGCGAAACGGAGAAGACGCGCAAGCTGGAAAAGCCGAGCAAACTCGTTAAAATAAGGGGAAACGTCGGAGCAATACGTCGGGAGCGCGCGGCGACGAAGGTAACTCGGCGGCGGTTGAGTTTCGAACGTTTCGACATATTTGGGTTCCAGCGGGCGTCGTCGCGCTTAACGTCGGGCGGACGAACGCGGTTTGGGATGGGGAAAATAAGGGGATTAAGGCGATTCGGACGTTTGCGCGAAACGGTTTCGGCGCCGAAAAGCTCCGACGTCGGCGAGTATAACGTTCCCTTAACGCAAACGCAAGAGCAGTTTTTGACGATAACGACGATTATAGCGGAAAGAAGGCGAAGACGCGCGAAAAAGAGGGATTGAGCCGCCGTCGAGCGAGCGTTTCGACGGCGCCCCCCCTGTCGAATGCGCGAGGTCGTAATAAAATAGAAAGGGCGACGTCGGCGCGAACGGCGGGCGAGAAGTTAACGACAGCGGGAAAGTCGCGAACGCGCGCTTTCCGGTAAAACGGGCGGTTTGAACGGAGATTAACGATGGTGAACGCGCTGAAAATTTTAGCGTTGGAAACGACGGACGCGCAAGGAAGCGTCGCGCTTTGCGTCGGCGGCGAGATTTTAACGTCGCGACGTTTGGACGCCGAGCGCCGAAGCGCGCAAACGTTGGCGCCGACGATTCGCGAGACGTTGGCGGAGTTCGGCTGGACTCCGCGAGACGTCGACGCGGTCGCGGTCGCGGTCGGGCCGGGCTCCTTCACCGGCTTGCGGGTCGGCGTCGCGACGGCGAAAATGTTCGCTTGGGCGGTCGGGGCGAAGGTTGTCGGCGTCGACGCGTTGGAAGCGATCGCGTCGGAAATCGAGCGGCTTCCGAACGGCGCGACGGCGGGAACGGTTTCGGTCGGGATCGACGCGCAACGGGGGGACGCGGCGGTTCGGCGATTTTGGATCGAACCGGCGGAAAAGAAGGCTCCTCTTCCGCTCGACGATCGTTATCGGGTAACGTCGGTGAAAAAATGGTTCGCCGAGGAAAAACGTCGCGAATTTGTCGGAAATTTCGATTGCGTAAAGAGCGCCGATTCCGCGCGATTTTTGGATTCCGAAGTATTTATTGAGAAGGCGAAATCGAGCGCGGCGGAAAACGTTTATTTTTGCGGGCCGTCGCTCGACCGTTGGCGAAATAAGGGAGACGAGAATATCGAAACGCAATTTGTCGACCGAGCGTTTTGGGCGCCGACGGCGGCGGGCGTCGCGCGAGTCGCTTGGCGTCGGGCCGAAGCGGGCGATTTCGACGACGTTTGGTCGATTTTGCCGGTTTATTCTCGACTTTCCGCCGCCGAAGAACGCGCGAAGGAAAAAGAGGCGGAGCGGAGCGCCGAGTAACGGAAGGTCGCGACGGCGAGCGACGAGCGTTTGAAAATTCGATTTTTAAAAGGGCGAGAATTAAGCGTCGCGGTTTGCGGCGGTTTTGAATAGCGCGCGAACGGAGAAAAGGGAAACGCGAAGAAGAAAAAGGCGTTTTTTGAATTGAGTTTGAATAAAAATAAGGCGCGAACGCCGTCGAGATATTGAAAAAATTGGAACCGCGAGTAGAATATTTAAATTAAGAGGATTTAGCGCGTCGAGCGGCGTCGCTTCTAACCAACCAGACAGGAGACAAAAATGAGTTCGCCTCAACAAGTGGAAGTTTATTGGCACAAACAAGCTGTTTCGCGCGCGGAAAAAGAAAAAATGAACGGAAACCGCGGTTGCGTTTTGTGGTTCACCGGTTTGAGCGCCAGCGGCAAAAGCACGATCGCGAACTTGGTCGACCATAAACTGCACGAGTTGGGCAAGCGCAGTTTCGTTCTCGACGGCGACAACGTCCGCCACTCCTTGAACGCTTCGCCGGCGATTCTGAAGAAGCAACACTCGGACGAATTTGCCGAACGCTTCGGGCTCGGTTTCTCGGCGCAAGACCGCGAAGAAAACATCCGTCGCATCGGCGCCGTTTCGAAACTCTTCGTCGAAGCCGGGATGATCGCGTTGACGGCGTTCATTAGCCCCTATCGCGCCGACCGCGACCGCGTCCGCGAAACGATGGCGTCGACCGATTTCTATGAAATTTACGTCAAAACGCCGATCGAAGTTTGCGAACAACGCGACCCGAAAGGGCTTTACCAAAAAGCGCGCGCCGGCGAATTGAAAGGTTTCACCGGCGTCGACGACCCCTACGAAGCCCCGCTGACCCCGGATCTCGAACTCGACGCGTCCGAATGCTCCGCCGACGAACTCGCCGACGAAGTTATCTTCTTTTTGAAGGCGAAAGGCGTCATCGGCTGAGCAAGCGCGACGCTAACGATAGGTTGAACGAGCGAAACGTCCGTCGCGTCGTTTTTCGTCGAGGCGAAGAACGGCGGCGGGCGTTTGCGCGTTTGTAGGGATGGAAGCGGCGTTTTTTTTGCGGAAAAACGGAATTTTTTCCAAACTTCTTCTTTTAATTGGGCGCGAATTCGAGTAAAATAAAAGAAGACGCGAATCGACCGAATCGAAACGCGTCGTTAATATTCGCGACGTCTTGTTAACGTCGAATAGCGCGGACGGCGAGCGAAAACGTTGGCGCCGCGACGACGTTTTCTCGACACGACTTCGCGCCGTTAAGCGTTTGATATTTAAGCGTGTTAATTATTAAGGAGAACGTAAATGGCCGCTTTCCCGGAAATCAACAAAATTAAATACGAAGGGCCCGACTCGACCAATCCGCTCGCGTTCCGTCATTACAACGCCGACGAACTCGTCGAAGGGAAGTCGATGAAGGAGTGGCTCCGCTTCTCCTGCGCGTTTTGGCACACGATGCGGATGACGGGCTCCGACCCGTTCGGCGCCGCCACGATGTCGCGTCCTTGGGACGACGGTTCCGAATCGATCGAAAACGCCCAAAACCGCGTTCGCGTCTTCTTCGAGTTCCTCGAAAAATGCGGTTTCCAATACTACGCTTTCCACGACCGCGACGTCGCGCCGGAAGGGAAAACGCTCGCCGAATCGAACAAAAATCTCGACGAAGTCGTTAAAGTCTTCAAGGAAGAATCGGAACGCACCGGCATTACGATGCTTTGGGGCACCGCGAACCTCTTCGGCAACCCGCGCTATATGCACGGCGCCGCCACCAGCTCGAACGCCGACGCGTTCGCTTACGCCGCCGCGCAAGTCAAGAAAGCGCTCGAAGTTTCGCTCGAACTCAAAGCGCAAGGCTACACCTTCTGGGGCGGTCGCGAAGGTTACCAATGCATCTGGAACACCGATATGAAACGCGAAGCCGATCACTTGGCCGCGTTTATGCATATGGCGGTCGACTACGCGAAGGAAATCGGCTTCAAAGGTCAATTCTACTTCGAACCGAAACCGAAGGAACCGACGAAGCACCAATACGACTACGACTGCGCCGCCTGCATCAACTTCTTGCGCGCCTACGGTCTCGAAAACGACGTTAAGATGAACATCGAGACGAACCACGCGACGTTGGCCGGCCACTCGGTCGAACACGAAATGGAATACGCCGCGAGCCAAGGTTTCCTCGGCTCCGTCGACGCGAACGCCGGCGATATGCTCCTCGGCTGGGACACCGACCAATTCCCGACCGACCTCTATATGACGACGAAAATGGCTTACGTCCTGATGAAGTACGGCGGTTTCACGACCGGCGGTCTCAACTTCGACGCGAAAGTCCGTCGCGAGAGTTTCGAACCGATCGACCTCTTCTACGCGCACATCGGCGGGATGGACGCTTTCGCCAAGGGGCTTAAAGTCGCGGCGGCGATGCGCGCTTCCGGCGACCTGCAAGATATGCTGAAAACCCGTTACGCTTCGTGGGATCGCGGGATCGGCGCCGAAATCGAAGCCGGCAAGCACGACTTCAAATCGCTCGAAAAATATATGCTCGAAAAGGGCGAAATCGAGCCGAATATTAGCGGTCGCCAAGAGTTGATCGAAAACGTTATGAACCGTTTCATCTTCTGAAACGAAGGCGATTTCGTTTAAGCGCGACGTTTGAAGCGGCGCTCGTCGGAACGGACGCTCGGTTGGCGAACCGTTCCGGCGCGGCGGCGTCGAACGCGTCGCGGAGCGTCGACTTGAACGGCGTCGTTTTTGCGACCGGCGCCGAAGGGTCGCGTTCGGACTTTTCGGAACGTTTCGGCGACGAGCGACGCGACGCAAGTCGAAGCGCGGCGTTCCGATTTTGTCCTTAATATTAATGTAAATAATTACGAACGATTCAACGAACGCACGGCGCGCCGATATGACGTCAGATTCTTCTCATTCTCGCCCGATTTCCGGCGCCTCCGACGCGCCGCGGCGCGAACCGTCGCCGTCTTCCGTCGACGCGACCGACGTTTGGAACGCCGCGGTTCCGGAGTCGAGAAACGACGCGTCCGCTTCGACCGACGGCGGCGCGCCGTTTTCCGCTCTTGCGCCGACGGTCGACGGCCCGTATTTTTCTTTCGACGACGCGTCGACGCGAACGAGCGCTCCGCCGTTCGGCGCGGAAAACGGCGAAGAAAGCGAACGGCTGGAAGACGAAAGAACGGTCGTTTCGCCGACCTCGCCGGTCGAACCGCCGGAGCGAAAGAACGAATCGTCGATAAGTTCGGTCGGCGACGACGCGCTCGACGGCGGCGACGGCGGCGCGTTGAAACCGGGCGCGCGGTTCGGACATTTCGTCGTTACCAAATATATCGGCGGCGGCGGAATGGGGCGCGTTTACGAAGGACGCGACACGGCGCTCGATCGCAAAGTCGCCATCAAGGTGCTTCCGCGTCAACGAGCGCAGGACGTCGGAACGGTCGCTCGATTCTTGAACGAAGCGAAGTCGGCGGCGCGTTTGAATCACGAGCATATCGCTCAGGTTTATTTTTGCGGCGAAGAAAACGGCGTTCCGTTCATCGCGTTCGAATACGTTTACGGCGTCAACCTCCGCGATTACGTTCGCGAGCGCGGCGTTCTTGAATTGGACGAGGCGATCGGTTACGTTCTGCAGGCGGCCGACGCGTTGGCGCACGCGGCGGCGCACGGCGTTACGCACCGCGACGTAAAGCCGTCGAACATCATCGTTACGCCGCAAAAACGCGCGAAATTGATCGATATGGGGCTCGCGCGCCTCCTCAAGAGCGATTTGGCCGACGATCTCACCGAAAGCGGCGTTACGCTCGGCACCTTCGACTATATTTCGCCGGAACAGGCTCGCGACCCGCGCGACGCCGACGTCCGCAGCGATATTTATTCGCTCGGTTGCACCTTCTATTATATGTTGGTCGGAACGCCGCCGTTCCCGGAAGGAACGATGTTGCAGAAACTCCTGCAACACCAAGGGGACGAGCCGCCCGACGTGCGCGAAGCGAATCCGGCGATTCCCGTCGAGGTGGCGGCGGTCGTCAAAAAGATGATGCGCAAGATTCCGGACGAGCGGTATCAAACGCCGGAATCGTTGATTTTGGACTTGCGCGAAATTGCCGAAATGATCGGTTTGCGGCTTTCCGGACGCGGGTTGGTCGACGTCGCCGCCGAAGAGCGCCGCGTCGTGGCGCCGACTCCGCGAACTCCGGCGGCGATCGTTTGCGTCGTTTTCTTGGCGTTCGTCGCCGTTCTTTATTGGAATCCGGGCCGACCGGCGCCGACGCTTCCGGTCGTCGAAACGCCGATCGCGCCGGTCGCGTCGTCGACCGATTCCAACGCGGAGACGCGGTCGACGGAGACGGGGAACGGTTCGACGGTCGCGACCGACGCGAACGGAGCGTCGGGAAGCGAAATGGAAACGTCGTCGGTTTCGAGCGCGAGCGAAGTCGACGGCGAAACGTTGACCGCGGCGGATCTCGACGCGCTTTACGCCGAAACGCGAATCGGCGGCGCGATTGTTCCGCCTCTTTACGTCGACGACGGGGCCGAATGGCGGCGCTCTTTTTTGAGCGGTTCGGCGGCGAGCGGCGATTCGAAGCGCGTCGCTTGGGGTTGGCGTTCTCGGCGTCGCGTCGCGGCTTTCGGCGTCGGGAGCGGAGCGGGGGACGTTCGTTTTTGGGCGACCGCGTATTCGTTTTTAGGAACGTCGGCGAACGCGACCGCGACCGGTTTGCGGACGGACGTCGCGGCGGCGAACGCGACTCGAACGGTCGACCGCGTCGGGGACGGCCCGCAAACGTTCGCGACGTTGCAAGCGGCGTTGGCGACCGGTTCCGGCGGCGCGGACGAACGACCGATTCGCGTCGAGTTAAAATTTGACGGCGCGTTGGCGACCCCGCCGATTTCGCTGGTCGGACGCAAGATCGAGATCGTCGCCGCCGCCGGTTTTCGTCCGACGCTCGTCTTCAACCCGCGCAACGTCGGGGAAGAGCGAATGTTCTTCTTGAACGCGAGCGAATTGACCTTGCGGGGCGTCGCGATCGACTTTACCGTCCCGACGCAAGACGTCGTCGCGTCGAAATGGTCGGTTTTCGAAGCGACCGGCCCGACCGTTTTGACGTTGATCGATTCGACGGCGACCGTTTGCAACGCGTCCGGCGAAGCGTTTTCCGCGCCGTTGCACTCGAACGTCGCGATTTTTCGTTCGACTTTCGAAACGCGAACGTTCGACGAGTTGGAGAGCGGCGCCGTCGAACCGGAACGCGGCGCGCCGAGCGTTCGTCTCGACGGCGTTTTTGCGCGCGGCGAAGCGGCGTTGTTCGCGACGAACGGCGTCGGCGATTCTTTGGAAGCGCGGCGTTGCGGTTTTAACCTTTCCGGTTCGATTTTTTGGGCGAACGAGGCGGAGCGGACGGGAACGAGCGCGTCGTCGGACGGCGGCGAACGTTCGACGTTGAATTTCGATCGGGTCGTCGTCGCCGGGCGTTCGGCGTTGGCGAGTCTTAGCGAACGCGGCGACGGCGGCGAATTGACGCCGCTCGACGCGTCGTTGACGAACTCGACGATTTGGCTCGACGGCGCGCCGTTGGCGACGGCGACGGTTCGCGAACAAGAGACGAACCCGACGACGGTCGCTTGGAACCTCGACGGTTCCCTTTTGCTCGACGCGGAACCGGCGTTGCGAACGCGGACGCGGCAAACGGCGACGATCCGCGATTGGCCGTTGGCGTTCGACGCGCCGCCGAACGCGTCGGCGAAACTGAACGATTTGAGTCCGGACGCGGTCGCGCGCCTGCAGGAAACGCCGCCGCATCGGTTTGCGTCGACCGATTTCGGTCGCTGGATTTTAACGCCCGCGCAAACGTCGTCGGCGCTCGACTCGGCGACGCGAAAATTGGCCGAGGAGATTAAGGCGACCGTCGTCGACGGAACGTCGGCTTCCGAAGCGCGCGACGCGGCGTTTTGAACGCTCGACGACGAACGAAGCGGAGCGCGTCGAAAGAAACGCGACGTTTAAAAATGAAAAATGAAACTAAAATGAACGGACGTCGTTGCGAACGATTTCGCGCCGCCGAACCGCCGACGCTCGACCTCGCCGCGTCGCCCGATTTGAAGGCGTTGACGATTCGCGCGCCTTGGGCTTGGGCGATCGCGCAAGGTTGGAAACGGGTCGAGAACCGCTCTTGGGCGACGCGGTTTCGGGGACGGATCGCGATTCACGCCGCCGTTTCGAAGGAGTCGGACGCCGACGCGGCCGCGACGTTTGCCGCGTTGGGGATCGAGCCGCCGACGGAGTTTGTTCGCGGCGCGATTATCGGAACGGTCGAGCTGGTCGATATTTTGCCGCTCGACGAGTTTTTGCGGCGGTTCGGCGACGACCGGTTCGACCGCGGGTTCGCCGTCGGGCCCCTTTGCTGGGTTCTGCGGGAGCCGCGTCTTTGCGTTCCGACGCCGTGTTCGGGCAACTTTCAACTTTGGGACGTCGCGAGGCGTTTGGAACTCGACCGCGAACGCGCCGAACGGCGAAAGAGCGGACGCGACGGACGTTAAACGACGGCGAGTTTGCGGATTAACGCGATTTTTAAAACGAGCGCGGAGCGAGAACCGCGCGTTTTGACGGAAAGCGGGCGGCGCGTTGGAATATTCGACTCAAAATCTCGAGCTGATCTGTTTTAGAAACGGCGCGCCGTCGGTCGCCTTCTTTTTGCGCAAAAATCGACCGACGACGATAGGCCGCGCGTTCGAAAACGCCGTCGTTTTGAACGACGACCGGTGCAGTCGGTTTCACGCGACGATCGAATTTCGGGACGACCGTTGGTTTTTGCGCGATTTGAAGAGCCGCAACGGAACGACGGTCGACGGAAGAACGGTCGACGGCGAAGCGGAAATCTTGATCGGTTCCAAAATTCAAATCGGGCGCGAAACGCTTCTCGTCGAGGCGGCGCGAACGTTCGAGGCGAGCGGCGAGCGCCGGGACGCTCCGTCGGAGATTTGGTCGACGCAAAATTTCTTCGACCGTCAAAACGAGCTGACCGCGTATTTGAGCCGCGAGCGAACGGAAAACCGCCGGTTGCGGAGCCTGCTCGGGCAAAATATCGAGATGATCGGCGTTTCGGACGCGATTCGAGCGGTCGAGTCGGCGGTCGAACGGGCGGCGCGGTCGAAGGCGACCGTTTTAATCCGCGGCGAAAGCGGCGTCGGGAAGGAGTTGGTCGCGCGGGCGGCGCACGAGAAGAGTTCGCGGCGGTTCGGGCCGATGATCTGTTTGAATTGCGCGGCGTTTTCCGAAAGTCTTTTGACGAGCGAACTCTTCGGACACGAGAAGGGCGCGTTCACCGGCGCGAGCGAAACGAAAATCGGCAAGTTTGAGGCGGCGGACGGCGGAACGATTTTCCTCGACGAGATCGCGGAGATGAATCCGGCGTTGCAAGCCGCTTTTTTGCGCGTTTTAGAGGGCGCTTCGTTCGAGCGGGTCGGCGGAAACAAGCCGATTTCGGTCGACGTTCGGGTCGTCGCCGCGACGAATCGCAACTTGGAGGAGGAGGTCGCCGCCGGACGTTTTCGTCGCGATTTGTATTTTCGGTTGCGCGTTTTGGAAATCGTCGTGCCGCCGTTGCGCGAACGAGCGGGCGACGTCGACGCGTTGGCCGATCATTTTCTCGACAAATTTTCGCGCGAGACCGGGCGGCGTTACCTCGGTTTCTCGGCGGAGGCGCGAGCGACGCTCAACGCTTATCCTTGGCCGGGGAACGTTCGCGAGTTAAAGAATATCGTCGAGCGCGCCGTCTTGATGGGGAACCCGCCGACGGTCGAAAAGGCCGATTTGCTGACGTCGGCGCTCGGCGTCGTCGAGCCGCCGGTCGTCTGCGACTGCCAAAAACGCGGCGTCGCGGCGGAAAACGCGCCGTTTGAGCCCGTTTCGCTGAAAGAAATGGAGCGAAAACTTGTTCTTGAGACGTTAAAACATTTCTCGTGGAATAAAAGCCGCGCCGCGAAGTCGCTAGGCGTCGAACGAACGACGCTCGACAGGAAGATCGCCGCGTATTCGCTGACGAAAGAGGCGGAATAACGACGCGAACGTCGAAACGCGCCGTTCGAAATTTAAACGGCGGCGCGCATATCGATTTTTAAGAAGAAACGCGCTTTTTTGAGACAAAAGCAGCGTCTGAAAACAGTTGGGCGCGCGCAAAAAATATTTTTGTCGTTTCTTTTCTTTAAGTCTTAATTTTTTTGACGAAAAATTTATCTTTCCGCATTTTTTTCTCGATGATAAGAGTTAGGATTTGAGCGAGAGGCAGGCTCGAAAATTTTAACGCGAGGAAATGCGGATGAAATTCCAAGGATGGAAAAAAGCCGCGGCGGGCGCTCTTGTTTGCTCGCTCGGTTGGAGCGCGTTGGACGCTTCGTTGGGCGCCGACGGTTTCGACGGTTGGAACGCAGGCGAAGGAACGTCGCTCGTTTTGTCGACGGACGAAGCCGAAAGCGGCGAGTTAAACAACGAAATTGAAGAAGTTAACGAGAATGAAACGGACGACGCGAGCGACGACGCGTCGGTCGCTTTGGCGGACGGAATAGGTGGCGATTTCAACGCGTTCGCGGAGGAAACGGCGGCGCTCCGAGCCGAGTTGGCGGCGTTGCGCGAAGAAACGGCGGCCCTCAAAGTCGATTTTGAAGCCGCGAAGGCGAAGGAAGCGGAACCGGCGCCGAAAAAAGCCGACCCGAACGCTCCGTTTAATTTGAAATTCAGCGGGCGAGCGATCGCCGACGTCTCGTTGACCTCCGCCGACGCCGAATTTAACGATTTTTACGGCGAAACGTCGAATACTTGGCGTTTGCGCGACGTTTGCTTGACGATGCGCGGCTCCGGGTACGGCAATCTTGAATATATATTTTGCCTCGCCGTCGCCGAAAAAGTCAAGATTTACGACTTTTATCTCCGTTGCAACGACACGCGTTACTTCGGCGACGTCCGAATCGGTCAGTTTCACGTCGAGTCGGGGATCGACTCGATGACGATTCTTTACGACACGCCTTACGCGGTTTGCGACGAAGACGCGCAAATCTTTCGTTTAGGGCGCCGTTTCGGGATCGGTTCGACGCGGCATACCGCCGACGAACGCGTTCGACTTTTTACCGGCGCGTTTATCCCGAAGTCCTTTAATACGGAGCCTTACGGGACGTTCGACGACAATCCGGGGCTGGTGTTGAACGCGCGGCTTTCCGGAACGCCGATTTACGAAGAAGGCGAAGACGGGCTTTTGAACGAGCTGATGCATCTCGGCGGGAGCTATTATTGGGTCGCGCCCGGCGCCGACGATTCGACGCAACGTTTTCGAACCCGCGGTCTTGGCGGAAGTTTTTCCGCGCCGTATTTCCTCGACGGAACGATTTCTCTCGCCGATCGTTCGTATTCCGTTTCGGAAATCGAAACGGCTTGGCAGCACAAAGGATTCGCGACGACGGCGGACGCGTTCCTCAAGTCGGTCGAAGACGGCGGGAACGCCTATGGCGCGACCGTTGGATCGCGTTGGATGTTGACGCCCGGTTGCGCTTGGGGGTATTCGAAGGATATGGGGCGTTTTTCCAGTCCAAAAATCGCCGAAGACGCCCGGTTTGTTAATACGAAAGATCGCGTCGTCGCCGGAAATTGGGGAGCTTGGGAGCTTTTGGGGAAATGGAGCTGGACGGAAGCGAACAGTTTGCGCGAATCCGCAGGCGCGACGTATGGAACGGTCAACCGCTTAACGACCGGCTTTAACTGGTATTGGAACGAGAAAACAATGTGGACGCTGAACTGGGAACGCGCCTTCATCGACGCGCGACGGGGCGGCGAAGCGGTCGACGCGACGCACGACACGTTGATTCTGCAAGCGGCCGTTAAATTTTAGCGGTTTTGTTTAGTCGGCGTGTTTTAACGTCGAATTGCGATATTTCGGACGTTATTCCGAACTTTTAACGTCGAACTTTCCGGTTCGACGTTTTTTTGTCGACGCGGCGAACGATTTTAACGGTTGGCGCGGCCGCGACGCCCTCTTTGACGAAACCGCGCGTCTCCGGTATAATGAAGAGGAAAGAAACGCCGGAACAAAACGGTGCTTTGCGGCGTTTGAGCAAAAGACGCAAACCGCGAAAACGGAGCGGAGGGTGAGGAAAATGACGACGACTGACGAGAAAAAAGCGGACGCGGCGGAAACGTCGACGGTTCAAAATGGCGAGAATGAAGAAGATAGCGGAAATAGCGAAAGCGACGAAACGGGAAATGGTCGCGAATCGAAGCGACGCGGTTTCCTTGCGGCGGTCGTTGGCGCGGTCGGTTTTCTCGCCGTCGTCGCGTTGGTCGTCGGGAACGCCGCCCCGGAACCGCCGACCGAGTTCGCCGTTCTCGACCGAGCGCCGACGATTTACCCGGATTATCGCGACGTAACGATTCCGCCGAACGTCGCGCCGCTGAACTTCGACGTTCAAGAAAACGCCGAACGGTTCGTTGTTTGCGTCTTCGAAGACGGCGCCGAAGAGTCGGTCGCGACGTTTTCCGGAAAAGAAATTCGCTTTTCGCAACGGAAATGGCGGCGTTTGCTTGAGCGGAACGTCGGCAAAGCGTTGCGTTTTGAACTTTTTGCCCTTAACGTCGACGAACGGGAAAGCGGAGAAGATAGAAGAAACGGAGAAAGCGAGAGAAATGGGGAAAATGGAAGAAGCGGGGAAAAACGCGCCGAGAAAGAAAACGGCGGCGGTTGGGTGAAATACGCCGGCTGGGAAATGCGCGTCGCGTCCGAGCCGATTGATCCTTGGGTTTCGTATCGTCTCGTTTTTCCCGGTTACGAGTATTATTCCGATCTTGCGCTTTGGAGTCGGTCGCTCGAAACGTTCGAGGAACGCCCGATTATCCGCGCCCGCCTCGTCGCCGAGCGAACTTGCGTCAACTGTCATACGTTCCAAGCGGGCCGAACCGATTCGTTCCTCTTTCATTTGCGTTTCAAAAACGGCGGAACGGTCGTCGTCGACCGCGGCGCCGTTAAGAAAGTCGACTTGAACGCCGAAGGGCTCGACGCCGGATGCGCTTACGCGGCTTGGCGTCCGAACTCGCCGCGCGTCGCGTTTTCGTCGAATTTGACGTCGCAAATTTTTCACTCGCGGAACAAAAATCGAATTAACGTTATCGATTCCTTCTCCGATTTGCTCCTCTACGACGTCGAGAAAAACGAGTTGACGCCGATTTTGCCGAGCGACGACGATTATTTGCCGACCTATCCGACTTGGTCGCCGGACGGAAAAACGCTTTATTATTGTTGCGCGAAGGCGCCCGATTTCAAAACGCCGCGCCAGCCGGTCGAGGCGCGCAAAGACGAGGTTCCGTTTGTGCAAGACGAATTTCAGTACGATATTATGAAGGTCGATTTCGACGAGAAAACGAAGACGTTTGGCGCGCCGGAACGGGTCTTCGACGCCGTCGCGCTCGATAAAAGCGCCGCGTTTCCCCGCGTTTCGCCGGACGGGAAATCGTTGATGTTCACCTTGGCCCGGCGCGGCTGTTTCCCGATTTGGTTCCGCGACGCCGACCTTTGGACGCTCGACTTGACGACCGGGAAAGCGCGGGCGCTCGACGAAGTCAACTCGCCGACCGAGCCGGACTCCTATCATTCTTGGAGTTCGAACGGGCGTTGGTTCGTTTTTAGCTCGCGCCGCGACGACGGCTCGCACACCCGGCTTTACTTTGCGCATATTGGAGAAAATGGGGAAGTTTCAAAACCGTTTATGTTGCCGCAACGCGACCCGGCAAAAACGTTAAACGCGACAAAATCGTTCAACGTGCCGGAGTTGACCGTCGAACCGGTTCAAATTTCGGAGCGAGAATTGCTTCGCGACGCGAAAAACGAAACGCCGGAAAAGGCGACGCTTCGCTTGCGTTGAGACGAAAAGCGAACGGTCGGGGCGACGCTCCGTTTGCGTTGAGATAAAAGGCGGTCGAAGCGGTCGCAAAGCGGCGCGATTCGACCGTTTCGATGTTAAAACGCGTCGATTAAGTGAAATGGAAAACGCTCCGGGAAAGCTCGGAGCGTTTTTTAACGTCGGAAGACGGCGGCGCGGTTTGGAACGTCGATTAGCGGAGCGAGCCGCGACGGAAGTAAACGTTCATTACGCGGAGCTGACGGGGGCGGAACTCGACGTCGAACGCGGAACCGGTTGGCGATTCGAGCGTTTTGTCGGTCTGTTCGCCGTTAAAATCGATAAACTCGACGCGTTCGATCGGAAGAGACGCTTTTAACGTCGTCGTCGTTTTCGAACCGATCGTTTCGAGCGCCGTCAAGCGCGTTCCGACGAAGTCGCCCGCCGCGTCTAAAATCGATCGTCGCTCTAAAATTTGAACGTTTCCGGCGCTCGACGCGAAGGGCGTCGCCGCGATTCGTTTCGGGGACGGAACGTCGGCGAGCGTAAAGGGCGGAACGTCGGCGAATGCGAGCGCGGTTCGGTGCGGACGTTCGAGGTCGACCCCGACGCCGAAGCGGAACCGTCGGCGCGTTTCTCCCGCCGGAATCAAGACGGCGTCGAGCCGCGTGTCGCCGGCGCGTTTAAAATAGGGAAGCCCGGCGGACAATACCGTTATTCCGATATTTTCTTCGCTCCGAATATCGACGCATTCCGGCGCTTGCAGGTAGTCGCGACCCGTCCAAATGAGCGTCGCGCCGACGCCGCCGTAAAGATCGGCGAGACCGTCTTTCCAAGCGAAACGAACGCCGTAATAACTTTCCCAAGGCGCCCCGTTTGCCGAAATTAACGGCGTTATTTCCGCGTCGACCTCGATAATTCGGCTTTCGCGACGAATCGTTAAAATTTGCGTAAAGGTCGCCGCTTTCTCGCCGTTCGGCGCGACGAGCCGACCGTCGACGCGCAAACGCCCGAGCGCCGGCCCCGACGCGAGTATGGAAATCTTGTCGGCGGCGGAAACAGTGTAACCGTAACAGGAATCTTCCGGCGAACGGCAGTCGTCGCGGCGGAGCGACGCCGGGAGTTTCAGCGCGACGTCCCAAGCGAAACGATTCCCGCGGCTCGGATGACGGAGCAAGCCGTTCGAAACGACCGGCGCGTCGACGCTGAAGGTCGTTAAGCGGCGAACGGAACCGGTCGTCGGATCGACTTTGACTTCAAAATATTCGTTGCGCAGAACGTAATAACGTTCGATTTCTTTCGCCGAATATCGTTGTTCGACGTACTCGACGAGCGCGGAACGGGACGGCGTTTCGGCGTTCGCGTCAAGTTCGGCTCCGTCGGCGGCGTCGGAAGAGGCCGAATCGGACGCGCCGCCGCGCAGTTTGGCGGCGAATTGGCGGAAAAAGGAGTTTTTGCGCTTCGGCGTCGCGGTTTCGGAGGCCGACTTTGCGGGCGACGCCGATTTTGCCGCCGCTTCGTCGTTCGCGTCGTTTTCGAGCGTCGGGAAATCGGCCGGATCGAGCGCGCCGGTTTCGAATGCCGGGCGATTAAGGAAACGATATTCGACGCCGGGCGTTTTCGGAATCCAATACGAGCCGGTCGGCGGCAACGTCGCGATATGTTGACGAAGGCCGGCGTCGCCGGTAAAGGTTCGCAGTTGGAAACCGAGTTCCGCCGCTTCCGCGCGCCGCGCCGCGTCGTCGAGAGAATTTTCGGTCGGGGCGTCGGGGGATTGGGAGGACTGGGAAAGTTGGGCCGTTTGAGAAGGTTCGTCGTCGGCGTTTCGGCGCGTTTCCCAAACGATCTCTTGCGCGGTCGCCGCCGGATTAATGAAGAGAAAGCCGTTAGTATTTGCCGTTTTTACCGATTTTGTCGCCGCCGCGAGATAGCGGGCCGCCGCGTCGACCGTCGCGTTTTTTTCCGCTTCCAGTTCGGCGAACGTCGCGTCAAGATCGGCGGTTTGAGCGGTTTGCGGCGTCGACGCGTTTTCGGTTGTTTCGGCGGACGGCTCGACGTCCGGAACGAGAAAACGGGCGTCGAGTTCGTCGAGCGTCGCCGCGACGCGGGCTGAAAGACGGGTCGACGCGTTAATATAGGCGGAAAAAAGCGAGTTTAACGCCGCGTCGTCCCGTTTCGCTTTGAGCGTCGCTTCGCGAACGGTCGCTTCGAGTCCGTCGAGCGCCGAAAGAATCGCGCCCAATCGTCGGCGCCGCGGCCAGTTCGAAACGAGATCGGGGCGTTCGCGGCGAGCCGAACGGGTTAAAAAGTTCGTCTTGAATTGGTCTTTGACGAACTTTTCCTTGTCGCCGGCGCCGCGCGTTACCTCGAAATATTCGTTAAAGTCGTAAAACTTACCCAAAACCGGCGAATAACGATCCATTCGGAAGAAGTCGCTCAACCAACGCGACCCCTTGCCCGGGCGGCGCTCGAAAACGATCGAGGTCGCGTCGTCGGAATAATAGGAGTTGCCGATCCGCTCGGGAAGTTGCAAAATTTCTTCGCTTTCCGACGCGTCGAGCGGTTTTTTGCAGAACGCGCCGACCGTCGAGCCGTCCCGACCTTGCCAAAGGAAGCGCGAACGGTCGGTCGGCTTTTCAAGGAGCGTCCAACCGTCTCGAGTTCGAGCGAACGCGGCTTCGTATCCCGTTAATTTAAGGAGTTGGGGTAAAATTTGCGCGTAACCGGCTTCGCGTCGAGCGAAAATTTTCGGCGTCGTCCCGAACGCGTCGAGGTAAGCGGCGCGACCGGCCAAGAGCGTCCGAACGATTTCCAGCGGCGATTGGAGGTAAAGCGGGCCTTCCCATTCGTCGCCGCCGATTAAGATTGTCCGTTTTGCCTCGATCTCCTCTTTTAACAACGCGAACGTTTCCGGGTAACGTTCGCGGCAAATTTTGAGGAGCGGAACCGGCAAGACGACGTTCGATTTCTCGTCGCGACGGCGTTGGAGGCGGAGCGCGTCGGGAAGGGCGGTCGCAAAGTCTTCCTCTTCGACCCAAGTTAACTCGAGAAGTTTCGTCGCGGTCGGGAAGAAATACTCCTTCGCTTGCGTCAGGAGATCGAACGCCTTTTGCAGATTCGTTTCCCGTTCCTCGACGTTCCCGGCGATATGCGCCTTCGCCGCGTCGACGACCCGCGAGTCGAAGTTTTGCGTGTCTAAGTTGCTCATATAACGCAGTTTGCGCGTCAGCAATTCTTCGAGAAAACAAGTCAAGCCGAGCGAAAGGAACGTTTCCGACTCTTCGTCGCCGATCGGCGCGTCGATTCCGAGTTTTTCGAACGCGACGCGCAAGATTTCGTCGCGGTCTTCGACGTCGCGGATAAAAATCGCGCCCCCCTCTTCCGCCGATTTTACCCAGCTTTTCGAAAGGAGGCTCTCGGCGCAAGGCGGAACGACGACGAGGCGCGGCGTTAAGCCGAACGTCGGACTTCCGGCGGGTTCCCAACGCGGCGCGGCGTCAAAATGGGCGACTAAGGCGGGATGGTAAAGCGCCGACCAAGCGGAAAAAATCGCGTCGACTTCCGAAGATTTGCGATAAAGCGAAAAATCCTCAAAACTGTAACTGGGAAGGAGCGAAAACATAAGCTGCCTAACGGGAAAATGGGAGGAAACGGCAAAATAGGAAAAGACGAGCGTCGCGTCGAAACGAAAAACGAAGAATAACGCGACGTAAAGTAGAAAACGAACGTCGTTTTGCTCGGACGTCGGCGCCGCTCTTCGCATTCGCTCGTCGAAAAAACGCGTTCGGACGACGGCAAACTCAAACAAAAATCGACGCGGCGAGCGAAAATTTACGCCGCGTCGATTTTTCAACCGTTCGACGGAATCAACCGTTCAACAGGTCGGCGATGTAGAAACTGCCGTAAGTATGCACGCGGCACTTCGGGTGCAGTTCGGCGGCGAGTTCTTTATTGTACTTCAGAATATCGCCGAGTTGTTTCTTTTCGCCGTTGACTTCGACCGGAACGCGATGCAGGTAAGGGGACGTGTCGAGCCCGCCGCTGCGCCAAAGGACGCGAGCGCCCGGCGTCGCCGACTTCAGAATCGCGGCCCATTCGGAGGTCAACGCGTCGAACAGCTTGTCGGAAAGCCAGTCCATATGGTCGAGGAGAACGAAACGGCTAATTTTGACGTCCGGATTTTCGCGCAAGAAACCTTCGACCGTGTTCGTGCGAACGACGACGTTATCGACCGCGCCGGCCTTGAGCGTTTCGAAACCGCTCTTTTCAAGGTATTCCGGGCAACAGGTTTTCGTGTAACGTCCGGTCGCGTACAAACGCCAGAAGTAGTTGTCTTGAATCGGGAGGTCTCTAAATATAGCGTCGAGACATTCTTGGACGAACGGAACGAGTTGCCCGTAAGTCTTTTCGATTTGCTTGCGTTGGTCTTTCGGGACGCCGACCATCGACATCGTCGAGTCGCGGTTGACGATGAAACGCATCAGCGGCGACCAGAACTTGTCGCGGACTTCGGCCCAAATCTTTTGTTGCTCTTCGAGCGTCGGCGCATTAATGAGCGCGTCGACTTGGGGACGCATTCCGCGGAGATTGACAAGGCGGTTGATCCACTTCGCCAAATAACCGGACGTGCCGCAGAAATAATAGGATTTCGCCTTGCCGTCGAAGAATTTTTTGATATTTTCGTCCCAATATTTTTGCGACGATTCCGACAGGTGCGCGCGGAGTTTGTCGCGATAAATTTGACGAACGCCCGGAAGACGGCCTTCGCCGAAGAGTTGGAAGAAGGTTTCGTAATCCAGCTCTTTGATCCCGGCGATTTTAAGCTCCAAGACCGCGTTTTGACGATAGTTCATATCGACGGCGTAAACGCGGTTCAGGCCCTCGATCGCGTAAGAAAGCGCGTTGCAACCGGCCGACGTGATGACGAGAAGATTGTCTTCCGGCGTCAGTTCGAGCGCGACTTTGTCGAGGCGCGGATCTTCCCAGCAGGTGTTGTAAACGAGATTGTTGCCGTGTACGGCGGCGAAGACCTTCCCGCTAATCCATTCAGCGAACGCTCCCATATTGTTGATTCCTGTTCTTTTTCTAAAATCGGTTGAACGATTGCTATTATTGTTTGATATAACGGCGCCGACGGCGCGCGAACGATAAGGCAAGCGAAAATCGAAACTGCCCGCGAAACCTGCAAACGACCTTGGCAAGGCGCCGACGGTCGCCCTCGAAAGCGGAAATTCCGGGGCGCGAAATTCGTCGAAATAAAACTCTATTTTATTCGATATAAATCGCGCGTCGACAAACGTCGGGGCGCGATTTGGGGGATTTTGAAAAATATTTGGCTGTTTTTCCGTTAAAACCGTCGGGGTTTCGCTATTTTGACGCTCCGGCGCCGGTTTGGGGGCGAAGCGAGGGGCGGAAAGACCGGCGCGTCCCGTCGAGCGGCGGCGAAACGGCGTTAGCGTTCGGCGCGAGTCGAAACGCCGCGATTGAAGGCGCGGACGCGTTCGTCGAGCGCGTCCGGCGTTTTCGTTCGGCGATCTTCGCGAACGGCGTCGTTTCGGCGGCGTCGGCGGTCGTCCGGGGCGCGGAAACGCGTCGCGTCGACCGGTTCCGAAGCGTCCGGCGCGTCGAGTCCGAGATTTTCAAGCGCTTGCAAATATTCGACTTTCGCGCTTTCGTCGCCCGCTTCCGCCGCCGCTTTCATCGCTTTCCAACGTTCGAGGAAGGCGCGGAGCTGTTCTTCCGTCCAACCGAGTTCGTCGAGAATCCGCCGGTCGACCTTCTCCTTAAGAACGTCGTCGAGGTAGTCGAGAACGAGATTCGTCGCCGCCTCCGCGTATTGGAGGCTCGGCGCGTCCGCTCCGGTTAAGGACGCTTCGTCCGGGCCGAGTTCGCCGAGACCGGAACCGCCCCCGCCGCCGCGTTTTCCCGACTGCGAGTCGCCGCCGGCGCCGATCGTTCCCTCTTTTTCCTCCGATTTCGGCCCGGTCGACGTTTGGAGACGGTTGGACGCGGAACCGCCGCCGTTGTTTTCGTTATTTTCGTTCGAACCGGTCGCGTCGGACGCCGAATCGCTTCCGCCGTTTCCTCCGTCGAGCGGGTCGAGCGGCGCGTTTTCGCCTCCTTGACCCGATTCGGCGGGTTCGCCGTTTTGCGTATTTTCGCTATTTTCGCTCGACGCCGGGTCGCGATCCGATTCGGAGGCGCCGTTCGGGTCGGTTTCGGCGTTGTTAGCGCCTTTTAATTCTTGCGCGTTCGGGGCGGCGTCGGCTCCGCTTCCGGCGAAATTTTCGAGCGGGTCGGCGAGAACGTTCGCGTCTTGGGGAGCGCCGTTCGGGTTTTCCGGCGCGTCGTCGGGGGCGGTTTGCGCTAAATAATCGTTCGTATTCGGATCGACTTCGCCCTTTCCGCGGCGCGAGTTCGGGTCGATTTTTTCGGGATTTTCCGCGTCGAACCGCTCCGCGTCTTCGCTCGGACGCTCGTCGCTCGTTCGGTTCGGAAGGGGACGGCGCTTGTTCGACTTTTCGCCGTTTTCTCCGGAATTTCCTGTTTCGCTATTTTGCGTGTTTTCGCTGTTTTCTCCACTTTCGCCGTCTTGCGCGTTATTTGTTGTTTTATTGTTTTGCGCGTTTTCTCCGTCTTTATTATTCCGCCCGGAACGCCCGTTTTTCGGCGACTCGGCGTTCGATTCGGTTCCTTGCGCGCCGGATTCGGCGTTTTCGCGCTCGGAACGGATAAAGTCGAGCGCCTTTTCGAACGCGTCGCCGGGGTTCGCTGCCGGATCGACCGATTCGGGAGCGCCGGGAGAGGGGGACGACGCTTCGTCGTTTTGCGCGTTTTCTCTGTTTTGTCCGGATTCGCGACTTTGCTCGTTTTGTCCGTTTTGCGGAATTTGCCCGGTTTGTTCGGAAGCGTTCGAATCGTCGCCGTTCGACGCGTCGGACGCGCCGCCTTGCTCGGATTCTCCATTTTCTCCGCCTTGTTGATTTTGCGCGTTTTGTCCGGACTCTCCGTTTTCTCCGCCTTGTTGATTTTGCGCGTTTTGTCCGGACTCTCCGTTTTCTTCGCCTTGTTGATTTTGCGCGTTTTGTCCGGACTCTCCGTTTTCTTCGCCTTGTTGATTTTGCGCGTTTTGTCCGGCTTCTTCGCTTTCTCCGCCTTGTTGGTTTTGCGAATCTTGCCCAGTTTCGCTGTTTTCGGACTCGCCGCCTTCTTCGCCGGTTTGCCCTAATTCGCTATTTTGTCCGGTTTCGCCGCCGGATTCTTTCCCGTTTTCGCTATTTTCTCCGTTTTCCGGCTCCGCGTCGGGGGACGACGGATTCGCGACCGGCTCGCCGACGACGATTAAGAGCTTCTCCGTCGCCGCGACGTTCGCTTCCGGCTCCTTCGAATCGACCGCTTCGACCCAATATTCGATCTCGTCGCCGACTTGAAAGCCGAGTTCCTCCGGAACGAACGCGCCGGAAAGGACGTTGGGACCGCCGAACGGCGTCGGGCCGGTCGAGTAATCGGCGCCCGGTTGCGCGGAGGGAGAACGGAGCGGCGTCTCGATCGGTTCCGGGGTCGCGCGGGCCGCCGACGCGCCTTCGTCGAGGTCGCGAATCGCCGTTCGAACGCGAACGGAACGGAGCCCGAAATCGGGGTCTTCCGCCCAAACTTGGAAGCGGAGCGCGTCGTTAAGCGCCGCGGTCGAACCGCTTTCCGGGGCCGACTCCCAACGAATCGTCGGCGGAAGGTCGGCGAGCGTTTCGACCGAATAATCGCGAGCGTCGCGGTTCCGTTGGCCGTCGACGTCGATCGAAAGGAGGCGGTAAGAGGTTAGCGCCGGAACCTTGGCCTCCGCGTCGGCGGTTCGCAGAACGGACGACGTTCGCTTCCAATCGAGACGGAACTCGAACGTCGCGAGACGCGGGTTGTCGGGCGAAATCGTCATTTTCGCGCCCTTCGACTCGTCGCCGTTCGGGAGGAAAAGCGCGCTTTCGAGCGGGGAATTCGACCGAGCGACGATCTCGACCGTCGTTCCTTCGACGGCGCGAACGTCCCCTTGGTTCGCGAACGTTTGCGGCGTTAAACCGGTATAATCGGGAAATTTTAACGTCGTTTTTTCGACTTGGAACGTCGGACGCGGCTTCACGTCGACGCGGTAAGTCGGCGAAACGCTTTCGAAACGCCCGCCTTTGCCGACGACGACGCGGTACGTCAGCGGCTCCGAAAAGCCGTCGTCGCCGTCCGGGAAGCGAGCTTCGAAGCGGGACGCGCCGACCGGCTCCATCGGGACGCGCAGGTCGACGAGCCGACCGTCTTCCGTCGAGTAAAAAATTTCGACCGGAAGGGAACCGGCGCCGTCGATTTTGGCCGCGACGTCGAGAAAGTCGCCTTGGTAAACGGTCGCGTCGCCGGGGGAAACTTCTTCGAGCGCGACCGCTTGCGGGCGTTCGATCGCCGCCGTCGGCGCGACGATGCGACCGACCGACGCGAACGGACTTTTCGGCGAAAAAACGGAATAAACGGCGCAAACGGCGACGACGACCGCGAACGCGACGCCCCAACGAATCAGCTCGGAGCAGTCGACGAGCGTTTCCGACGGCGCCGACGCGGCCCGATTCGCCGCTTGGAGCGCGACGCCGCGCAAAATCGACGGGTCGACGACGTTAAAGTCGGCGGAATCGTTTGAGCCGACGGCGTTTTGCGCGTTTTCTCCGTTTTGCTCGGCTTCTTTATTTTGCGCCTTTCGCGCTTTTTGCGAGCGTTTGCGCGCGTCGGCGGCTTCGCGTCGGAGCTGGAGCCAACTGATCGCCGAGTTGTGCGGGTCGTTCCAACTTTCTTCGAGAATTTTAGCGGCGTAAAGGGGCGCGATTTGACGGCGCAAAATCGGAACGAGCCGGACGACGAAGTAAAGCGTCGTCGACGCGACCCAGCAAACCGCGAAAAGGAGCCGTCCGCGCGGCGACAAACCGTTCGGCAAAACCCAATGGTCGAGCAAAACGCCGAGGAAAAGAACGCCGAGCGCGAGGGTCGCGAACGCGCAAAACGCCGTCGTTAAGTCGACGCGGCGCGCTTCGGCGCGGGCTTGGGCGACGCGAGCGAGGAGCGCTTTTTCGGCGCGACGAGCGTCGGCGTCGTTAAAATCGGGCGTTGGGGAGGCGGGCGCGGGCATTCGAAAACTCCAAATCGGAACGAAAATCGGGAAGCGCGGACGACGTTGAATAAAAGCGCGAAAAACGGTCGAAAACGCGGAAAACGTCGCGAGCGAAAGGAACAACGGCGGAACGTCGCGGCGTCGACTTTTACGCTCTTAACGATTTTATCGGATTGACGCGTTTTCGGCAAGGGCGTTTTTCGGCGCGTCGGCGACCGTTCGCCAAGCCCGGCGGGGCGGACGAAGGCGCGGCGTTGGGGCGCTTATTAATAATAACGACAAAACGGCCCGTCGCGGCGCTTTTTTTTGCGTTTTTTTGGGAAAATAACGGAGGTTGGGGGATTTTTTCGCGCAATTTTTTCGGAAACGCTTCTCTAAGGGGGTTGGGGAAAGCGTTGCAACGCGCTAAAATAGAGTTGTAAACGGCTTTGCGTTCGCTTTTCGAACCGACGCGCGGCCTAACGCGGCGTCGAAGCGCCGTTGCGAGATTCAAACGAAGGAGTTTAGTTAAAATGCGTAAAACGGTTAAAATGGACGGAAGCGTCGAAGCGTCGTTGCGAGATTCAAACGAAGGAGTTTGGTTAAAATGCGTAAAACGGTTAAAATGAACGGAAGCGTCGAAGCGTCGATTTGCGCGTCGCGGGGGCGACAATCGCGTTCGACTCGGCGTTGGTCGACGGCGTTTTTAGCGGTCGCGCTCGGTTTGGCGACGCTTGGCGCGTCGGCGTCGTTCGTCGCGTCGACGCTTCGAGCGGACGAGCCGCGCGAGTGGAAGGGGCGATTCGGCGCGACGGTCGCAACGGGAACGCTCGACGTGGAACGAACGGACGCGGAATTGGTCGCCGCGAACGCCGCCGACGCCGCCGTAACGAAGCCGAAGACGGTCTATTTTCGCGACGAATCCGGAAAGTTAGTCAAATATAATTACGCGTGGTTGAGTCCCGCCGACCGAGCGGAAGTCGACTTTGCGCTGGGTTTGGCGGCGGCGACGGTCGAGGAGACGGACGCGGACGACGTTGGCCTTCCCGCCGCCGAAGCCCCCGCGGACGAACCCGCCGAGGTCGCGTCTTCGCAACAAGCGACGGTAACGTTGGTAGACGGAAAACCGGTTTTGCTCCTGTCGGGGGGCGCGTCGTCGGCGGGCGTTTCGGCGGAGAACGCCGAGGTCGCTTGGGACGCCGCGCCTAAAGCGGGGACGCGCAAAGTGTTAACGGTCGACGGCGTCGAGTACGCGTTCCGATACTGCCCGGCGGGAACGTTTACGATGGGGAGCCCGGAAAGCGAAGAAGGGCGAGTCGACGACGAAACGCAACACGAGGTAACCTTGACGCGCGGCTTTTGGATGTTGGAAACGGAAGTAACGGTCGAGATGTGGCGTTCTTTCGTTAAGGCGAAGAATTATAAAATGCAATCGACGCTAGGCGTTGGTTATAACGCTTCGACGGGGGAACTCGAGGCGGGGTCTCAATATACTTGGGCGAATCCTAGTTTTCCGCAGACGGACGCGCACCCTGTAACGCAGGTCGACTGGGCCGGCGCGAACGCCTTTTGCGATTGGTTGTCGCATGAGGCGGATTTGCGTATTCGTTTGCCTAGCGAAGCGGAGTGGGAGTACGCTTGCCGAGCGGGGATGGAGACGTCGTATTCTTTCGGTTCCGACGGCGCGGATTTAACGGAATACGGGAACGTTGCGGACGCGTCTGTGAAGCGTAAGCATCCTGATTGGACGACGGTTTCCAGCGAGGACGGTTACGTTTTTACTTCGCCGGTAAAGAAATTTAAACCGAATAATTGGAATTTGTACGACATGCACGGGAACGTGTTGGAGTGGTGCGCCGATTGGTACTGCGACTACGCTTCGGGTTCTCAAACGTATCCTGGGGAGCCGAAGTCGAGCCCCCGCCGCGTGTTGCGCGGCGGCGGTTGGGGCTACTACGCCAGGTACTGCCGGTCGGCCAGTCGGTTCAGCGGCGACCCGACGAGTCGGGACTGCTACATCGGCTTCCGTCTCGTTTTGGGGCGCGAGCTCGACGCGGCGCCGCCGGTCGAGGACGCGGACGAAAACGCGGACGACGAAATTAAATTCGAGGAGGACGACGAGACGTCGCTGCAAAAGAGCGTCCCGATAAAAACGGAATATGTCTCCGGCGTCGTTACGTTTGACGGCGAACCGCTCGCAAACGCGACCGTTAAATTCATCCCGACCGACGCGACCGGTTCGCAATCTTACGGCAGAACGAACGAAAAGGGCGAATACAAACTTCAAACGCTCCTTGGCGCTCCCGACGCTGGGACGACTCCGGGGGAATACAAAGTTGCCGTCGACTGTATTAAAAGCGTCCCGACCGGTAAGATGATTCAAGAAAACGGCGTGGAAATCGAAGAAATGGACGTCGTATCCGTTCTTCCGGCGAGATATGGCAATCCGGAAACCTCCGGTTTGACCGCGACGGTTGTCCAAGGCGCGAATACGTTCAACTTTGAGTTGACGACGGAAGCGGCTCCGGTTGCGGAAGAAGCCGACCCGGCGGAAGAAGCGGCGCCGGCGGCGGAGGAGGAAGCTCCGGCGGCGTAAAGGTCGCGGGATTTTAACGCGACGCGAGACGAAAAAGCGCGTTCGTCGAGAAATCGGCGGGCGCGTTTTTATTTTGGAACGCCGCCCGGGGGCGCGTCGAAATCGGCGCTTTAACCGGGTTCGACGTTGGCGTCGGGCGGCGATTTGAGGACGCGTCGACGGCGGAACGGAGCGCTCGGCGTCGACGCGGAAAAGGTTGGAAAACGTCGGCGGTTATTCCGCTTGTTTCGCCGATTCGGCTTGCTTCGGTTCGGCGGGCGCCGCTTTCGCGCCCTTCGCTTTAACGAAGAGCCAAACGAGCGAGCCGACCGCCGCGACCAAAAGCGGAATCGCGATCAACGGACGGAACCAAAGCCAAGCGATCGCGATCGTCGTCAACGAACCGCAAAGGGAAAGCGCGAACGAAATAACGCCCGTTCCGAGTCCGACGAGCGAACCGAGGAACGGAACGATATCGGCGAGAACTTCGAGCGGTTTGAAAATCGAGCTGAAGCCGGCGTACATCAGGACGAACCCGATCAGGCGCAGAATCCAGCCCGTCGTCGCGTTGCCGCGTTTCGCTTGCGCGAACATCGCTTCGGCGGTGTCGATTTTGTTGGAGAGCAACTCGACCGCGCCGGTTTTCGCTTGGTAAGGAACGAACGAGTCGCCGTTTTGTTGCGAAACGACGCTCGCCGGACGCGGGGCTTCGACGATCTCGAAGGTAACGCGAACGTCGCCGATTTGCGGAGCGTTCGGGTCGGCGCCGAAGTAGAAGCCGGTTTCGGTTCGTTTGAACTCCGCAGTCGGAGCCGGTTCGGCGGCGATCGAAATCGTTTGGGCCGGGGCGACCGTCGCGGCTTGCGGCGCGGCGGCGGGTTGAGCGACCGAAATCGCTTGCGTCGGAGCGGCGGGGGCGACGGAAAT
>JAGBDD010000187.1 GCA_017937685.1 Thermoguttaceae bacterium | reverse complement strand
GCGTCGCGGCCGCCTCCGACTCCCGCTCGATCTCGTCGAGTTCGTCGAGTCGATCGCGCCGCATCTTCGCCGCCGTTCGCGCCTCTTCGGCGATCTCGCGCTCCTCTTCGGCGCCCCGGCGCGCCCGTTCGAGCGTCTTTTCCAACGCGACTTCGGCGAACGCGGCGACGTTCCAAAGTCGACTCGGCTCGACGCCCGCCTCCCAAGCTCGACGCTCCAACGCCTCCGCGTCGCGCCGGAGTCGCGCCTCTTCGCCCGGAAGCGCGTCCCGCTCCCGCGCGATCTCCTCGACTCGCCGGAACGCCCGTTGAATCCGCGCTTTTTCGGCGACGAACGCCGGTCGCAACTCGATCCGCTCCAACCGCGTTCGCGTCGCGTCTAAATTTTCGTTCAGTTCCGCCAACTCGGCTTGCAAACGCTCGGTCGTTTCGGAAAGCGCGTTCCACTCCGCCGCGCCGCCGCTCGGAAACGCCGCCAATCGCTCCGGAGAAAAAGGAGACGCCGCGAGAAACGCCGCCGCTTCGCGCTCCGCCGCCTCCGCCTCCTCGAACCGTTTGCGAGCGTTTTTCAATCGTTCCCAATATCGCCGACGCTCCTCGTCGGCGCGTCGACGTTCGCGAATCGCCTCCAACTCTTGCGCGATTTTCGCCCGTTCCTTCGTCGCCTCGACGTATTCCCGAGTCGACGGCGCCGCCTTTTTGCGCTCCTTGTCGAGTTCGGTCAATCGGCGAATCGCCGCGTTAATTTTCGGTTTCGACGCTCGCGAGTCGGCGTTAAAAAACGCGTCGATTTCCTTTTTTAACGATTTTTTCGTTTCGTTGAAGAGATTCGCGTCGCCGAGTCCGATCCCGTAAATCAGCTCCGAGAGGCCGCTTTCCGCCAGCAACTTTTCCCCTTGCGCCAAATCCTCGTAAGAAAACCCGAAATACGACGCGAAAAACCGCCGATTAGCGCCGTTCAAAAGAGAGTAAAACGCCGTTTCGTCGAGCGAAGCGTCGACGCCGGCCGCCCCGTCCCGCAACGTCGCCGCAAAAGTCGACCGCCGCCGCGCTTCGCCGAGTTTCCAACTCCGCTCGAGCCGACCGACGCGTCCGTCGTCGAGCCGAAACGTCGCCGCGCCGCTCAACGTCGTCGCGCCGACGCCGGAAAAAAACCTCTCTCCGCCGCCGGACGGAACGTCGAAAAGAAGATTGCGAACGAACTCCAAAAAAGTCGATTTTCCGGCTTCGTTCGGCCCGAACGCCAACCAAAAATTGCGCCCGGTAAAGTCGAAATAACGTTTCGTCGACTCGCCGTAAGAACCGATTTCCGCTTCGTCAATCCGCATATCTCCCCCAATTTGCCTATTTTTCAATTCCCAACGCCGACGCCGCGCCTCGCCGCCGCTCGTTTCCGATCTTAAATTGCGACAAGAAACATTTTTCGCCGCAACCCCCAAATTTCGCCCGGAAACAAAATCAAATTTTAATCGACGCCGTCGTTTTTTTAGTATTCGCGTCTAAATTCAATTCCAACGCGTCGCGGGGCTTCGCAACCGACGTCCGCCGTTGTTCGTCGTTAACATTATACGCCGTTCCGAACGCGTCGCCCTTATTTATTAATGACGGAAAGCGCGCCGCCCGTTTCCGAACGTCGCGCTCTCCTTTTTTTCGCTTATTTTTTCGCGCCGAACGACTCCGCGTCCCCCGGAAAACGTTCCGCCTTCACGTCGGCGACGTATTCGCGAAACCCTTCGCCGATCAGCCCGCCCAGATCGCGGTAAACCCGCGCGTGTTTCGGCGTCTTGCTCGGTTCGTTTTCCGAAAAATTGAAAAGGTCGTGAAAAACCAACACCTGCCCGTCGCACCCGACGCCGGCGCCGATCCCGATCGTCGGAATCGTCAGCCGCTTCGACAGCTCCGCCGCGTGTTCCCGTTCGACGCATTCCAAAACGACCGCGAACGCCCCGGCTTCTTGAATCGCCGTCGCGTCTTCAAGGAGTTGATCCCAGTCGCGCCGCACCTTATACCCGCCGAGCGCCTTGACGCTTTGCGGAACGAGCCCGCAATGCCCGACGACCGGAATCCCCGCCGCGACGACCGCCCGCACCGTCTCCGCTCGCGACGCGCCCCCCTCGATCTTGACCGCCGTCGCCTCCGTTTCCTTCAAAATGCGAGCGCAAGCCCGAACCGCTTCCTCCGGCCCGAGTTGGCAATAAGGAAACGGAACGTCGACGACGACCAACGCCCGCTCCGCCGCCCGCGCGACCGTCTCCGCGTGATAAATCATCTGATCGAGCGTCGCGCCCAACGTCGTCGACCGTCCTTGCACGACGGTCGCCAACGAATCGCCGACGAGGAGCATATCGAGCCCCGCCGCGTCCGCCATCCGCGCCGTCGGGTAATCGTAAGCCGTAACGACGGCGATCTTCTCGCCGCGTTTTTTCATCTCCAAAATTTTCAAAACGGAATTTGCGCCCGCTTTATTCGCCATCGTTATCCCTCGTTTGCTCGTTATTTTAAAAACGACGCCGCGCTCGCTCGTTCGTCGAGTCTCCTTCGGCGCCGTTTAACGTTTCCCTATTCTTTTACCGCGTTTCGCCGACCTGTTTCGCGTCGGAAATCAAACTTTCGACATATTTCGACGTAACGCGTTCAAAAGTAATTTGCGGTTGATTGTAATTAAAGTCTTCCGGTCGGATCGTCGCGTCGTTCCGCACCACCGACGAATACTCGACGGTAAAAACGTCGTTGCGCGTCTTTTCCTCGTTCTCGGCGAGAGAAAAATAGACGATCTTGTACGGAAACGGCCAGTCGGCGCCCAAATAAATTTCGACGTTTCCCGGCAAATTTTCATTCAAATACGGTTCGAGTTTGTCGACGCCCAACCTTTGTTTCGACGTTTTCCAAAACGCTTCGCGCGCTCGCCCCGTTATCTTAACGACTTCCGTCCCCTTAAACGCCGACGCCCGCTCGATTCGGGGTTCAAAACGATAAACCGCCGACAAACGCCGCAACGTCCCGGCCAACCCGCCGAGCCCCGGCAATCCGTTCATCCCGCAAGGCCCCTCGACGCCGACCGCCGCCAACTCCTCGGCGCTTAAACTCGCCAATCCGTTCGACAACTCCGCGACGTCGATCCGCGTCAACGATTTCGCCCCTTCCAACGACGAGTACCTCCAAAGCGCTTGACGGTCGCAATCGCAAACGATCTCCTGCACGTTCTCCTCGCCGTCGTCGCGAACCTCCTTCGCGCTCCCCCGAGCGATCGACGCCCGCGCTCGAAACCGAACGTTCTCCAAAGCCGACCGCCGCGCCGCGCTCCCGCTCGCCGCCTCGCTCGTCTCCTCGTATCGACCGCGCCCAAAATAACGCTCGCCAAAAAAACGAGCTTCAAACTCCAAATCCGCCGAAAGCGAACGCAAACCCTCGAGCCGAACGATCGCCTCGCGCAACAACCGCTCCGACGGCGCCGACGCGACGGAATCCGACGCTTCGACGTTCGCCGTCGACGCCGCCTCTCGCGCGCCCGCGACCTCGCTCAACGTCCGCTCGAAAGAAAACGACGCGACGCCAAGCGCCGAAATCGCGAAACCGCCCCAAAGAGCCGATTTCGCCGCCTTCTTTTTCCAACCGCCCAAGCCGCCGTTCATCGCCGTTTTCTCCCCTTTTCCTTCTTTCCCTAAAGTGATCGACGCGGTTTGCGCAAAATACCGACTCGAACCGTCGCGCGGTTCGCGAGGATCGCGCGCAATTTAACGTTCGTGAGCGTAATGAGCGTCGAACGTATTTTAGCGACGGGCGTTCGCGGTTCTTGCCGAGAAACGCAAGGTTTTTCCTTGAAAAATTTCCAGGGTTGAATTATAATAAAAGTTATTCGGTTTAAACTTGCGCCGCGCGAAACCGTCGTAGCGCATTGTACCAAATATAACGATTTTGCGCTACCGTTTTTTTCGCAAAATCTCGGTTTTCCTTAAAAATATCAACGAAGGCCCGCGCGGTCTTCCGATAACCCCAAAGAAATTCGTTAAAAATTTTATCGATGCGTCGATTTTTAACGTCCGCCCGTCGTCGATCGGAGACATTTCCGGCGTCGAGCGCCGTTTTCGTCGGATTTTCGTCCGCTCGGAACGCGGCGCGTCGTTAGTCGTTCGTCTCGTCGCCGCCTTTTCGTTCCGTTCGCCGCGAGCGTTTTCCGCGCTCTCCGGCTCCGTTGCGAAAACGAACGCGATCCGTCGAACGACGCGAACTTTAACAAAGGGCGTCGGGCAAAATCTTCGACCCTCAGACCTCACATTGGAGACAAAACAGATGCGTTGCAAAGTACTGTTATTGGCGCTTACCGTCGTCGTCGCTTGCGGAGCGGGCCCGTTCCGCGGCGGTTTTATCGGCCGTTCCGCGGCGCCGGCTCCGGCTCCGGCTCCGGTCGCGCCGTTGCAAACCGCCGTCGTCGCGCAACCGCGTCAAGCGGAAATCGCCCAAATTCTCTTCAAGGGCGCCGACGGGATGAATATTAATTGGGACGTCGTCTCCATCGGCGATTTCGCGTCCGCGCCGCTCGTCAGCCCGGGTCTGCAAAACTTCGCGACGGCTCGCAGCTATCGCTTGAAGTTGTCGAATATTCCGAACCGCCCGAATTTGACCCTCTACCCGACGCTGACGATCAACGCCGTTACGCCGCGCACGAAGGCTTACCTCGATCACAACGCGATTCCGGTTAAGTTCACCGACGCCGACTTCGACCAAGTTCAAAGCGGCAACTTCGTTACGAAGGTGATCTTCCTTCCGTCGGCGCAATTCCAAAACCTCGCGCTCGTCGGCGGCGTCGACACGATCGTCAACACCCAACTTCCGGCCGGAACCGACCCGATCGCGGAAGCGCAAAACCGCGGCGCTATCCTCGCCGTCGTTCAAATCGGGAACAAAGACCTTTCGCTCCAAGGCTCGAGCTTCAACCCGTCGACGATCTCCGCGATTCCGTACAACAAATCCCGATTTCCGGCGTCAACGCTCCGGCTTTCGGAACCCCGGCCAACGGCCCCGTCCCGACCGAACTCCCGACCGTCCCGGTTCCGGAACAACCGAAAACGCTGATCGAACCGGCCAACCCGAATCCGGCGACCGGTATTCCGTCCGTTGAAAACTGGGGCGGCAGCAACTTCAACTAGTAAGTTTCGCTCCCTCGTTTTCGCTTCGCGCCGAAAACGTTTAACCGCGTTTTCGGCGTTTTGTCGACGCGGCTCTCGCCGTCGCGCCGACTTTTACGCGACCGTTAGAACCGGCGAACTCGGTCTCGTTTCCTCGGCTTGCGCCAAGACAAGAACGAGCGTCGAGAGCGTTCGCGTTCCGACCGGCGACGTCGCGCGGCGACGCGGCGTTTTTGTTTCTTGGAAGTCTTTTGAAGACGGAACCCTCAAAATAGAAAACCCTCAATGAGCCGCCAACGTCTTTTCCAGCGCGCCGCGTCGACCTTTTCGACGTTCGTTCGTCGTTCGTCGTTCGCGATCGCCGCGTTCGTCGTTCTCCTTAACGCCGGTTTCGCCGTCGCGCAAAATCCCGGTTCGCATTACCTGCATCGCCCGTCTTTGCCGACCGGCGAACTCGCGAGTTTTTATCGTTTGAGCGACGCCGATCTCGAACGCGTTCAACCGGTCGCTTGGAAGCTCCCCAAGGGCGTTCGCGCCGGAATCGCCGCGCCCGGCGGTTACGTCTTCAACGCGGAACTCGCCGACGACGCCCGCTTCCCTTGGCTCGCCAACGCCTTCGCGCTCCAACCGGGTCGCGTTTACCGCTTCCAACTGACCGATATTCCGTTCAACCCGAATCGCGCCCTTTACCCGACGCTCGAACTGATCGGACGCTTGAATCCGCCGACCGGTCGCGAATGGGACTTTCCGATCGAAATCGAGTTGCCGCAAGCCGACCTTGAACTTGCGCTCCAAGGCAACTTGGTAACGCGCGTCGTTTTCCTTGAAAACTCCGAAAACGCCCGTCCGACCGACGCCGACCGCTCGACCGCCGACTTGACGGTCGAAGTTCCGAACAATTACGATCCGGTCGCCGTCGCCGCGTCGAAGGGACGCGTTCTCGCGATTCTTCGCGTCGGGAGCCGCGCGCCGGTCGACCTGCCGAACGTCGAAAATCCCTTCTATTTCGGGTTGCCGCCGTTCGCGCTCGCGCCGTCGAGTTTGCAACCGCTCGCGTCGACGCCGGAAACGTTCGACGTCGTCGAAGGCCCGGAAACGAACGAAACTTCCGAAACGCCGGAAACGACCGACGTCGTCGAAGCGCCGGAAACGCTTGAAGCGGCGGAACCGGAAACCGCGCCCGTCGCCGAGCCGGACGCCGAATAACCGCGCGACCGACGACCGTCGAAACGACCTCCCAACGGCGAATAGGTTCCCCCTTTTCGCCGTTAATTTTTAACCCCAAAATCAACAATGTCCGTCGATTTCGATCTCTTTCAAGGCGCGGCGCGTTCGCCCTCCGCTCCCGTCGCGCTTCCGTTCCGCTTAGTGTTGGGGAGTCGTTCGCCGCGCCGCCGTTCCCTCCTGACCTCCGCCGGATACCGATTCGCCGTTCTTCCCGCCGACGACGCCGTCGAAGAACGCGAACCGCTCGACGGTCTTTCGCCGTCGGAACTCGTCGACCGCTTGGCGTTCGTCAAAGCGCGCGACGTCGTTCGCCGCCTCCGCCCGCTCGTCGAGCCGCAAAGTTCGCCCAATCACCCCAATCCCGCCAAATTATCCGAACCGTCGGCGCTTCGTCAAGAACTCGACGCGGTTTTCGGCGCGTCGAACGCGCCGTTCGCCGTTATTTCTTGCGACTCGGTCGCGGTTTGCGACGGCGAAATCTTGGGCAAACCGATCGACCGCGCCGACGCCGAGCGAATGCTCCGCTTGCTGAGCGGCGCCGAACACGAAGTGCGCACCGGACTTTGCGTTTGGGCGACGCCGGGCGACCGCGTTTTGCGCCGCGTTGAAATGTCGCGACTTTGGATGGCGCCCCTTTCGGAAGAGCGGCTCGCGGCCTACCTCGAAAGCGGTCTTTGGGAAGGAAAAGCCGGCGCGTTCGGTTATCAAGACGGAAACGATTGGCTGCGTTTGACTTCCGGTTCCGAATCGAACGTCGTCGGGCTTCCGCTCGCCGCGCTCGCCGACTCGTTGCGAACGTTGGCCGCCGAACTCGCGCCGTCCGCAGAATCGCTTTAACCGCCAACTTCCGTCCAATCGGATCGCTTTAACCGCTAATTTCCGTTCAACCGGGCCCGCGCTCCTTTGGAAAGGTCGACGCAACGCTCAAGAAATAAAAAAACGCCGACAAGTTTCCCCGTCGACGTTTTCTCGGCGCGTTCGTCCTCGAAACCTCGTACTTTTTCGACGTCGAACGCGACCGCTCAACGCGTTTTCTTCGTCTCGCCGCGACAACCCGTTTCGCGACGCGACGCCCGAACGTTCCCTCAAAACGTTGGGAAACGCGTTATGCGCTCGTTGTTTTCCGTTGTTAAGCTCTTTTCGCGACGTTAACGCAAATTCGCGTCGCCGTTTAATTTTCAGCTCGTCGGATGAATTTCGCTGATCGAGCGTCCCAGCTTGCGCTGTCCGGACGCGCTCGACGAAACGCGACGTTTGCTCGTCGTTTCCGCCGGAGCGTCGCTTTGCAGGAACGCCATAATCTTGTCGCGAGCGACTTCCGGTTCGTGCGGCGCGCCCATTTGTTCGACGGCGTCCGAAACGCCCATCAGCACCGATCGTTTAACGCCCTCGCGAATCCATTCGAAAAAATTAAAATCAACCATTGTTTTCCCCTCCTTGGTATCGTCGCTTCCCGTTCGTTCCGGCGCGCTCCGTCGCGCTTTTTTTCGTCGAACGCCGGGAAAATATCCCTTTTTTCTCCGAACGACGCGTCGCTTTCTCCGCTTTTTTGCGCTCGAACGTCGAAAAAATTCCTTACGCTCGGCGTTCCCGCGACGAAAACGCTTTTTCGCCGACGCTCGCGCGAGTCGCCCTCGCCGAACGCCGCGCCGTTTCGGTTCGATTTCCTTTTTCGGCGAACGACGTTTGAGCGCGTCGAACGAAATCGCTTTCGTCCTCGCCCTTTTTACGTCGTCGCTCGGGAAGATAACAAAAAAAAGGCGCGACGTCCAGCCCGTTTTTTAAAAGCGCGAGCCGTTTTTAACAATTTTAACGATTCTTCTTTTTTTTCTAAACTTTCCGGCGACAATCGCCGATACCGCTATTGTCGGAGGTTCGCGCGGTTCGCCTCGAACGTCGCGCTTTTCTCTCCGACGTCGCCTTGTCGATTTTTTAGCGGTTTTCCCCGCGCCTTTTGCCTTGTCGTTTGCGACGCTTTTTTAAATCGCCTTGTCGTTTTAACCGTTAAGTTCGGCGCGTTTTCCCGAGCTTCCGCCGCCCCGCTATTCCAGCCTTTTCCCTTATTTTAAAGGAGCCGTTATGTCGTCGCACCTTCAAGACGCGCCGCAAACCGAGCCGCTCGAAACGTCCGTCGTTACGCACGAACAGTTTATCGCGTTGGAACAAGCTCGTTTGGAAAAATGGGCGCGTTCGCTCCGAGAGCGCGAAGAGGCGCTCGACCGTCGCTCCGGCGTTTTGAACGCTCGCGTCGCCGGGCTCGAAGCCGCGGCTCGACGTTGCGCCGAAGACGCGCTCGACGTTCAAGAGCGAACTCGCCAAATGGACGCGCAAACGAACGAACTGACGCGAACGGCTTGCGAACTCGACGCGCGAGCGACCGAACTCGAACGTTTGGAACTCGAAAACGCCGAAACGCAACGCCGCGTCGTCGCCCGTCGAACCGAACTCGACGCGAAAGAGCGAGAAATCGCCGATAAAGAACGAACGCTCGACCGTCAAACGCGCGAACTCGAAATCGCCGAACGGGAACGCGCCGCCAAACTCGACGAACGCGAACGGTCGCTCGGACAGAAAAACGTCGAACGCGAACGCGCGCTCGAAACTCGCGAACTCGAAATCGCCGAACGCGAGCAAACGCTCGACGCGAAAGAACGAACGTTCGCGCAAAAAGATCGCGCTTTCAACGTCAAAGCGCGCGAGTTCGACGTTCGCGAACAAGAGCGCGAAGAAGCGCTCGACGAAAAAGAACGCGCCGCGGCTCAAAAAGAGCGAACGCTCAACCTTTACGAACGCGAAGTCGAAGCGAAAGCGCTCGAACTCGACGAAAAAGAACGAACCGTCGCGCAAAAAGAACGAACGTTGACCGCTCGCGAACGCGAACTCGACGAAAAAGAACGCAAATGCGGCGCCCGCGAAATCGAAATCGGCGCTCGCGAACTCGAACTCGACGAAAAAGAACGCCTTGTCGACGAACGCGAACGCGCCCTCAAACTTAAAGAACGCGAACTCGACGCCAAAGCCCTCGAACTTAACGCGAAATCGCTCGAAGTCGGCGAAAAAGAACGAACGCTCGGCGACCGCGCTCGCGAAATCGGCAAAAAAGAGCGAGAATTCAGCGTTCGCATTCTCGAATTCGACGCCAAAGCCCTCGAAATCGACGAACGCGAACGAACGTTCGGCGCCAAAGAGCGCGCGTTCGGCAAAAAGGAACGCGAAATCAACGAAAAAGAACGAGAACTCGACGCCAAAACGCTCGAAATCGACGAAAAAGCGCGCAAATACGACGAAAAGGAACGAGCCTTCGGACTCAAAGAACGCGAAATCGGCGAAAAAGAACGAGAACTCGACGCGAAAGAGCGCGAGTTCGGCGAAAAAGAACGCGAATTTGGCGAACGCACCCGACGCGCTTTCGAAACGCTCCGCAACCAACGCGCGATTTTGCTCCAACTCCGTCAAGAAATCGAACGCGAAGCCGCCGCTTAATCGCCGAGTCGCGCCATTTTCCCCGACTTTCGACGTTCGCCCGTTCGATTGTCCCCGAACGGACGCAACGTCCGCCGGAACGTCGATTGTCCCCGACGTTTCGCCGACCGCGCCGCCTCGTCTTCCCGACGAGCGCGGCGCGTTTTCTTTCCGCTCTTTCCGTTCATTCCGCTCTTTCTTTTCTTCTCGCTCCTTCCGCTCTTTCCGCTACTTCCGTTCTTTTCCCGTTTTCCTCTCCGTTTCCCGTCGGTTTGGCGTCCGATTCTTCCGGTCGTTCGCAAAATAACGGCCCGAACGGCGCGTCTTTCGAAAACCGTCCCCGTTTGCGTTCCGCGCCTTCTTGTCAAGAACGGCGACGCGAGTAAAATTAATCGCGGGCGTTCCTTTCGCCTTGAAGCGGCGCGCCCTTCGAACGCCGCAACCGCCGTCCGCGCGCCGCCGTTAAAACCGTCTTTCGGTCGCGCTCGCCGTCGGTTCGCCGACGTTTTTTCCCCTTATATCAATAATTAATGACAAAAAGCCGAACGAACCGGGGTTCGCCAACTTCGTTCGATTTTTTCGCAACGCCGACTCTTTTTCGCAACGCCGGAGAATACCAATGCCGATAATCCGTCCGACGCGCGCCGCCGTCCTATTCGCCACGATTTTCATCGTTTTAGGGAGCGGAACGTTCCTCCCGAACGCCGTTCTTCTCGACCGCGCCGCCGGATTCGCGCAAGACGCCGCCGTCGAAACGCCCGACGCGTCCGCGTCCTTCAATCCCGGCTTTTTCGGCGGAGCGCCGGACGCCGCCCCCGCGACCGTTCCGGCTTC
>JAGBDD010000186.1 GCA_017937685.1 Thermoguttaceae bacterium | reverse complement strand
CAACTTGCGGTTGAAAATCCCGACGACGAAGACGTAGAAGAGCGGAACGAAGAAAATCGCCAAAAACGTCGCGGCCAACGTTCCGCCGAGAACGCACGTCCCGAGCGATTGTTGGCTGAGCGCGCTCGCGCCGTGCGCCTTGACCATCGGCACGACGCCAAGCGCGAACGCCATCGACGTCATAATAATCGGACGCAAACGCAATTTCGACGCGATAACCGCCGCCTTCAAGAGCGGAACGTTCTCCTTCTCGACCATCTGCTTCGCGAACTCGACGATCAAAATCGCGTTCTTCGCCGACAGCCCCATAACGGTCAAGAGCCCGATTTGGAAGAAAACGTCGTTCGAGAAGTCGCGGAACAGCGTCGCGCAAATCGCGCCGAGGGCCCCGAACGGAACGACCATCGCGATCGAAAACGGAACCGACCAACTTTCGTAAAGCGCCGCCAAGCAAAGGAAAACGACGACCATCGCCAACGCGTAAAGTTTGCCCGTCTGCGAACCGGCTTGACGCTCTTCGAACGAAATCCCGGAATAGCTCAACCCGACGCCCTGCGGAAGTTGGTTCTCGACAATATCCTCGACGACCTTCATCGCGTCCCCGGTGCTGACGCCCGGAAGCGGAATCGCGGTGAACTTGACGCTCTCGATCCCGTTGAAGCGAGCGAGTTTCGGCGCGCCGTGAATCCAACGTCCGGACGCGAACGCCGAGAACGGCACCATTTGGCCGTCTTGGTTGCGCGCGTGCCATTTTTCCAAGTCGACCGGATTGACGCGGGACGACGGCTCGCCCTGCGCGTACACCTTCTTGACGCGACCGCGGTCGACGAAGTCGTTAATATACGCCGAACCGAGCGCGATCGACAAAACGTTGTTGACGTCGGTCAAGCTCATCTTCATCGCGCGGACTTTTTCGTCGTCGACGTCGATTTTGTACTGCGCTTCGTCCGGGAGCGCGTTCGGGAACGCGATCGCGAACTTGCCGCTTTGCATCAGGGCGCCGAGGAATTGACCTTGGATTTCGTTGAACTTGTTATGACCGACCGCGGCTTGGTCTTGCAAGAAAAATTCCAAACCGGACGCGGTGCCAAGCTCCATAATCGACGGCGGAACGATCGGCGTGATTTGCGCTTTGTTGAAGCCGGCGAACGCGCCCATCAGGCGGTCGCGAATGGAGTAAACGTCTTGCCCTTCCCCTTGACGTTGGTCGAACGGTTTCAAACTGACGAAGCAGATCGCGGCGTTCGGGTTCATCCCGGAGAAGCTAAAACCGGTAACTTCGAAGACCGCGTTGACCGAGTCCGACTCGTTGGCGAGGAGGTAATCGGTAATCTTCGCGACGACTTCTTCGGTGCGTTCTTGGCTCGCGCCTTCGGGAAGCTGCGCTTGAACGAAGAGCGTCCCTTGGTCTTCGTCCGGGAGGAACGCCGTCGGCATTTGCGGATACAACCGCGCGACCGCGACGACGATCAGGACAAAAAGAACCATAAAGCGCAAACGACGGCGAACGATGTAACCGACCGAACGACCGTAACCGGCGGAGCAAGCGTTGAAACCAAAGTTGAACGCTTTGAAGAACCAACCGAACAGCAAGCCGAACAGGTCGAAACGCTTATGTCCGTGCGATTTCAGCATCGTCGCGCAAAGCGCCGGGGTGAACGTCAACGCGATAAAGACCGACAGCGTCATCGCCGAAATAATCGCGACGGAGAACTGACGGTAAATAACGCCGGTCGACCCGCCGAAGAACGACGTCGGAATAAAGACGGCGCAGATAACGGCGCCGACGCCGACGAGCGCGCCTTGGATTTGATCCATCGTCTTTTTCGTCGCCGTTTTCGCGTCCAAGCCCTCTTCGCTCATCAGACGTTCGACGTTTTCGACGACGACGATCGCGTCGTCGACCAAGAGGCCGATCGCCAACGTCAACGCGAACATAATAATGACGTTCAACGACATCCCGCAAGCGTAAATAACGCCGAACGTCCCCAAAAGAACGACCGGAACCGCGAAGGTCGGAATCAACGTAACGCGGAAACGCTGTAGGAAAAGGAACATAACGCCGAAGACCAAAACGATCGCTTCGACAAGCGTGTGCGCGACCTTTTCGATCGACTCTTCGACGACCGGCGCGTTTTCTTGCGCGTAAGCGACTTTAACGCCCGGCGGGAAGAATTTCGACATTTCTTCGACGCGTTTTTTGACTTCTTTCGTCGTTTCCAAAACGTTCGCTCCGGCGGCCAAACGCAACGCCAACCCGCAACCGGAATAGGCTTTGGCGATCGTCTCGCCGGTTTCCGCGTCTTCCGTAACGGCGCCGACGCGAGCGCTAAAGCCGTATTTTTCGCGACCGAGTTCAACGTCGGCGACGTCCGAAAGGCGCACTTGCGAACCGTCCGGATTCGTGCGGATCAAGATATTTTCGAACTCTTCCTTCGACGTCATACGACTCGTCGCGACCATCGTCGCGGTGAATTGCGCGCCGTCGACGGTCGGGTCGCCCGCGAGACGCCCGGCGGAAACTTGGACGTTTTGCTCTTGCACCGCGGCCAAAACGTCTTGCGGCGTCATATTGTAACTGCGAAGTTTATCCGGTTTGAGCCAAACGCGCATCCCGTACTGACCGCCGAAAACTTGGATGTAACCGACGCCGTCGACGCGCCCGAGCGGCTCTTTCAGCGTCGATTCGATGAGGTCGCCCAAGTCGCTTTCGTCCATCGAACCGTCTTCGCTGTAGAGCGTAACGATGAGGAAGAAGTTGATCTGTTGTTTGTCGACGCTCATCCCCTGCGCTTGGACTTCCGCCGGAAGAAGCGGGGTCGCGAGCGACAGTTTGTTCTGCACTTGAACCTGCGCGATGTCCGGGTCGGTGCCTTGTTCGAACGTAACGATAATCTCGAAAATACCGTTCGAGGCGCTCGACGAGTCCATATAGCGGTAGCCGTCGAGCCCCGTCATTTGTTGCTCGACGATTTGGACGACGTTGTCGCGAATTGTGTCGGCGGACGCGCCCGGGTAGAACCCGTTGATCGCGATCGCCGTCGGCGCGACGTTCGGATACTGCGAAATCGGCAGACCGACGATCGCCAGCGCCCCGGCCAACATAATCAGGATCGCGACGACCCAAGCGAAAATAGGCCGTTCAATGAAAAAATGAGACACTTTTCACCTCCGTCGCAATTATTCGGCTTGTTCCGGCGCGGCTTGAACCGGCGCGGCTTCGGCGGCGGGCGCTTCGGCTTGCTCGGTTTGTTCGTAATCGCGAATCATTTCGACGTCGGTCGCTTCGGTCGGCGCGACTTCGGCGCCTTGACTGATAAACTGAACGCCTTCGACGACGATACGGTCGCCCGGTTCGAGCCCGGATTCGACGATCGCCGTAATACCGAGCGTTCGTTCGGAAACGATCGGGCGTTGCGTCGTTTTGTTTTCCGCGTCGACGACCCAAACGTAAGGCTCGCCCTTGGCGTTGCGGAAGACGCCTTGTTGCGGAACAAGAATCCCGTTCGGACGGGAACCGTAAGTAACGAACGCGCGAACGAACATTCCCGGCAACAGAGCGCCGTTCAGCTCTTTCCAGTTCGGGTTGTCGAAGACCGCGCGAACGGCGACCGTCCCGACCGACGCTTCGACGGCGTTGTCGACGCGTTCGACTTTCCCGGTCAACGGATAGCGCGTTCCGTCTTCGAGTTCGATTTCGACCTTCGCGCCTTGGAAATACGGGCAAAGTTCTTCGCCTTCTTGCGGGTGAAGCGTCGCGAGCGCCGACGCGACCGACGGTTTCAGGTCGACGTAAATTTTGTCGATTTGTTGAATCGTCGTCATCGGAACGCCTTGGCCGGTCGTAACGAGCGCGCCTTCGGTAACTTGCGAGAAACCGACGCGACCGGAAATCGGCGCTTCGACGCGGCAGTATTCGATGTTCAACTCGGAAAGCGCGAAGTCGGCTTGCGCGTTCGCGAAGGAGTTGGCCGTCGTGTCGGCGTCTTGTTGGCTCGTCGCGTTTTTGTTAATCAAATTTTCGACGCGTTCGTTTTGCTTCGTCCAAAAATCGACTTGCGCTTTCGCTTTCGCGCGATTTTGCACGTAAATACGGTCGTCGATTTGATAAAGTTGTTGGCCTTCTTCGACCGCGGAACCTTCCTCGAATTTGCGTTCCAAAACGATCCCGCTAACCTGCGGGCGCACTTCGGCGACGTTGTAAGCCGCGGTGCGTCCCGGGAGTTCGAGGATCAACGGAACCGCTTCCGTTTTGATCGTGTAAACGCCGACTTGCGGAATTTGCGGCGCGGCCGATTGAACGTCCGGCCCGGCGGCCGCCGCTTCGTCTTTTTTCAAACCAAGTTTAACCAACGTCGAGTCGAGTTGTTCGCAACCGGAAAACGCGACGAGAGCGGAGCAGACCGCGACGGCGCACATCGGCAAACGCGAAGACGACGAGAAACGACGCCCGACGGCGCCGAAACGAAACGCTTGCATTTTCTTCTCAATAAATCTTTACGGGGGCCGCTCGAAAGCGGGAACTGGGCAAAGCGGACGTCCGTCGCGCAACGTCAAAAGAAGCGAACAGGGGAACGCGCGAAGGAACCGCTACCGGTAGAATTTAGTTTATTATCGTCGATTTTCTTCGCTCGTCAAGGAGGGGACGCGGCGGAAAAAACGGCGTTTGGGTCGACTTTTCCGCCGTCGGCCCTCAAAATCGGAGCGGCGCGCTCGACGAAAAAATTTCCCTTAAGTACGCGAACGTTTCCGATTTATTACCGCGAAACGTTTTTTTTTCAAAAAAGAAAAATTTTCTTCTCGCGTTCGTTCGGGCGCCTTCCCTTGGTCGCGGCGTTTTTTAAGATATAATAATTACCGACGGAGGCGCGCCGCTCGCGTTCCCGCCGTTTTCTTCGTCGTTCGTTTCCCGTCGTTTTTTTCCTTTTTTCGCTCCCCCGCCGACTTGCCGCGATGTCCGCCGACGCTTTAACCGACCGCATTTATCGAACGCTCGCCGACGCGTTCGGCTATCGAACGTTCCGCCCTTACCAAGAGGAGATCGTCCGCGCTCTTCTCGACCGCCGCGACGTTTTCGCGGTGATGCCGACCGGCGGCGGGAAGTCGCTTTGCTATCAGCTCCCCGCGCTCCTGACGCCCGGCGTCTGCGTCGTCGTCAGCCCGCTGTTGTCGTTGATGAAAGACCAAGTCGACGCCGCGCAAAAGAACGGAATCTGCGCCGCGACGCTGAACTCGACGACTTCTTTAGCGGAACTGCGCGACATTTACGCTTCCGCCGACCGCCGAACGCTCGACTTGCTTTACGTCTCGCCGGAGCGGTTCAACACGCCGCGCTTCCAAGAGTTTTTGAAGTCGGTCGAACTCGGCTTTTTCGCCGTCGACGAAGCGCACTGCATCTCGCAATGGGGACACAACTTCCGCGCCGACTACCTCGAACTCGGTCAAATCGCCGACCTTTTCCCAAATTGCCCGATCGCCGCCTTCACCGCGACCGCGACCGATCGCGTTTCGGAGGACGTGCAAACGCTCCTGAAACTCCGCGACCCGTTTTGCGTCCGCGCGTCGTTCGACCGTCCGAACCTCTTTTATCAAATCGCTTACAAAGAAGATTTTGACCGTCAGCTCCTCGACTTTTTGCGAGAAATCCCGGACGAATCGGGCGTCGTTTACCGCTCGACGCGCAAAAACGTCGAGAAGACCGCCGAGTTCTTGCGCAAACAGGGCTTCAAAGCGGAAGCGTATCACGCCGGACTGACCGACGCGGAGCGAGCCCGCGTTCAAGACGCGTTCGCCAACGACGAGACGCCGATCGTCGTCGCGACGATCGCTTTCGGGATGGGGATCGACAAATCGAACGTCCGTTTCGTCGTTCACGGCGACTTGCCGAAGGACGTCGAAAGCTATTACCAAGAAACGGGCCGAGCCGGTCGCGACGGCGCCCCGGCGCGCTGCCTCCTCGTGTACGGTTATCAAGACGTCGCGATTCACCGCAGTTTTCTCGACGACTACCAAGACCCGGAGGCTCGCGAAGCCGCGTCGCGACGTTTGAACGAAATGGTCGCCTTCGCCGAGACGGACGGTTGTCGACGCGCCAATCTTTTAAAATACTTCGGCGAAACGTATATCCCGCCGAACTTTAACGCCGACGAAAACGGTTCCGACTCCGCCGACGACGCCGCGTCGTCCGAAAGCGCGTCGAAAACCGGTTGCGGTTGCGGCGGCTGCGACTATTGCGTCGGTTCGGTTCGCCGCGTCGACGCGACGGTCGACGCTCAAAAGGCGCTTTCGGCGATGCAGCGCACCGGGAACGCGTTCGGCGTCGGGCATATCGTCGACGTGTTGATCGGCGCCCGAACGGAGAAAGTCGAGCGATTCGGGCACGACCGCTTGCCGACGTTCGGCGTCGGGGCCGACCGCAACAAAACGTATTGGCGTTACTTGATTTCCGCGCTGTTGACGCAAGGAATCGCCGAACTCGATCCGTCGAAAAACTTCCCGATACCGCGCGTTACCCGACTCGGTTGGGACGTGATGCGCGGCCAACGTCAAGTGAAAATCGTCGAGCGCCCGACCGGCAAAAAGAAAAAGACGACGTCGCGTCGCTCCGGCGGCTCGTCGACGTTCCTAACCGGAAGCGGCGCAAGCGTTCCGTTCGCCTCGGCGTCGGCGAACCCTTACTCGAAAAGCTCGCTTTCTCCGCGCGATCGTCGGTTGTTCGAAGAGTTGCGCGCGTTGCGACTACAGATCGCAAAAGACGAGAACGTCCCGCCTTACGCCGTTTTTAGCGACAAAACGCTCGTCGATATGACGTGCCTGAAACCGGAGACGGACGGCGAATTTTTGGACGTTTCCGGCGTCGGGCGCAAAAAACTGGAAAATTACGGGTACGAGTTTATGCAGGCGATCCGCAAATTTTTAGAAGAAAACCCGAAATAACCGCCGCGCAACGTTTTAAACTGTTCAAAAGCGCAAAGCGCGGCCCGCCGAGCGGAGTCTTTTCCGTTCCGACGGCGCCGCGTTTTTTATCGAATCGACTTGCAAAATTGACTTCCTTCCTCCAAAAAAATATTTTTGCTCTTGACAAACTTGCATATTTGGCTAAAATCGCAAGCAAAGAAAGGAGAGGCCGATGGGCAAATTTTCATCGCTCGACGCTAAAGTCGCCGTTTTTAAAGCGTTGGCGCACCCGACGCGTTTGCGAATCGTCCAAGATTTAGCGGAGGGGGAACTTTGCGTTTGCGTTTTGTTGGAATCGTTTCCGATCGATATGTCGACGCTTTCGCGCCATTTAAGCGTCCTTAAAAACGCCGGCGTCGTCGACTGCGAAAAGCGCGGCAAAAACGTTTATTACCGCTTGGCTTGCCCGTGTTTGACGCGAATTTTCGACTGCCTGGACGCCCTCGACGCCGACGCCAAACGTTGCGCTTGCGGACGTTAAGACGTCGTTTCCATCGCAGCGCTCGTTCCTCCGCCGTACAACCGCCGTTGAGAAACGGCGTTTTTTCACCGCTAACGCTTGCTTAATACGCCAAATAAACAATTTTATTTTGTTTTCGTCGACGCGCGCTTCCGCCGACGCCGCCAACTCAATATACGCAAGGAGTTGAAATGAAAGAACGAACTATTTTCGCGGGCGTTTTAGGGACGTTCGCGGCGGCCTATTTTCTCCCGGTCGCCAACCCGAAAGTCCAAGAGGCGGCGTTCGACGCTCTGCGAACGCTGCAATGGTACGCCCGCTATCACACCCTCGGTTGCGTCGTTCCCGCGATGTTTATCGCCGGAGCGATCGCGACTTTCCTCTCCAAAGAGCGGATTTTGAAGTATTTAGGCCCGACCGCGAACAAAGCGACCGCTTACGGCGTCGCGTCGATTTCCGGAACGCTTTTGGCGGTTTGTTCCTGCAGCGTTCTCCCGATGTTCGCCGGAATTTACCGCGTCGGCGCCGGGCTCGGGCCCGCCTGCGCGTTTTTGTGTTCCGGCCCGGCGTTAAGCGTCGTCGCTATCTTCTTGACGTCGAGCGTGTTAGGCGTCAAAATCGGCGTCGCGCGAACGGTTTTAGCGATCGCGATCAGTCTAATCGTCGGTTTCCTTATGTCGGCGATTTTCCGACGCGACGAGACGAAACGAATCGCGGCGACGCTCGAGCTTCCGGAACCCGCGCCGACTTGCCGCAAACCTTGGCAGACGCTCGTTTTCCTGTCGTCGCTTCTTGCGTTTCTCGTTGTCGCCGACTGGCCGAACCCCGGCGCGACGTCGTTTGAGTTGCGCGAAGGCGCCGTCTTAACTCGTCTCGACTCGCAACTTAGCGCCGCCGAAACAACGATCCCCGCGACGTCGGAACCGCTCCGTTTGACGACGGCGATTCAACTGCGAACGAGCGGCGACTTCGACTTCCAACTCCTTGAAACGCCGACGTTTCCCGACGACGTTCCGACGTCCGTTCGCGACGCGTTCGAAAAAGACGCGAAATACCGAATCGCGGAAAGCGACGTCGCGTCGTTTCAGACCGTCGTCGACGACGATTATCGTTGGAGTTTAAAAATTCACGAGTCGCGTTGGAACGTCTGCGCGACGTTAGGTTTAGCGATTCTCGCGGCGACGTTCGGTTGGTTGACTCGCGCCGAACGCCGCGAATGGCTCGCGCAAACTTGGGCCTTTTCGAAAACGATCGTTCCGCTCCTGTTCGGCGGGATTTTGGCTACCGGCTTCGTCGCGTCTCTTTTACCGGCGGAAACGGTCGCGACTTGGGTCGGCGGCAACTCGTTGCGCGCCAACGCGATAGCGTCGGTCGTCGGCGCTCTTTGGTACTTCGCGACGCTGACGGAAATCCCGTTGATGCAAGCGCTTCTCGGCCTCGGTATGGGCGAGGGCCCGGCGTTGACGCTTCTCCTCGCGGGCCCGACGCTGTCGCTCCCCAGCATCGTCGTGATCGGCAGGTACTTAGGCGCGAAAAAGACCGCCGTTTTCGTCGGCTCGGTCGTCGTTTTCAGCGCGCTAAGCGGCTGGATTTTCGGGATGTTTTGTTAATCGCAATCCTTTTCAAATCAAAATTTATCGAAGAAGCGCGTCGACTCGGCGTCTTGCGGCGTTCGTTCGCGCTTCCCCTTCCCCTCGCCTTCGACTTTAAGAAAGGAAAACGCCGTATGTTAATTCAAGTTCTCGGAACCGGTTGCGTCAAATGTCAAAAAACGGCGGAGGCGGTCGCTCAAGCCGCGCGCGAATTGGGCGTCGACGTCGAAATCGAAAAAGTTGCGTCGCTCGAACATATTATCGCGGCTGGAGTTATGGCGACGCCCGCGCTTATCGTCGACGGCCGGCTTCGCGTCGCCGGACGAGCGCCGAGCCTCGACGAAGCGAAAAAAATCTTAGCCGCCGACTAACGCGCGAACCTCTCGAGTCGGCGCGGCTCCTTCGGCGCGTCGACTCTCTTTCCAACGCAACCTATTTTAAAGAAAGACGTTAAATGAATTGTCAAACGCCTAAAAAACAAGCGAAAAAAATCGCGGTCGCCGCGCTTTGGACGTTCGCCGCGGCGGCGGTCGTTTTTCATTTCGCGAAAAACGGTCGCGAAACCGAACAAACCGTTTTACCGGAAGGAATTAGCGCGACTTTTTTCTGTTCGTCCTTCCGTTGCGCCTCCTGCCTCGAAATGGAGCGTCTCTTCCGTCAAACGCTCCGTCGACTCGCCGACGACGCGCCGTTTCTCTCCTCTAAGTCGATTCTTTTCGGCAAGTTAAGCGAAGCTCCGCCGCTCGATTACGAAGCGCCGGAAAACCGACGAATCGTCGAGGAATTTCGCGTCGCGACGTCGACCGTTCTTTTAACGGAACGCCGCGACGGCAAAACGGTTCGCTTCAAGAACTTAGCGTCCGAATGTTGGCGACGTTTGGGCGACGACGAAGCGTTCGAAGCGGCGTTAAGTCGCGAAATATCGGCGTTTTTCGCCGCGTCAGGCGCAGAAACCGGCGCAACCGACGCGACGCCGCCCGACGAAACGTTTCCAATCGACGCCGACGCGACGCTTTTCGATTAAACGCAACCCTTGTTTCATCGAGAGTTATCCGTTTTTGTTTTTTCAACGCATCCGCAAGGAGTCCGACCAATGAACGCCCCGTTTCTCCGCTCTCCCTCTTTGCTCGCGACGCGACGCCGCTTTCTGCAATCGGCCGCCGTCGCAACGTTTAGCGTCGTCTTCGTCGATTTTTCAACGGCGGGCGCGGCGAAACCGTCGACGCCCGATTTCGAACGCGTTCCCTATTATTGGCCCGCGCAAAAACTCGCCGCGCGTCTCGGCGTCGACGCAAACGCAAAACGCCCCGACGGTTACGTCCGCGCCGTTTATTTTCATCGGTCGCCCGGTTGCGCCAACTGCCGCCGAATCGCGACTTACGTTTTCGAAATCGTTCGCGACGAATTTCGCGACGAAACGCGCTCGAAACGCCTCGAACTCCGCTACGTCGACTTTGAAGCGCCGGAAAATCGGCGACTTGCGACAACGCTTAAAATTACCGCGCCGACGCTCGTCCTCGTCGTCGGGCGCGACGGGCGCGACGCGACGGCGAAAAAAACGACGCGAATTTGGGAACTCGTCGGCGATTCGGATCGGTTCAAGCGTTACGTCGCCGACGAAATTCGCGCCGCGCTCGCGGAATCGACGTCGCGTCGTCCTTCCTAAGAAACCAAAAACAAAGAAACGCAACGTGTTTTTAGTCAAAGGTTGCGCAATTTTTCCAAGAAAGAAAAGGTTAAAAATGAACGACGCTTATTGGCTCGCGCTCCTCGGAGCGTTCGCGCTCGGATTGCAGACGTCGATTTCCCCTTGCCCCCTCGCGACCAATTTAGCGGCGCTCGCGTTCGTCGCTCGACGGCTCGACTCGCCGCGCAACGTCTTGCTTTCCGGCGTTTTATACGCGGTCGGTCGCGTCGCCGCTTACGCGCTTTTCGCTTGGCTTGCGACGTCGTTCGCGCTCGAAACCGGAATCGAAAGTTGGATTCGTTGGGCGACCGTCAATCTTCGCGGTCTCTTGGGCCCGGCGATTATTTTCTTCGGAACCGTCCTTCTCGGTTGGGTTTACGTTCCGATTCCCGGCGGCGCGAACGTCGAAAAAGCCCGCGCGCTCGTCGACAAGCTCGGCTTTTGGAGCGCGGCGCCGCTCGGGTTCCTCTTCGCGGCGGCGTTTTGCCCGACGTCGGCGGCGGCCTTTTTGGCGACCGTCGCGCTCGCGATTCGCTTCGAATCGCCGCTCCTTTTTTCAAGCGTTTTCGGCGTCGCAACCGCTTTGCCGGTCGCGCTTTGCGCTTACGTTCTCGCGTTTCAAGGGAACCGTTTGGGCGACGTTTTCGGTCTCGTCGGCAATATCGGCAAGACGTCGCGAACCGTCTTCGGAACGGCGGCGATTTTACTCGGCGTCGCGCTAACGCTCCGCTCGACGTTCGGGCTTTTTTGAACGGAGTTCGACTTTCTTAAAATAACCGCCGACTTCTTTTTTGGCGACGGTTAAGAACGCCGCGTTTTCCTTTTGACGCGGCGTCGTTTCGTCGTTTATCCCCGACGATAAGTCCAAGGATAACGGCGAATACCGCTTTCGAAGTCTTGCGTCGGGACGTAGCGTCTCCGTCAAATTTTCGACGCCGCGCAAATTGCGACGCCGTATAAAGAAAAAGTAAATATCGGCGCCCGACCAAAAGAAAACGAGCGCCGTTTGAGAAAATTTAGCGAGTTAAAACCGTTAACGCCTTATTTTACTTCGCTTCGAGAATGATTTTGCCGATTCGGTAACGGCGCGACGCGTCGGCGTCGCCGAGCGGCAGTTCGTAAACCGGCGTTCCGTCGCGCTTTCCGACGCTGACGTAAACGTCGTACTCGCCCGGTTGCGTCGTCGGCCCGACGCAACCGACGCGGAAACGGTTCGTTCGCTCGACTTGCGGCGCTTGGCCCGGTTCCGCCGTCTTCAACTCTTTCACGTCGAACCCTTCGTCGACCAAAACCGCGACGACGCCGCCTTTCGCGTCCTTCAACGTCAGCGCGACAAAACCGCCGTCGTAACAAGGCGCGACGCCGACGTTTTGCAGCGTCCAGGAAACGTCGAAAAACTCGTCAATCTTAACCGACTTCGGATAAACGACTTGCGACGGGAAAAGACGGTACCCCAAACGGCGGTTGATTCGGCGAATCGCGTCTTTCGAGCCTTCCCATTCGACCTCCGGGAACCAGTGAATCGACATATACGACGCGCGGTAACGCTCAACCGACTCGATCAGTTTTTCGTCGTCCCAAGCGCCGCGCTCCTTCGACGGAAGATAGTGTTCGTGTTCGAGAATCACCGGAAGCGTCGGCCAAAACTTTTGCGCTAGTTCGTCGTGAAACCATTGCCGCGGCGCGGGTTGCACGAGAATGCTGTCGTCGCGGAGCGTTACGCCTTGCGACAGCGCGTAATCAGTTTCCGGGAAGTCGCGCCCCGGCTTCTCGGCGCCCGCGACGTCGTCGCTAACGCAAAGCAAAACGCCCGGAAAGTATTCGCGGTGCAGGTCGATATGCGTCTTGACGACCTTCAACGTCCGCTCGGCGTCCATTCGCGAAAAGGACGCGTCGGCCCAAACGCCGAGGTTCGAGTGCCCTTCGCCCCACATCCCGTACGTGCCGACGTCGATAAACGCGACGTTCGGGTTGTTCGCGTACCGACGCCCGGCCGCGGCGAGGAAGTTGCGCAATTTTTCAAGATAGATCGGGTCGTCGAACTCCGGGTCGACGCAATGCCCGTCCGGTTGCGGCCCTTTCCCCCAAGTGTAACGGACGCCCTTCGCTCCGGCGTCGAAGACCCATTTCGGCGTCGCGTACTCGAGCCAGTTTTCCGACGTCGTGAAGCGGAACGCGACTTTTTTCCCGCGCTCGATCCAGCGTTGCGCCGGCGCGTCGACCATCGACCAGTTGAAAACGCCCTCTTCCGGTTCGAGGAACGCCCAAGGGAGGCGCAAATAAACGGTCGAACACCCTTCGAACCAGTCGAGCGTGTCCGACGGTTCGAGACGGCTCCCGTAATTCGTCGGCACGTTCGAATAAAAGTGCATCGTCCACCCCATTCCGGGGTTGATCAGCGCCCGCCCGTCGTCTTGCAACTCGACGGCGACGCGGTTCGAATCGGCGGCGTTTTCATCGTTTTCGGCGGCTTGCGACGCGGCGTCAAAAGAGGCGCCCCAACCGAAAACCGCCCCCAAAAGCGCGACGGCGGCGAATCCGGCGTTTTTCATCTTTCTCTCCTTTTCCCAATCGACGTATTTTATCGAAAGCGCCGAACGACTCGCCGCTTACTTCGCCCCATTATCGCCGAAAACGCGCCGAAAGTCAAGGAATTTCGCGCCCAAGAAACAAAAACGCCGACGCCGAGACCGTTGCGTCCCGACGTCGGCTTTCGTTCGGTTCCTTCCGCTCGCGTTAAGCGGCGAATTGCATTAAATAAACCGAATACGCAATTTGAGCGGCGAGAAACATCGCGCCCTCCCAGCGTTGAATTTTATGTCCGGTGAAGCAAAACCAACCGCAGAGCGCCGCCGCGCCAAGCATAATCGGCAAGTCGACGTAAAGCGACTGCGCCGAAATCCCGATTCCGCCCGAAACGAGCAAAACCGTCCCGCCGAGAATCAGCAAAATGTTGCAAATATTGCTCCCGACGACGTTTCCGAGCGCGACGTCGGTTTCGCCGCGAAACGTCGCGATCGCCGAAACGGTCAGTTCCGGAAGCGACGTGCCGAGCGCGACCAACGTCAACCCGATCGCCAACTCGCTGACGCCGATCGCTCGAGCGATCGTTACCGCGCCGCCGACGAAGAATTTCGCCCCGACGACGAGAAGCGCCAAGCCGAGCGCGATCGCTCCGAGCGCGACCGCCCATTCGAGCGCCGCCGAACGCGTTTGCGCCGCCGTCGGCTCGTCGGAAGTCGCGGTTTCTTGGGACGTTTCGCCGTTCGTCGCCGCCTCGTCGAGCTTTGCTCGGCGGACGGTCAGCCATTCGTAAAGAACGAACCCGGCTAGCAAAAGCGCGCCCGACCAACGCGGCAGGCAATGCGCGCCGTCCGGTCGAACGCAAAACGCCGCCAGCAAAAGCGTCGCGAGCGCAACGGCGATCATAATCGGGTTTTCGCGTCGAACCGTTTGACGCGACGCCGAAAGCGGTCGAATCAACGCGCAGACGCCGAGAATCAAGAAAACGTTGCAAATGTTGCTCCCGACGACGTTTCCGAGCGCGACGTCCGCGACGCCGGGGTTCTCCGGAGTCGCCTGTAGCGCCGCCGAGAAGGAAACCGCCATCTCCGGCGCGCTCGTGCAACACGCGACAACCGTCAAGCCGACGACCAGCGGCGAAATTTTCATTTTCGCGGCGATTTTCTTCGCGCCGCGCACCAACGCCTCGCCTCCGACGATCAACGCCGCCGCGCCGAGAACCACGTAAAATATCGACGTTAAAAGCTCCATCGTTTTCGCTCCTTTCGCGACGCTTGCCTCCGACGTCGTTTTCGCCGTTTTTCGTTCGTTTTCTCCGCCGTCGGTCGACGACGTCGCGAAATCGTCGCGGCGCCGTCGACGCTCGGCTCTCGTTAAACTCGCCCTTAATTAATGAAGCGCAAAATTAAGATAACGCCCCGACGCGCGCCGAACGGCTTTCGAGCCCAAAACGCTCTCGCGACGGCGACGCGTCGGTCGACCGCTTTTTCAGTTCGTTTCCGGAACAAAAAGCGAGTGAACCGCCGGAACGCTCGGGTCGAAATCGGCGCAGTCGCTCCGGTTGTGCGCCCCGCGCGTTTCCCGACGCTCTTTCGCTCCGGCGACGATCATTCGAGCGACGGTCAGCATATTTTGCGTTTCCCAAGCGGCGATCTCCGAAAATTGCTTCGAAAACAGAATTTTCGACCAATCGTCGATATAACGCTCCGCTTCGGAGAGCCCCGCTTCGTCGCGAACGACGCCGACGAGCCGCCACATCGCGCTTTTCAAGGAGTTGCGCACGTCCGCGACGTCGATCGCCGCGCTCGAACCGGACGGAAGCGGCGGATTTTCGAGCGGAAGCGCCCGATATTCGTCCGTCGTTTGGAGCGCGATTTCCCCGGCCAAGCGCCCGGTCGTTTCGCCGTAAGCGAGCGCTTCGAGCAAGCTGTTCGACGCCAGCCGGTTCGCGCCGTGCAGACCGACGCTCGCGACTTCCCCGGCGGCCCAAAGTCCCTTCAACGTCGTGCGACCGTTGCGGTCGGTCAGGACGCCGCCCATCGCGTAGTGGGCGCCCGGTCGCACCGGAATGCGATCTTTCGTAATGTCGACGCCAAACTCGGCGCAAATCGCCGCGATCCCCGGGAAACGTCCGCGAATCCAGTCGGCGTCCTTGCGCGTCAGGTCGAGAAAAACGTTCGACGAGTTCGTTTTCGCCATTTGCCGAACGATCGAGCGGCTAACGACGTCGCGCGGCGCGAGTTCGCCCCGTTCGTCGTACTCGGCCATAAAGCGGTCGCCGTTTTTGTCGACGAGCCAAGCGCCCTCGCCGCGCATCGCTTCGGTGATGAGACTGCGACTCCCCCCGGCGATGTAAAGAACGGTCGGGTGAAACTGAACGAACTCGAGGTCGCGGCAGACGGCCCCGGCGCGGAACGCCATCGCGACGCCGTCTCCGCACGCTACGTCCGGATTCGTCGTTTCGCGGTAAATTTGACCGAAGCCGCCGGTCGCCAAGATTGTCTGTTTCGCCCAAATCAACTCGGTTTCGCGCTCTTTTTCCCAATAGACGACCGCGCCTCGGCAGAAGCCGTCGTAGGTGAGCAAGTCGAGCGTAAACGTATTTTCCCAAACGCGAATGTTTGGGCGGCGCTTCACCTCTTCGACGGCGGCGCGGATAATTTCGGCGCCGGTCGAGTCGCCGTTGGCGTGCAGGACGCGGAAATGGTCGTGCCCGCCCTCGCGACCGAGCAAGACTTCGCCGTTTTCGTCGCGGTCGAACCGAGCGCCGTACTCCATCAACTTGCGAACGCCGTCCGGGCCGCTCCGCACGACGAACTCGACCGTTTCGCGGTCGCAAAGCTCGCCTCCCGCGATCAGCGTGTCCTTGACGTGATTCTCGAATTTGTCGTCCGGGACGTCCCAAACGGTCGCGATCCCGCCCTGCGCCTTGACGCTGTTCGAGTTCGTCAGCCCGGCTTTGCAGACGACCAACACCGTCAACGACGGGTCGACCGAAAGCGCCGCGGTCAGCCCCGCCAATCCGCCGCCGATCACCAAGACGTCGGCAAAAAAGTGCGGATGAAGTTTCGCGTGGAAAGGCGCCAAGTAGCGCGGCGTCTTCGGAAGTCGAATTTCTCGCGACCCGGGTTGCGCGGTCGTCATCGTTCCTTAACTCCTTGAACTTAAAATAATGAAAAAAATCGAGCGTCGAAATCGTTTCGACGCTCGTTTTGCGCGACGTTAACTCGTCGGTTTCCGTTTATTTTTTCTCGCTGTGGTCGACCGCTTGATCGTGGCACTCGTTGCAACTCATCTTGGCGATGACGTCGGAGTTCTTTTTGCCTTTGCCGTGGCAAGAGTAACACGTCGCGGACGGTTCCTGCCGTTTGAACGTAACGATCGGCGCGGCGTCCGCGGCGATTCCGGGCGCCGCGTTCAGGTTCAGCAGCTCCGCCGTCTTACGAGCGACGTCCGCCGACATGCGCGTGCAACGCTCCGTGCGTTCCGGCGAGTCGGTGCGTTTTT